>CAVBXH010000076.1:0-12853 GCA_963599475.1 Acutalibacteraceae bacterium | reverse complement strand
ATGTAATGCTTCCAAAGAACGCTCTCTTTTTTCTTTGCCCGCACCCTCGGAACTGCGCCCGATTGGTGAAAGCGGATGCAAAGGTACAACTTTTCTGAGAACTAACAAATTTTTCCGAGAAAAATTTCCTAATCGTTAACAGTTTTTATGATTCTCTTCCCAAATGACCATTCGTTCTTCCAGTTGGTCGTACTGGTGTTCCTCTATAAAAGAGGTGCAGATGCGCAATCCTTCTTGATTGGAGCCTGTAGTGACAAGACAGATGGCAGACACGCCATAACTCATCAGTTCGTAGGCTAGTTCTCCACTGGTCATCTTCCTATATCCTATCGTGAAATAGAATCCGTCTGCAACTGGCTCGTCAAGGTCTTTGTCGTAGACAATATGAAAGCCATGGCGAAGGAATATTTCCTTGAGCCGATGCGCCCGACGGCCATAGACGCTGACTTCACTACGGAAATCATATTCGCCGTTGGATGCAGCCCGGAGCATGGCGGCCATGGCGTATTGTGCCGAATGGCTGGTTCCCGAGGACAAGGCATACAGCATACGTGTCGAGAACACTGGTCCGAAGGGTAATCCTGCATAACGGCGGTCGAGGTCATCATAATGACGGTGGAACAGTTTGTCGGAGATACAGGTCACCCCGATGCGTTCGCCGGCATAGCTAAAGGCTTTTGACCCACTGATCAGCAGGATGTAGTTGTCAGTATAGCGTCCTACTGTCGGCTGGTAAGGCGACAGGAACGGCGTACTCATGTCACGTCGGAAGTCCATGGCAAAATAGGCCAAGTCCTCCATGACGACAGCATCATACTGTGTAGCCAACCGTCCTATGGTTTGCAATTCCTCCTCATTAAGACAAATCCACGAAGGATTATTGGGGTTGGAATAGATGATGGCGCAAACATTCCCCTGTTTCAGGTACGTTTCGAGTTTCGCTCCGAGACGCTCACCACGGTAGTCGTAGACATCAAACGTTTCGTATTTCACGCCCATGACCTGCAACTGCATCTTCTGCACAGGAAATCCCGGATCGATAAAGAGCATCGTATCCTTGTGGCAGTCTGCTTGTGAACACGTTAGGAACGAAGCGAAGGTGCCCTGCATAGAACCACACACAGGCACACACCCCTCGGGTGCCACATCAATGCCGATGAACGCCTTTACGAAGCGTGATGCTTCCTGTTTTAACTCCGGTAATCCTTGGATGTCGGGATAGAGATTGGCGATTCCTTTGCGGAGCGCGTCCACCTGGGCCTCCACTCCTACCTTCGCCGCCGGCAATCCGGGAATGCCCATTTCCATCTTGATGAACTCCTCGCCCGACTGCCTCTCCGCCTGCGAGGCCACCAGTTTCACCTCGCGTATGGTTGCCTTGGCAAAGTCAGTGATTCCTAATTTGGCCACCAGTGAATCAATGAGCTGCGAATCAATGGGTGTCTGTTTCATAGCTGATGCTCCTTTCCTATGGCCAAAGCCTTGACATTTGCAGCCACGACGATCTCCCCTTTTCTAGCAAAAACACGCTGGATGGCAGTCTCCAGTTTGTCGTATTCTATATGCAGTGCCTTTTGTGCGGCACCCAGGAGAATCATATTGGCCGAGCGGGGCACCCCATTGTCCTTAGCCAACTGTTCGATATCCAGCATAATCACGTGCGGCAAGGCTTTGAGGTCACGCTCTACCACGGCCATGTCGGGATAATTCGGGATGTTGACAAAGGGTGAAGCAGAAGTGATGACCCATCCGTCAGCATGGAGGAAAGGCAGATAGCGCAGTGCCTCCATCGGTTCCATGGAGATGATGACGTCTGCCCCACCCTTGGCAATGAGGTCGCTGGCAATAGGCTTGTCCGAGATGCGGAGGTTGGACTGTACGTCTCCACCCCGTTGCGACATGCCGTGCACTTCCGCCTGCTTGATATATAAGTCTTCGTTCATTGCGGCCTCACCAATAATGGTGGCTATGGAGAGGATGCCTTGTCCGCCCACACCGCACAGTATAATGTCTGTTTTCATCTTGTTCGTCTTTTTAGCGTTATACGGAAACTATTTTCGACCGTCTTTCTTCTGTTTCAGATGCCGTTGCAGGGTCTGCATACACTCCCGTCGAGGGATGATGACGCTCGGTCCGTGGTAGTTGATTTCGTCACGGATGACCTGCGTAATCTCCGCCATGTTCTTCGGTAGTGGAACCACAACTTTCAAATGTTCCTCGTCCAAACCGAGTCCCCGGCAGATAGCCTCAAACTTGTTCGTACCGGCAGAATCCTGTCCTCCAGTCATTGCGGTGGTCAGGTTGTCACTGAGAATCACCGTGATGTCCGCCTGCTCGTTGATGGCATCCAGCAGCCCCGTCATTCCCGAGTGCGTGAATGTGGAGTCGCCGATGACGGCGACGGCAGGCCACTGACCGGCATCCGCAGCTCCTTTGGCCATCGTGATGGAAGCTCCCATGTCGACACAGGAGTGGATGGCCTTGTACGGTGGCAGAAATCCTAACGTGTAACAACCGATATCTCCAAACACACGCGCATGGGGATAGTCGGCCAGCACCTGGTTGAGGGCTGTATAGACATCGCGGTGGCCGCACCCCTGACAGAGTGCAGGCGGACGCGGCACCACATCCTCACACGTCGCGTAGCTTTCGCCACTCGCCATTCCCAACGCCTTCTTGACAATGTCGGGATTGAGTTCGCCCGTACGCGGCAGTTCCCCCGTCAGGCGTCCCTTGACCACGGTGTCGCCCGGCATTACGCCGCGCACCATCTCTTCGACAAAGGGCTGTCCTTCCTCCGCTATCAATACACTGTCACACTCGTGTGTCATCCGCTGCACCAATGCTTTAGGCAACGGATAATGGCTAATTTTCAGCACAGGATAAGGGCAGCCGTCGGGGAAGCACTCCATGAGGTAGTTATAGGCAATACCAGTGGCAATGATTCCAAGCGTATGGTCCGACGCATCCTTATATCTATTATGTGTGCTATGCTCGGCGATATTTTCCAACTGCGCCTGCTGGGCAGTGACGGCGGCATTGCGTTTCCGGGCAAAGGCCGGCAGGAGCACCCAGTTGGAAGCCTGCGCATTGTAGTTCAGTTCGTTCTGTGACCGCGGTCCATCCTTCACCTCGACGACGGCACGCGAGTGAGCCATCCGGGTCGTGACGCGCAGCAACACCGGCAGATGCTGTTCCTCGGAGAGGTCGAAAGCTTCTTCCATCATGTCGTAGGCTTCCTGCTGACTGGACGGTTCCAGTGTGGGCACCATGGCAAACTTGCCGTAGAAGCGGCTGTCCTGCTCGTCCTGTGACGAGTGCATGGAGGGGTCGTCGGCCACGAGCACCACCAGTCCGCCGTTCGTTCCCGTCATGCCGGCGTTGACAAACGGGTCGGCACAGACGTTCAGCCCCACGTGTTTCATGCAGACCAGTGCTCTTTTCCCCATGAACGACATGCCCAGGGCTGCCTCCATGGCTGTTTTCTCGTTGGTAGACCACCGACTGTGGACTCCGCGTTCCCGGGCGAATGCCGAGCCTTGGATGTATTCGGTGATTTCCGTTGACGGAGTGCCCGGATAGGCATACACACCGCTCAGTCCGGCATCAAGTGCTCCCTGTGCAATGGCCTCGTCTCCTAACAATAGTTTCTTCATGTGCTTATCTTTTTTAGTTATTGTCCTTTGTTCTTTTTATTCGTCAGAAAGGCATGGGGCCGTTCATGTCCTCATAGCCAAACGGCGATTCCGCTGTGCTATTGTGTGCGTTGCCGTTCATCTTGCTGCCGAGGATTTCCCCCTCACCGTTGTTGCTGCCAGTGTTCAACCGACCGTCTTCTGGATTCTCAAACCGTGTAAATTCTCCCCGGAAGTTCAGCAGCACGTCGCCCGTTGCACCCTTACGGTGCTTGGCGATGATGATCTGCGCCATGCCTCTGAGGTCGCGCCCGTGGTCGTCTTGGTAGATGTGATAATATTCTGGGCGGTGGACGAAGAGCACCATATCGGCATCCTGCTCGATGGCACCCGACTCGCGCAAGTCCGACAGCTGCGGGCGCTTGCCCTCGTTTCCCTCGCGACTTTCCACACCACGGTTCAGCTGCGACAGTGCGATAATAGGGATGTCGAGCTCCTTGGCCAGTCCCTTCAGCGAGCGGCTGATGGTCGACACCTCTTCCTGTCTGGACGAGAAGCGCATACCCTGCGCGTTCATCAGCTGCAAATAGTCAATCATGATGATTTTCACGCCATGTTCCCGAACCAGCCGCCGCGCCTTGGTGCGCAGTTCGAACACCGAGAGCCCCGGCGTGTCGTCCACGTAGAGCGGTGCGCCCAGCAGGTTATTGAGTCGTTTGTCGAGCCTGTCCCATTCGTCGGGGTGCAGCTGTCCGTTCAGGATTTTCGAACCTTGTATCTCGCAGACGTTTGAAATCAGTCTGTTGACCAGCTGCGTATTGCTCATTTCGAGCGAGAAGAACGCCATAGGCACCCGACTGTCCGCCGCAATGTTCTTGGCCATGGAGAGGGCGAATGACGTCTTACCCATGGCAGGGCGTCCCGCCACGATAATCAAGTCAGAAGCCTGCCATCCACTGGTAATGTCGTCCAGTTTGTAGTAGCCTGTGGAGACTCCCGTCAGTCCGTCTTTGTTGGCCGCTGCCTTCTGTATGACCTCCACAGCATTCTTGATGACCGGGTCTATCTGCGTATAGTCCTTCTTCATGTTCTTCTGCGAGAGCTCGAAGAGCGAGCCTTCCGCCTCCTGCATGAGGTCGTCTACATCGGTTGTTTCGTCGAACGCTTTGGTCTGAACAACACTGGCATAGGAGATGAGTTGTCTGGCCAATGCCTTTTGTGCGATGATGCGCGCATGATATTCGATACTGGCCGACGACGACACGCGTGACGACAGTTCCGTAACGTAGCCCGGTCCGCCGACATCCTCCAGGTCGCCCTGGTGCGCCAACTGTTCGGTCACGGTCCATACATCCACCGGTTTCTCCCTCAGCTCCAGGTCCCGTATGGCCGTGTAAATCTTCTGGTGGCGCGGATCATAGAAACTCTCGGGATAAAGCGTCTCGCAGACCACCGTGTAGGCATCCTTGTCAATCATCAGTGCGCCCAGCACCGTCTTCTCTATTTCCGTGGCCTGGGGCTGTACGTGTACGAAATTATTGTCTGTGGCCGGTTTCCGTGTCCGGCGCGGCTGTTTGTTTTCTGGCATCTGTTCGTGTTTATTCCTGTTATAGTGCTTCACATTCCTTCACCCACAGGCTGTTGGCTGCATCGCTGGCCATGCGCCAGTCGCCGCGTGGCGAGAGGCTGACGCTGCCCACCTTTGGGCCGTCTGGCAGGCAGGAGCGTTTGAACTGCTGGTTGAAGAAGCGGCAGCAGAACGTGGTCAGCCATTTCTTGATGGTTTCACGGCTGTACTGTCCTTCGAAGGCATGTTCTGCCAGCAGCATAATCTTCTGCGGCCGGAACCCGAACCGCAGGAAATAGTAGAGGAAGAAATCGTGCAACTCGTAGGGGCCGACGAGGTCTTCCGTTTTCTGTTCAATCTGTCCCTGACTGTCGGCCGGTGTCAGTTCCGGCGAAATCGGCGTGTCGATGATGTCGGCCAGCGTTCCCTGCTGTTCCTTGAACTGCGGCAGCGCGGCCAGATAGCGGATGAGATATTGTATGAGGGTCTTGGGAACCCCTGCGTTGACCCCGTACATCGACATGTGGTCACCATTGTAGGTGGCCCATCCGAGTGCCAGTTCCGAGAGGTCTCCCGTGCCCACGACGAGAGCGTTTTCCTTGTTGGCCAAATCCATGAGAATCTGTGTCCGCTCGCGCGCCTGCGCATTTTCATAGGTGACGTCGTGTACGCTACTGTCTTGCCCGATGTCCTCGAAGTGTTGCGTGACGGCCTTGGCAATGCTGATTTCCTCTTGTCTGATGCCCAGCGTCTGCATCAGCGCGATGGCATTGTCGTGTGTGCGGTTCGTCGTACCGAAACCGGGCATGGTGACCCCGACAATGCCCGTTCTGTCGTAGCCGAGCATGTCGAAGGTGCGCACGCAGACGAGCAGCGCCAGCGTAGAGTCCAGTCCGCCGCTGATGCCTATCACGACCTTTTGGCAGTTGGTGTGTATCAAGCGTTTGGCCAGTCCTGCCGACTGGATGCTGAGAATCTCCTCGCAGCTCTCCTCCATGTCGCAGTCGGCGGGTGTGAACGGATGCGGGTCGACGGGACGGGTCAGGGAGAACGTAGCCGGTTCCACCTCCTTACATTCCACCCTGCGTGCCGTGGCCGTGCGCTGCGCATTGACAAACGTCGTGTTGTCCATGCGGTCGGTGCGCAGGCGTTCCACGTCAATCTGTGCCATCTGTATTTGGGGCTGCAGCGAGAAGCGGCTACCCTCGGCCAGCAGGTGGCCATTTTCGAAGATCATGGCATTGCCGCCATAGACCACGTCCTGTGTGGACTCGCCGAACCCTGCCGAGGCGTAGACGTAGCCACTGATGGTGCGCGCACTCTGTTGCTTCAGCAGTTGGCGGAGGTAGCGATGCTTGCCCAGCAGTTCGTTGCTGGCCGAGCAGTTGAAGATGATGTCGGCCCCGGCCAGCGTGAGGTTGTTGCTCGGCGGTACGGGAGCCCATACGTCCTCGCAAATCTCCACGCCGAACTTCACGCCGTCGACGGTATGGAACACGGTGGGCTGCGGCGACAGGAGCACCGGCGAACCGGCCAGATAAATCTCCATGGCGTTGAGGTCCTGTGCCGAGGCGAACCACCGTTTCTCGTAGAACTCGTTGTAGTTGGGCAGATACGTCTTAGCCACGAGTCCGAGTACCGTTCCCTTCTGAATGACGGCGGCGCAGTTGAGTAGCAGTCCGCCAGCCTGTACGGGCAGTCCCACGATGCAGACCATGTTCAGTTGCCGGGTGAAGTCCAACAGCGTCAGCAGTCCCTCCTCGGCCTGCGTCAGCAGCAGCTGCTGGCGGAACAGGTCCTGACAGGTGTAGCCCGTGATGCACAGTTCCGGCAGACAGAGGATTTCCACGCCCCTATCCTCGGCCTCGGCCATCACCTTCTCTATCTCGAGAATGTTATACTCGGTGTCGGCCACTCTTACGGCAGGGACAGCCGCTGCCACGTTAACAA
Organism: Acutalibacteraceae bacterium; assembly: GCA_963599475.1. Classification (GTDB taxonomy): domain Bacteria; phylum Bacteroidota; class Bacteroidia; order Bacteroidales; family Bacteroidaceae; genus Prevotella. Next base: position 5,701 of record CAVBXH010000076.1, on the reverse strand, counting down.
ATCCGTATTTCATGTTTCAACGCTTTAGTCTTTATTTTTTTCAACCGGCTTTCACGGGATGAGCAGCGACGAGTCGCCGTAGCTCAGGAAGCGGAAGCCGTGTGCCAGCGCATAGTCGTAGATGCACCGCCAGTCGCCCTTGACAAAGGCACTGACCAGCAGGAGTAGCGTACTCTGCGGCTGGTGGAAGTTGGTGATGAGCATCTTCACTATCTTGTATTCATAGCCGGGCACGATGATGATCTGTGTCGAGGAGTGGAGTGTCGTCAACTGGTGGCGGTTCATCCAAGCGATGATGTTCTCCAGTGCCTTCTGTGCCGTCAGCACATGGTCTGTGCCGGCTCCGTTTTCCGCCTCGTAAGGCTCCCATTGGCTCACGTGGAGTTGTTCCTCCGTGAGGTGCGGATTGCGTTCGAGCTTGAGCCCCATGTAGTAGAGGCTCTCCAGCGTTCTGACACTGGTGGTTCCCACGGCAATGGCGTTGGCGTGATGGGCCACCAGCCGTTCTATCGTGTGCCGTTTGACGGCGATGTATTCCGTGTGCATGTCGTGGTCGCCCAGGTGTTCGCTCTTGACAGGGCGAAAGGTTCCGGCTCCCACGTGCAGCGTCAGCTCTTCGCGCTCTATGCCGTGTGCGTCGATGTCGGCCAGCACCGCCGGCGTGAAGTGCAGTCCAGCGGTCGGCGCGGCCACGCTACCCTTGATTTTGGAATAGATGGTCTGGTAGGTCGTCTTGTCGCTCTCCTGCGTCTCCCTGTTCAGGTACGGCGGGATGGGCAGTTCGCCCACGGCATCGAGGATGTCGGCGAAGTTCACGGCATTGTTGTCCCACTCCAGGTCTACCCAATGGCTGGTGCCGTGCTCTCCCCTCCGGGTGGCCGTGAGGGTCAACGTGTGGCCTTTCACGGTGAAGGTGCGGCTCAGCGCGCCCTCCCTCCATTTCTTGAGGTTGCCCACCAGACAGAACCAGCTGCACCGTGCCGTGGTCTGGAACATCTGTTCGTAGTCGGCAGGCTCGGCGGGTTCCAACAGGAACACCTCGATGAGTGCCCCCGTGGCCTTGCGGAAGTGCAGGCGTGCTTGAATGACCTTCGTGTTGTTGAACACCATCAGGGCCTTCTCCGGCAGGAAGTCCGCCAGGCGGCAGAAGGTGCTCTCGGAGAGGTCTCCCTTCCGGTAGACCAACAGCTTGGACTGGTCGCGCTGGGCCAGTGGGAACTTGGCAATGCGTTCGTCGGGCAGCTCATAGCTGTAGTCGCTGATATTTATGTCTTTCTCTTTCACTGTTTCTATACGATGATGCGTGTCTTGTGGTAGTTCTCGCGGAACTCGGTCGGCGAGCAGTTTTTCTTTTTCTTGAAGATGCGGTTGAAGTTGCTGAGGTTGTTGAACCCGCAGTCGTAGCAAATCTCGGCCACGCTCTTCGTGGTATCCACGAGCATCCGGCTGGCGTAGCCCAGGCGCATGTCGATGACATAGTCGCTGAGGGTGCGCCCCGTGTGCAGTTTGAAGAAACGGCTGAAGGCCGAAGGGCTCATCCCGGCGATGCCGGCCACGGTGGAGAGGCGTATCTCGTCCATGTAGTTCTTGGCGATGAAGTTTTTGACCTTGAGCACGCGCCGGGAGTCGCTGACCACCTCCACTTTGGCATAGCTGCTACTGGCTAGGGGGCGCATGGCCGTGCTCTTGGAAAGCTCGTAGAGGATGGTAAGAAACTGCGTGACGGCGTAGAACTTATCCTTGATGCCGCTGAGTGTGACGAGGAGGTTGTAGACGCGGAGGATGTCTTCCATGGAGAAGGCCACGCCTTTCCGCGCTTCCAGCATCATCTTCCGGATGGAGACGAAGGGTGTCCGCCCGAAGAAGCCGTTCTCGTCGAGGTCAAGGTAGAACTGCACGGTGACCTCATGGATGTCCTCGCTCTTGCAGTCGTTCTGCTCCCAAACGTGCTCCAGGTCGGGACTGGTGATGAGCACGAGGTCATACTCGCCGATGGTCTCGTTGGAGTCGCCCACGATGCGCCTCACCCCTGCGGCGTGCTCCACGAAATTCAGCTCAAACACCTCGTGGTTGTGTATCGGGTAGGTGAACTCCTTCTTCCTGCGGTCGGCGATGTAGAGGGAGTCTTTCCCCATCAGCGGCGTAATCTCATGAATGACCTTGCTTTCCTCCATAGCGGTTTTTTCTCTTCCTTTCCTTTATATCTTCAGTTCCTTCATGATTTCGCTCATGCGCTGCAGGGTGGAGATACGTGTGGGCACCAGCGGCAGACGCAGCACATTCTCGATGAAGCCCATCTCGTGGAGCATGGCCTTCACGCCGGCCGGGTTGCCGTCCACGAAGAGCAGCGAGAAGAGGTCGATGAAGCGGTGGTGAATCTTCCGCGCACTGTCGTATTCGCCGCGCATCTGCAGACGGATCATCTTCGAGAACTCGCGCGGTAGCGCGTTGCCGATGACACTGATGACACCGACAGCGCCGCAGGACACCATGGGGAACGTCAGCGCGTCGTCGCCGGAGATGACGTCAAAGTCGCGGGGCTTGTTCTTGATAATCTCGTCCACCTGCTCCAGATTGCCGCTGGCCTCCTTCACGGCCACGATATTGCGGCAGTCGTGCGCCAGACGCACGGTGGTCTCGGCCTTGAGGTTCACGCCCGTTCGCCCCGGCACGTTGTAGAGCACCACGGGCAGCGACGTGGCAGCGGCAATGGCCTTGAAATGCTGGTAGAGTCCCTCCTGTGAGGGTTTGTTGTAGTAGGGACACACGCTGAGTACGCCGTCAATGCCGCTGAAGTCGCCGGTGCGCAACTCCTCGACCACGGCAGCGGTATTATTGCCGCCACACCCTATGAGGATGGGCACCCTGCCGCCCACCACGTTGATAACCAGCTCCTTGATATTCCGCTTCTCCTCGGCCGTCAGCGTGGGCGTTTCACCCGTAGTGGCAAGGATGCAGAAAAAATCGGCACCATTATTCAACTGATATTCCACCAGGCGGTGGAGTGCTTTGTAGTCTACTTCGCCGTTCTCTGTAAATGGCGTGATGAGGGCAATGCCCAAGCCTTTGAATATATTGTGTGTCATAACTCTGCAAAGTTCTGTGCGCAAAATTACATAAAATATTCTGTAATCCACCACTTTTTTGCAGTTTTTTTGTTTTCCGCATATCCCGTCGGAAATTTGGCCCATCTTCCTCCCGAAAATTACACCTCATACCTTTATGGTGTGCGCGCGGGAGGGACACCGATTTCGCAGGGCTGTATCTCCGTGGAATGACATTTGCAGCGGGAAAAACTTGCAGATGTCGATTTTCGAGTGTATCTTTGTACCCATTTCCAGATCCGTTTGCAGTGTGCTGGAACATTTGAAGGAAACTCCTTGGGAGAACGAGAACCAAAAAAAACTGACAATGACAAAAGAATCGAAGTTACAGAAAAGGTTAGAACAACTGGCCTACGAATACAAGAAGACGGAGCTGTGGGAAACGTTGGCTGACAGCGATGTGTTTGGCGTTGAACTAGAAGATGGCAGGATTGCCTACTGCTGCGTGATGGGCCGTTCGGGCGTACACATTGGAGTGGGTGTGTTTGTCGGCGACAGAGGTTTCAGAACCTACCTCGACAGCATGGAGATTTGCCAAGTGAATAATGACAGGGTGTTGTTCGAACATGTGGCTAACAGTGAGAATATTCATCTGACGTTCTCTGACGAAGGAGGGGTTGACTTCCGGTGCCAGCATCCCCATCTGGTGGCCGAGCCAAACAACTATACTGATGCAGAACGAATTGTCATGGGCCAGGTTTTGGAAGCTGCCATCGCACTCAACCAGTTCATCACTGTAGCAGGGGGTGACGTGGTATCGCTCGGCTTCGAAGAATATGAGGAATATCCCACCAAGGAAGGAGGAAAGGAAGCACCGTTGCTGACAAGACAGGCCATTGGCTACACCTGCACCACCATCAAACTGCCTGCCTACGACAAGAGCGACGAGCAACGAATGGAGGACTTGGCTGAAAATGCATTGAAGACCGAAAACGTGAGATACAAAATGTGGAGTCTGAAGGGATTGCGAAAAATAAGTACGCTGCAATGTCGGCTGATACATTCTCCTTCTTCCGTAAAGGAAGAGGATTCCACCTGCGCTTTTTTCCCGTACATGCTGTTGGCAGTCAACAAGAGCGACGGCTGCGTACTGAAGCCTGAACTGGCTCGATTGGAGGATGAAGACGGCGCACAGACCATTTTCATCAACTTTTTGAACTCGATAGGGGAAGCCGGTCGTTTGCCGCTACAGATTTCCGTGCCAGACGAACGGACGGAGTGCTTTCTGAAAACATTCTGCCGACATATGGGAATCAAGCTGGTGCGTGAGCGTAAGCCGCTCAAAGAACTGAACAAGATGTGGGAATTTCTGTTCCGCTACTCCTTATCGGCCGACGCTTACGAGGACGAAGATGACGGAGATGACGATTTTATACAACAACGACCAAGAAAGTAACATAAGCAGACAAGAGGGGCGTCAAGACTACTACTAACGGATAAAAATCTAACTACGTGAGCGACTGGACTTCCTCCGCCGTCAGTCCGGACAGTTCGGCGATGGTTTGGATGTCCATGCCGCGCTGCAACATCGTCTTGGCAATGCTCATGGCCTTCTGGGGTTCACCTTCCGCACGGCCTTCCGCGCGACCGGCCTCCAGTCCTTCTTCCAGTCCGTCCTGAAAACTATCGTGCTGCAGGGTCTGCTCCACGCGCACGCTGTCCCAAAACTTGTCGTAGGCCTGAAGCTCCGCGTCGCTGTAGGCCGACTCCTCGACGACCTCGATGGCGCGCTTCACCTCGGGATTCTCCAGCAGTTCCTCGGGAGCCTCGCGCGTGTTCTCGTCAATCTCCGTGAGGAAGCGCAGCCAGAGCACGGCCATACGCTTCTCCGCGATGCTGTGGGGCGTGAACTTGGGCAGCTCGATGAACACGAGGTTGAGACCGTCGATGACCTTCTCGGTGTGCTCCTCGTTTCCTATACGGTAACAGTGGTAGTATTCGGCCATGTCTGGCTCGACAATGTCATTCACAATACACAGCGAATAGACAGGCAGCAGCGTGGATGTTTTTCCCCTATCCAACTGGCAGGTATAGGTTTCCAAGGCGTTGAACAGCACGCGCTGCTTGAAGGCGTTGCTCCACTCCATCTGCATCTCCACGATGAACTGGCGACCCGCGGCGTCCTTGCACCGCACGTCCACGATGCTGTTCTTGCGCAGGGGCTGGTCGGGCGTCAGCTCTGCGGGCAGATACTCTATCTCCCGTATCTGCTCGTCGCCGCTAAGGGGCAGCAGGGCGTTGAGCAGGCTGATGAGCAGGTCGTGGTGCTGCCCGAATATCTTCTTGAACGTCAGATCGGCTTTAGGGTCGAGGTATTTCATGTGTGCAGTGTATTGATTGTCTTTGCCTGCAAAGGTAGTGCAAACCGAGCGAAAAACAAAGAGAAACAGAGTTTTTCTTTGTTTTCCGAGGTGCAGCCTGCCTTCGACGCATAGCGTCAGAGGTACGATTAAGCGAACTGTTTTCATGCAATAGACGACACCTTATATTATATGTACGCGCGCGAGGGAACTTCCCGTTCGAAAAATACGGAAAGTGACCGTTGACTGCGATCAATGCCTTCATCCAAAACTGGATGGACCCTTTGACTGCGATCA
>CAVBXH010000075.1:0-12988 GCA_963599475.1 Acutalibacteraceae bacterium | reverse complement strand
AAGTTGTCATCTGTCACCGCTAAGGCAGTCACTTAGCTGTCGTAAAGCAGTCGTTTAGCTCCCGCAAATCAGTCGTTTAGCTATCGTAAAGCAGTCACTTTGTTTCCGTAACGCTGAACGTTATCTTTTGCACTGGAAAAAGTAACTTTCTCGGCAGAGAAAAAATATTTTCTGCCGAGAAAGTTTGCAGAATTAAAAAATAATCCTTACCTTTGCCACCGTATAAGACCAAACTAAACTAATATTTATATTACAAACCAACCTAAAAGTAATTATGAGAAAAGCATCTCTAAATTTCTTGCGGAGCAGTCTGCTCCGTAAAGTTGCCTTGGTAGCCCTTGTGCTCGCCATACAGGCAATCACAGGAATCGGAGCAGGTGTCCTCAATGCTCAGAACGTCACTGGACAGGTGATTTCCGCCACAGATCAGGAACCGCTCATCGGTGCCAGTGTCATGGTGGAAGGAACCTCACTGGGGGGCGTGACGGATATTGATGGCAATTTCTCCGTGGCAGCCAAGAGCGGACAGACGCTCGTCATCTCCTACCTGGGCTTCATCACGCAGAAGGTGGCCGTGCCGGCCAACGGCGCGAAGCTCAACGTCGTGCTCCAGGAAGACCGCCAGTCGCTGGACGAGGTGGTCGTGGTGGGCTACGGTGTGCAGAAGAAGAAACTCGTCACCGGTGCCACCCTTCAGGTGAAGGGCGACGATGTGGCGCGGCTCAACACCTCCAACCCGCTGCAGGCCCTGCAGGGACAGACACCTGGTATGACCATCATCTCCCAGTCGGGGCAGCCCGGCGAGGGACTTAAAGTGAATATCCGCGGTCTCGGCACGACAGGATCGTCTGGCCCACTGTACATCATCGACGGCGTGCGCGGCGACATTGCCACCGTCAATCCTGCCGACATCGAGAGCATCGACGTGCTGAAGGATGCCGCCTCGGCCGCCATCTACGGTTCGCAGTCGGCCAACGGCGTGGTGCTCGTTACGACCAAGAACGGCAAGGAAGGCCGATCGGTGGTGAGCTTCGATGCCTACTACGGATGGCAGAGCGCGCCCCGGAAGGCAGACATGCTCAACGCCGAACAGTATATGACCATCATGGACGAACAGAACGTGAACTCCGGCAACGCGCCCTACAACTGGGACAACTACAAGAGCATCTGGAACTACGATGCGGACGGCAACAAGCTCGGAATCATCGACACCGACTGGGTGGACGCCATGTTCAAGGACAACGCCGAGACCTACAGTGCCAACCTCAGCGTCAGCGGCGGTAGCCAGAAGGGCAACTACGCCATCTCGATGGGCTATATGAATCAGGAAGGTATTGTGGGTGGCCGCGACGTGTCCAACTACTCGCGCTACAACTTCCGTATCAACTCCGAATATCAGGTCATCGACAACTTCCTCAAGGTCGGTGAGCAGGCCTCGTTCATCTACTACAAGAAGAACGGCATCAGCGTGGGCAACGCCTACAACAACACGCTACGCGCCGCCTTCGGCACCTCGCCCCTGTCGCCCATCTACAGCGATAACGGCCGCTACAACCTGCCCTACAACGACACGTCGGACAGCGACTGGGCCAACGGCGACGGCAACCCCTACGGAGCCATGATGACTCAGAACAGCAACCGGACGCAGAACGTCACTGTGACCGCCAACGCGTATGCCGAGATGGAGTTTATCAAGAACCTCAAGTTCCGCTCCACCATCGGCGTGAAATACGACAGCAACAACTATCGCAGCTACTCGCCGCTCTACCATTTCTCCATCTACAGCTACAACGACACGCGCACCAAGGCTTCGCAGAGTGCCAGCGACGGGTTCGGCATCACATGGACCAACACCCTCAACTACGTCTTTGACGTGAACGAACACCATTTCGACGCCATGGTGGGCTACGAGGTGTACCGCACAGAGGGGCAGAGCATCTACGCGGCCAACGGTTCCCTGCGCGACGGCTTCGACACCTGGAAATACGCTTACCTCAGCAACGGCACGGCCACCAATCAGGAACAGGGACTCTCCGTCAGCGGTTCGCCGTGGGACGAGGAGCGCATGGTCAGCTACTTCGGACGTGTGGGCTGGAACTACAAGGAGACGTACATGGCCACGGCCACCGTGCGCCGCGACGGTTCCTCGCGCTTTGCCAAGGGCCACCGCTTCGGCACCTTCCCCTCCATCTCCGCCGGCTGGGTAGTCACCAACGAGAAATTCATGGAACCCGTCACACGCTTCATGGACTACTTCAAGCTGCGCGCCAGCTGGGGACAGGTGGGCAACCAGAACATCGGCAACTATATGTATCTCGCGCCGATGACCTTCTCTAACCACTACTACAACTTTGGAACGGCACTCGGATCCGATGCCGATGTCTGGGGAGCCGTTCCCACGCGTCTGGGCAACGACGAAATCACGTGGGAGACCTCGGAGCAGTTTGACCTCGGCTTCGACGCACGCTTCCTGAGTCAGCGACTCAACGTCAACTTCGACTTCTACATCAAGACCACCAAGGACTGGCTCGTGCAGCCGCCCGTGCTGGCCACCGTCGGCACTGGCGCACCCTACATCAACGGCGGCGACGTGAAGAACACCGGTGTGGAACTGGCACTCAGCTGGAACGACCGCATCGGCAAGGACTTCAGCTATCATGTCAACGTCAACGGAGCCTACAACAAGAACAAGGTGGGCAACATCCCCAATGAGGACGGCATCATCCACGGTGCCTCCGGTTCGGTACTCTACGACAACTCGGGCGAGTTCTACCGCGCCTCGAACGGCGAGCCTATTGGCTACTTCTGGGGTTACAAGACCGCTGGCATCTTCCAGAACCAGCAGGAGATTGACGACTGGATTGCTGCCGGAAACGGCGTGCTGCAGTCCAGTCCACAGCCCGGCGACGTGAAGTACTACGACGTCAACCACGACGGCCAGATCAACGACAGCGACAAGGTGAACCTCGGCAACGGAATGCCCGACTTCAACTTCGGCTTCTCGCTCGGCTTCGACTACAAGGGCCTCGACTTCTCGATGACCGCCAACGCACAGACCGGCAACCAGATTGTGCAGACCTACCGCAACATGGCCACCACAACGGCCAACTACACCACGCGGATTCTCGGACGCTGGACCGGCGAGGGAACGAGCAATTCTATTCCTCGCGTCACCAACACCAACATCAATTACCAGTTCTCCGACCTCTTCATCCAGGACGGCGACTTCCTCCGTATCTCGAACATCACGCTCGGTTACGACTTCGCCAAACTGCTCAACTGCAAGCACATCAGCCAGTGCCGCCTCTACGCACAGGTGCAGAACGCCTTCACCTTCACCAAGTACGACGGCATGGACCCGGAAATTGGCTACGGTAACGACGGATGGGTGTCGGGTGTCGACTACGGATACTATCCGCGCCCACGCACCTTCCTCTTCGGTGTCAACTTGAAATTCTAACCTATGAAGACTAAGATTATGAAAACAAAGATATTCTCTATGGCCGCTGTCGGACTGCTCGCCGCAGGTCTGGCTTCGTGCGGCGAAGGATTCCTGGAGACCCAGTCGAAGACCGAGGGAACGACGGGAAACTACTATACCAACGAGTCTGCGGCAAGCCGCGCACTCATCGGCTGCTACGACGGATGGCAGTGTACCGTCTCCAACGGGCCTACCTTCGCCTTCCATTACCTCTCGGAACTCATGTCCGACGAGTGCTTCGGCGGCACGGGCAATGCTGACTCGCGCAACACGCAGGTGGTCGATCGCTTCGACATCGGCGAGGACAATTCGCAGCTCAACCTGCACAACACGCTGTGGACGAGCTATTATGCCGCCATCTATCTCACCAACCAGCTCATCAAGGAGGAGAACAACATCGCATGGAACAGCGACGCGTCACACGGACAGATTATCGGTGAGGCACGCGCCATGCGCGGCATCCTCTATTTCGACCTGGCGCGTGTGTTCGAGAACGTACCCCTGCTCACCGTGCCCACGACGGACAACGTGCCGCAGGCTCCCGTGGATTCCGTCTACGCGCAGATTTTCTCCGACCTGAAATATGCAGCAGAGAACATCCCGGCCGACGCTTATCCGAGGGCACAGGCGGCCACCAACGACGGACGCATCACGTGCTACGCCGCCAAGGCCATGATGGCGCGCGCCTATCTCTTCTATACGGGCGTGTACGGCAAGAACCCCGTGTTCACCGACAACACTGAGGTGACCAAGGCATACGTCCTGCAGGGACTGGAGGACATCGTGGCCAGCGGGGAATACAGCCTCGTGCCGCTCTACAAGAACCTGTGGTACTGTGCCAGCACCACGTGGAAGCAGACCAGCGGACAGTGGGAGGAAGTCAGCACGTATGCCGGCGAGGGCAACGTGGAGAACATCCTGAACATGAAGTTCAACTACACGTCCGACTATAACGGAAACGCCGGCGGCAACAACGCCATCCAGATGTTCTCCGTGCGCGGCGGCACCTTCAAGGCTCCCTATGGACAGGGATGGGGCGGCGCTACCGTTCCGCAGAACTTCTACGACTCGTTCGCTGCCGACGACCAGCGCCGCGACGCTTCCATCATCAACCTGGCCAGCGAGGGCATCTCCACCATGGAGACCTACCAGTCGAAGCTGACGGATCAGCGCGAATACACGGGCTATTTCAACAAGAAATACACGGCACGCTCGGGCTACATCAAGGGTGACGACGGATCATGGAACCTGACCCACTATTACAACGATGTCATGGCTGGCGACTTCCAGATTTCACAGCCCATCGGCTACACGCTGATGCGCTATGCTGACGTGCTCCTCATGGCTGCCGAGTTGGGTAGTGCCAATGCCGACGCTTACCTGAGCATGGTGCACAACCGCGCCTACGCCACGGAAGATGCCGACGGCAATGTCGTGACACCGCGCAACACCCTCTCGGCCACCAAGGCCAACATCATGGAAGAGCGCCGCTGCGAGTTTGCCTTCGAGGGCATCCGCTATTGGGACCTTCTCCGTCAGGGCGTGGAAGTGGCTGCCGAAGCCATTGTCAACTCCGGGGAGAGTGTGCTCAACGGCGGCAATGAAGGCACGGTCAGCTACAAGAAGGAGAACATCATCTCCAAGCGCGGCTTCCAGCAGATTCCGCAGGACCAGATACAGCTCTCCAACGGCGTGCTCAAGCAGAACGCCGGATGGTAAAACCGCTCCTGTAATCATGTAATCCAAAAGAACAAGAAGTTATGAAACTAAGAAATATCATCAATACGTGCATGGTTGGAGCAGCACTGCTGTTCGCAGCCTGTTCCCCGGACGAATACAGTCTGGACAAGCCCGACCTGCAGCCCGCCGACCTGGTGGAGGGCGTAGCCTTCAGCGTCACGGTGGACGCATCCAATACGATAACGCTCAAGAGCCTCCTGCCCGAGAGCTACAACTGCTTCTGGACGCAGCCCAACGGACGCAGCCAGGGTAACGAGGTGAAAATCCAGCTTCCGTTTGCCGGCACCTACGAGGTGAAGTTCGGTGTCGACACGCGGGGAGGCATTGTCTACAGCGAGCCCTACCAGTTCCAGCTCACCACGAACAATATGTCGCTACTTGAAGACCCGCTGTATGCGTACCTGACTGGTGGTGTGGGCAAGAGCAAGACCTGGGTGCCCGTGGACAAGGACTATGGGGTGGGCAACTGCACAGCCCCTGTGATGTACTGTAACCCGGACGATGTGCTTTACGACGGATCTGCGTCTACTGACATCGGCCTCAACCACATGGTTCCCAACTGGGATCCAGGCTTCCAGTCGTGGCTGATTCCTGCCGATGCGGCCTATATGGACTCCTATATGACCTTCACGCTGGACGACGTGAACGGTTGCTCCATCACGGAATACCGTGGAGAGAACGGCACGAAGGGGGCTTCCACGGGAACGACCCTCACGGGCAAGTTCAACCTCAACCTGAGCGACAAGAACCATCCGCTGCTGTCGTTCACCGATACGTACCTGATGCACAACACCGGCTTTGACACGGTTTGCGAGAACTACACCACAGACCTTTACATCACGGCACTGACTCCGTATCTGCTGCAGGTGGCCACGATGCGTACCAACAGCGAGGGAGCCTGGTGGATCATCTGGAACTTCATTGCCAAAGACGTGCAGGACGGCATCGTGACCATTCCTACGGATGATCCTGGCTACGTGAATCCAGCCAAGCCCGTATTGCCGGAAATCGACGATCTGGAGACCAAAATCTTTACGACAGACATCAACAACGTTAGCTTCCAGGGCGAGGCCATGACCTTCCTGATGAGCGATGAGGCGGCCTACGACTGGTGGTGGTGGAACGGCGGTTCGAGCGCATGGGAGTCGGTGGCCAACGGCGACTACACCAAAGGCTGGGCACCGATGTGGGGCGACGATGTGGCCGATATTGAGGTGACCTTCGCCAAGAAGGGCACTGGCTACACCTACACCATCGGCGACGACTCCGGCACCATGGAGATTGTCGACGGAAAACTCGTCTTCGACAAGGCCGTGACGCTCTTCACGGTGACCGGCGACGAACGCACCGTGGCACTCACCGGCCAGGAATGGCAGGTGATGAAGTGCGACCCAGGTTCGGAACTCGTCATCGGTGTGCCTGATGCTACGGACGGCGACGGCAATGTATGCACCTATCTGGTGGCCAACCTGACCTACAAGGCTGTGGGCGGTGGCGAGACCGGTCCCGTGACCGTTCCGTTCGACGCTTCCAAGGTGAACAACTACATCGAGGCGGAGAAGTATTTCCGCTGTCAGCTCTACAACCCGTGGGGCGGCGGCAATGATGCCATCGACCCAGCCAATGTCAAGTTGAAGAAGAACCAAAAGATCAACGTGACCGTGAAACTGTCGGGCTTTACCTTCGAGCAAGCTGCGAAGATGGTGCTGTGCTGCAACCGTGGCAATGAACAGTCATGGGAGACGGACTGCTTCGACTATGCGCGCGCCATTACCGTCACCGGCGACGGCACCTACACCGTGTCGTGGACCAACGATACCGGCTCTACCGTGAAATGGGACGATGCCACCTCGGCACTGATCATCACCATGCAGTATGCGGGCTATTGTTCCGTTGAACCGGGAGCCGACGCGGAACATCCCTATGCCGGTGCCTGCACCGTAGAAAGCATTACCATAGAATAACGCTAAATGACTACAAGTATGAAAATGACAAAGATATTTTCCGGAATAATGGCGTTGGTCATGGGCGCAACCGTCCTGACGGCGTGCAGCGATTCTGACGACTACTATGCTAACAAGACTCCGCTGTTGACAGACGGCTCGGTGGTGACTGGTTCTTCCGATGTCACTGCCACAACGGCCACGATCTACGGAACGGTGGCCGGTCTGGAGGAGATGAGTACGGCCTCCTATACCACCGGCTTCTATTACGGAACCGCTGAGAACGCTTTGACCGAGACACTCACCGCCCAGTCGGCAGGGGAGTTCTCCGGCTCACTGACGGGACTGATGAACAATCAGGTCATCTACTATCAGGCTTATGTGACCCTGCAGGGTCGCCTGACCTACAAGGGTGAGGTGAAGTCGCTCATCACGACGAATGCCACGGTCACCACGGGGGCTGCTACGAACATCGACTTTGCCGATGCCACCATGGCCGGCAGTGTTAGCAAGTATCCCGCCGATGCAAAGGCCGGCATCGTTGTGGCCGCTGTCAACGACCAGGAGCAGGTGCGCGCCGGACTGCGCATCGACGCGGCAGAGCTGACCGACAATTTCTCGGTCACCAAGCAGGGACTCGCGCCCAATACGGCCTACTACTATGCGGCCTTCCTGGACCTCGGAGCAGGCATCATCTATGGTGACGTGAAGGCGTTCCAGACCGCCGAGGGTGGCTTCGACGTGGAGAACGACTTCGTGGATTTGGGACTCTCCGTGAAATGGGCCAAGCGTAACGTGGGCGCCAAGAAGGCCACGGATTTCGGCGGCTATTTCGGCTTTGGCGACCTGGCGGGTGTCAATCCCAGCATCCTTGCCGATGACTATGCCGCTGCCGACACCTACAAGACGGCCAACGATATTGCCTATCTGGCAACAGGCGGAAAGGGCACGCTGCCCACCGCCGACCTCTTTGAGGAGCTGTTCCGCCTCTGCACCGTGGAATGGGCAGAACAGGATGGCGTCAACGGTTATTTGGTGACGGCCAAAAACGGCAACAGCATCTTCCTGCCGGCCGCCGGCAAGCGTGTGGAGAGTACCGTGTCTGAGACGGGACTCCACGGCTATTATCTCACGGGTTCTTCCAACAAGAGCAATACCGGATTTGCCGTGGACTATGAGTTTACCGCTTCCACCGGTGTGCGCGCCACACGGGCGGTCTACGAAGCCCTTTCCGTGCGTCCCGTGACGGTAGCCCGTAACGTGACTTTCGACAAGGAGAAACTCTTCACGACGTGGTATTTGGACAACGGCGCTCCCAACAAGACCCAACACGTCTTTGACGGGCCATTCACCCAGTGGGGTGCACACGACAACTGGGGCACCATCACCAACAATGAGCCGAACCCCTATGAGACCATTCACTGGGAGATGGGAACGGACAACGGATGGATTGGCTATACCTACAATGAGGACTACGGCTCCATGACCTTTGTGCATGGTGACGACGGTAAGGACTATGTCATCGTGAAGCGCATTGCCAGCGACGGCACCGTGACCGAAGACAAGGGGGAAATCACCGTGGACGAGGAGAACAAGACCGTGGACATGGGCAACGTGAAGATTCTCTGTGCCAACACTTGGCTGGCTAATACCAGTGGTGTGCGTAACATCCTTACGCTGACGGACGACGGACTCCAGATTGGTGTGGTCGCCGACGGTACCTATCAGTATTCGCTCAACTACTACAGCCAGGCCAAAGCCGACAAGGATGCCACCGTCAAGGTCAATCTCATCTGTGTGGGCAACGACTGGAACGGTACGTGGGGCACGGAGGTGGATGCCATTGCGCCGGAAGCCCTGGACGGACAACACTCCTTTAAGTATGACGGGGCGTGCAACGGACTGAAGGTGAATACGATTGACTTCGTGGGGCTGAAGGAACGCTTCCCCAATGCGTTCGTGCGTATCGACGCCATCAAGCTGGACGGACAGGAGATCAAGTTCAATGCCAACAATTTCTGCTACGGTGATATTGAGGACAATGGCAACTTCCGCGTGGAGATGGCCAACGTATGGGGCAAGACCGCCAAGAACGAGAAGATTGTAGCTTCCCCGTTCAGCAGTCTGACCGACACCGACAACGACCCGGCCTTCACGTTCAGTAGCAGTATGGAGGTGGTCTACACCATTGCCATCAACGGGCCTGAGGGTACTTACCTGCCGACGCTGCTCAATGTCAACGCCGGTTGGGGCACGGCTTCTTGGGACGGACTCAATCAAGGGGAGACCTTCGATGTGGTGCTGAACAAGGAGACGGCCAAGTATGAGGTGACGAAGAAGCAGTTCGACATCGTCTATCAGGATGCGGACAACGACTATTCGGGCGGCACCATCATGACGTTCATACAGATTGCCGACATCTATAGGTTCTTCCCGGGCATGCACTGCACGCTGGATGCCTTGAAGCTGGACGGCAGCGCCGTGACCTACGACAAGAGCAAGGTGCTGGATAGCAACGAGAGTCCGAAATACCGGCTGGAGCTGTGGAACACGTATGGAGCGACGGCCAATGCAGGCTGTGCCTTCGGCACTCCTGTCGACGGCTGCGTGGCCGGATTGGGCTTCTCCAGCAAGATGGAGCTGAGCTTCACCATCCAGAGCCTCTTTGCCGTGCCGGAGTTCTGACTTTACCAATGAATGAAATACAATGAAAAGACTGATTGACAAACTGATGGTGGTCTGGCTGTTGTCGATGACCTCGATGGCGTTCGCAGCCTGTGGCGGTGACGACGACCCGTCCGGGGAAACGGAGATTACGGGGCTCACGGTGACACCGGTCACGCTGACGTTTACCAAGGACGGCGGCGAGAAGACGGTCAGCGCACGAGCCGGACAGACCGTCAGTGCTTCCAGTGATGCCGCATGGTGTGTGGTGACGGTGGGCGAGACCACACCTTCGCTGAAGGTGACGCCCATCACCGTGACCGCTGAAGCCAACGGCACCACGGAGCAGCGCACGGCCACCATTACCGTGACGGCAGGAACGGAGCGCAAGACGGTGAGTGTTACCCAGGAGAAGGGCGAGGCCACGCCAGACCCGACTCCTGACCCGTCGGGCGACATCAAGTACAACGCCAAGGAACTGGCTAAGCTGATGTATCCGGGATGGAACCTGGGCAATACCATGGAGGCCGGCAACAATGCTAATTCGTGGAAGAACGCCGGCATTGCTACCGAGACCTCGTGGCAGAGCACCAAGACCACCAAGGAGCTGATTGACTTCATCAAGGCGCAGGGCTTCAAGAGCGTGCGCATCCCCTGTGCGTGGGTGATGGGTCACATCACCGATGCTACCAACTGCACCATCGATACGCAGTGGATGGCGCGCGTCAAGGAGATTGTCAACTACTGTGTGGAGGCCGATCTCTATGTGGTGCTCAACCAGCACTGGGATGGTGGCTGGCTGGAACACGACGGCTTCACGGCCAGCACCGATGTCACGTTGAAGAAGCAGCAACTGTCCAAGATATGGACGCAGATTGCCGAGGCTTTCAAGAGCTACGACGACCATGTGGTCTTTGCCGGACTCAACGAGCCTGGCGTGGGCAGTGCCTATCAGGACCAGGGTGCGAATATCGCCGACAGCCAGTTGGCCAGTCGGTTGGCCGAATACGAGCAGACGTTCATTGACGCTGTCCGCGCCACAGGTGGCAACAATGCGTACCGTGTGCTGGTGGTGCAAGGTCCGGAGACTAATATCGACAAGACGGTGGCGAACAATTATGTGTCTAAGCTCAGCGACACGGCCACTGGTCGCCTCATGATGGAAATCCACTTCTACGACCCCTACCAGTTCACCATGATGTCGGAAGATGCCAGTTGGGGTAAGATGTGGTACTACTGGGGCAAGGGCAACACCGGCTCGGAGTCCATCCGCAACGCCAACAGCAATGCCACGGAGAGCTATGTCAGTGGACAGATGGCGAAGATGAAGACCGCCTTTGTGGACAAGGGCATCCCCGTCATCGTCGGAGAACTTGGTGCCGAGCAACGTTTCACGATAGGGACCGATGCCGTCCACGATGCGTCCATCAAGGCATGGTATGCTGCCGTGACGCGCTACGCTATCGACAACGGCTGCGTTCCCTTTGCGTGGGACATCAACAGCAACAACGGTATGAGCATCATCGACCGCGCTGCTGTCAAGGTCTACAACACCAACATGATGCAGGGCATCACGGAGGGAACGGCCGCTGCCCAGTGGCCCTATTGACGTGCTTTTGCGCAGTAGATGTTGTTTACATCGCTGCGCATTAGCACTTGCTTGTTGTTGACGAAGCGCACAAAATCGGTGGAGGACTGCTGGCCGGGGAACGGTGCGAAGAAGTGTTGCGGCTTGTCGTAGGCATTGCGCCACACCAGCACGTAGCAGACAGGGTGTTGGTCCAGCACGGGCTGTAGCGTCTTGGTCCACCAGTCGGGCGTTTTTAGTCCTTCGTAACCCGTCTCTGTCAGTGCAGCAGCCTTATGATGTTTTCTGGCAACGGTGCATACCGTTGCCAGATTTTTGTCTAACTGGCTGGCAAACGCGGCAATCTTCACCGTGTCGGCATCGGGCGCGAAACAGTAGCTGTCCAGTCCCATCACGTCGATGAGGTCATCGCCCGGATAGCGTTCCAGGTATCGGGCCTCGTCGCCGTCCATCTCCGTTCCGGGCGAGTAGGCATAGAGGGCGTTCATCACCCCTTTCTCCTTCAGCCGATTGACGGTCAGCTCCCACAGTGCTTTGTACTGTTGCGCGGTGCAGTGCTCCTGTCCCCACCAGAACCACGATCCGGTATGCTCATGCCAAGGACGGAATATCACGGGTACGCGCACACCGTATGGGGTCTCCAAGGCGTTGAGGAAGTCGGACACCTTGTCCATCCAGCCCAAGAACACCTCGTGCTTCGATCCGCCTTCCAGTACGGCGGCCACGGTCTTGGTCTCGATAGGCTTCAGCGAGTCGGACACCCAGGCGGTGCCTCCCGACAGTGGGTTGTCCAAGTGCCACGACAGCGTGACCACACCGCCCCGGTTGAAATGGTTGAAAATCTCCTGCCGCATACGGTCGAACGACACACCGTCGAGGTTGACCGAGTCTCCCAGTTCGATGTGTCCGAGGTCGAAGCTCAGTAGGGCAGGGTAGTCGTTGCATACGCTGTGGACATCGGATCGGGCGGAGTCGCCCTTCCATCCGATGCCGTAGACGGTGTCGTCGTGGTGGCCGAACAGGTAGATGCCGCTGTCGCAGTAGGCCATGAGGTTGTTCAGCAGGTTTTCCGTGCGTTGGGTGCGGCCCGACGCGGCCATTGGGTCGTCGGCCTTCTGGGGGCCGCATGCCGTGATCATCAGTGCTGCCGCCATTGTCGTTACAGACAGAAAGTGTTTCGTGTTCATATCGTGAGGTTTATTTTGGGCTCAAAGTTACACATAATCTTCCGATTGGCCAAGCAAACAGTGGTAGAAAAAGTACTCGCTTTCGACTTTCACGATGACGGCACAAGTGTTGGTAGTTTCAAGACCTCGCCAAAAGTGTATTATGTTACAAAAATACCGAAAGTTCTTTGGCGGTTTTAGGTAATATTCATATCTTTGCATTCGTCAAAAGTGTATCATGTTACTAAAATAGCGAAAATATGGAAATCAAACGCAATATCGCCAATGCGCAAAAAAATGACGTACGAGATTTGCTTGTGAGCAATATCAGGGATTAAAAAACTTTCGGGCATGGACATTAACAAGAAAGAGCTTAAAGAACAGGAAATCCGAACGATGTTCATTT
>CAVBXH010000074.1:0-13046 GCA_963599475.1 Acutalibacteraceae bacterium | reverse complement strand
TTGATTATTTTGATTTTGAGAGCCATTAAGCCCGATTTTTCGACAATGAGACAATGAAGTCCCCTTAGGAACTTCATTGCGTTTTTGGCGAAGAAGCAAGCTCCTATCCATGTGTCGGCCGTTTTGTCCAGTTTCGCTCGGATGTCATTCGCTCGGTAAACTCTCTTGGAGGTGCCAAACGTGGCCTCAATCTCGTTTCGTTCACCGACGGCCCGCTTCTTGTCATTGTCACTGTCGTTGTCGTTAGCACAGGCGGCAAAGAGCCATAGGATTGGCAATGCCAGCAGATACAATATAAGTCTTTTCATTTTCTTTTGTTTGTGCCAACGGCTGCCGAATTGGCGGTTTATACTGAAAGGGGGTGCGGTATACAGAGAGAAAACGTGGAGCCAGTCCTGTTGCTCGTTCCACGATAGAAAGGCCTTCGCATTGCCCTGTCAGTCGAAACGAGCAACGCTGAAAGCCCCACGCAAGTGTAAGTATACAATAACCCTCCACCAACTCTAAACGAGAAAGTCGTTCAAAGCCTATGAAGGCGGTATATAATACACCTCATGAGGCGTTCTGCATTGCTTTGTTCTTGACTGACAAATGAGTTTGCGAAGTTCTTCTATCGTCAAAACCAAAGCGTACAGCTACGCCTTTTCTTATGTATCGGTCTGCCCACCTGTGCCCCTCTGGGCTTTCGGTTACAGAGTAGACGGGGGCAAAGGTACTACAATTTTCCTAAACGAAAGAGAAAAAGGGGATTTTTTTTGCAATCTTCTTGAAAGACGCAGTCCCAGATGCTGTCCCAAAGAAAAATCTTGTCAAGTCAAGTGCTGTGTTTTCGTGGGTGATGGAAAGGCGGCGTAAAGAGGGCTAACAACAGGCACAAAGTTCAATCGCTCTGATGATATACGACTTGCCTATTTGACGGGCTCCTTCAAGGATGAGAATCTTGTCGGAATCCGCCTTGAAGTGATCCTCGATGTAATGTCCAATCTTTCTGTACAGCATAGCATCTACACTTTTCAATAACTTTTAGCGTCGCAAAATGACACTTTTCAATATAAAATACCGCTGCAAAGTTACACTTTTCAAGCGAGACGTACAAACTTTTCTCGCATTTAATGTCGCCTGTCATAGATGTGTCCATACCATACCCAGGGTGTTGCCCCTTGAGGCTGATCGGTGTGGATTATCTTTGCACGAAGGCCTTGACCGTCTGGGTGTATTCCTCGTGATGGTCGCGGTAGGCCGTGGCGTGGACGGAACCCTTGGCAACGAAGATGGCCTTTCTGCCCCAGATCTTCGCTTCATAGAGGGGATGGAGCATCGAGTAGGGGACGTAGTCGTCCTTGTCGCCATGGATGAAGAGCATGGGCTTGGTGCTCCGACGCACCTGTTCCATCTGCTGTGCCTCGGCGAAAGACCATCCATACCTGTGGCGGCAAAGTGCTGATGTGGCGTTCATTAAAGGAAAGGACGGCAAGCCAAACTGGGCTTTGAGCTGGGCTGCAAACTCATCCCACACACTTGTGAAACCGCAGTCTTCCACGAAGCATCTCACGTAGTTTGGAGTCTTTTCGCCCGACACTGCCATGGTTGTTGCAGCACCCATCGAGATGCCGTGAATCACCTGACGGGTGTGCTTGAAAATCCCATCGGCCACGGCTGACCACCGAAGGACATCCCATCGGTCGTTCCATCCCATCTGGATGTGGTCGCCCTCACTCTCACCATGCCCGTAGAGGTCGGGCAGGAGCACGTTGTAGGCCATGTCGTGATGGTAGAGATAGGCGATGTGCAACATACCCTCAGCACGCATCTTGTAGCCGTGCACCACGACGGTGGTGTTCCGCGTTGGCTGGGGCGCATGGAGGTAGAGGGCATGAGCCTTGTAGCCAGACGGCATCACCACGAAGGTGTCTTTGACGCAGTGGTTTCGGTAGATGGAGTCCATCCATGCGGCTGTCCAGGGGCAGTCTGTCCGCACTTCTTCCCGCAGTGCTTCTGCCGTTCTCCTGTCTGACACGTCGTAGCCGAGTGCGTAGTGGATCATGTAGTTGCTGGCCGCATACAGGCCGACAGCCAGCAGAAGGGCCATGCCGACCACTACCCTAATGCCGATTTTCTTGTATTTCTGTTTCATGGTCTTGTTGTTTTCTTGGATGTCCGTGTCCGCTCCATGTCCAAGAGTTGTCTTTTCGCCTCGATGCCGCCCGCATAGCCTGTAAGGGAGTGGTTAGAACCAATGACACGGTGGCAGGGGATGAGGATGCTGAGGCCGTTGGCTCCGATGGCTTGTGCCACGGCCCTCACGCCTTTGGGGTTGTTTACTCTGAGGGCTATCTCCTTGTAGCTTCTTGTCTCGCCATAGGAGATTTCGAGCAGGGCTCCCCACACCTGTTGCTGGAAATCAGTGCCCACGGGATGAAGGGGGATGCCGAATGTCATACGCCTGCCAGCGAAATACTCGTCAAGTTCCTGCTTGGTTTGTTCCAAGACGGGAGCAGTCTCCTTGATGAATGCGGCGTTCAAGTATCGTAACAGTCGGCGCTTGTTGCGTGTTGCACAAGACTTATCCTGCCAGTCGCAGATGCAGAGCGCGCCGCCCACAGAAGCCAGGATGAGCTTTCCGCAAGGCGAGTCGTAATGTTGAATGTTGACCGTTTGCTTCATGTCATTTAATATCGTCTGTCATCGCAGTGACGCA
Source organism: Acutalibacteraceae bacterium (assembly GCA_963599475.1). GTDB lineage: Bacteria > Bacteroidota > Bacteroidia > Bacteroidales > Bacteroidaceae > Prevotella. Next base: position 10,348 of record CAVBXH010000074.1, on the reverse strand, counting down.
TTAGCGGTGCAGGCGAAGTATTTCCAAAGGGGTGCAGCCATCAGGCTCTGCCATATTTCTCCATTTTTCAGCATGTCGTACACCTCCTCGCGGGTGAAGAACCTCACCTCCACGTCCTCGCCATGGTCCAGGTGCTGCGGGCCTTGCAGCGTTACGCCAGTGGCCAGGAAGCAGTGGGTGATGTTGTTCTGACTGCCGGGATTGGCGGAAATTGTCATCCACTCCTCCCAGTGGCCGCCGCCGAAGCCAGTTTCTTCCATCAGTTCGCGCCGAGCCGCTTCCTCGGGTGTCTCGCCCTGCTCCATCACGCCAGCGCACAGCTCGCTGAGCGTCTTGCCCAAGCCGTAGCGATACTGGCGGACGAAGACGAAGCGGTCGTCCTCGGTGATGGCAATGGTGTTCACCCAGTCAGGATATTCCAGCACATAATATTTGTCGACGACAGCACCCGTGGGCAGTTGCACCTTGTCCACGCGGGCGGTCAGCCAAGGCTCCCGGAACAGATACTGCTGCGAGAGCGTCTTCCATTTCATGTCTTTGTCTTTCATCTATTTGCTTGTTTTGTCATTGTCGAAGTGAGGGGTCTAAAAGCCTTTGCGGAGGCGGCGGAGGAGGGCTTTCCCGATTTGCCCGAAATGGCCGTAGCGCAGGTTGAGCAGCAGCTCCTCCAAAGAGCGTCCGACCTTTATCCAGGGATGTCCCCAGGCGTTGTAGCGGTACATCCGCTCCTTGTAGGCCACATCCTCGATGACATGGTGCGGATGGCGCAAGGGGAAGTCCATCTCGTAGCGCTGCATCGTGAACTGCCGTCGTACGCCACGGGGTAGCGTCTTGAAGGCGGAGTAATGGGTGGAATTGTCGGTGGCCCCGATATTGCGAATCATGTTGCGAGCAGGCATGACGGCCAGTCCTGAGTTGAACAGCATGGTGCTCCAGAAGACCGTCTCGAAGTCCGGCTTCCCCCATTCGCGGTATTGCTGGCAGATGGGGAGGAAGTCCTTTCGGATGTGGCGGCTCTTGAGCAGATTGCGCAGCAGCCGCATATCATACGGATTGTCCATGAAGGTGTAGTGCCCATCCCATTGGTTGACGACACGGCTCCACGAGGCCCACCCCCAGATGGAGAACGCCGAGGTGAAGAAGTAGTCGCATGGCGTGTCGGGGGTCTGTTCGTCCATGTTGTAGCCCGCCACCATCGTGATGCGCTTGTCATCCTCATAGCGGTCGAGCATCTCCTTGCAGAAGCGGAAGAACGACACTGCCGGCACCACGTCGTCCTCCAGCACGATGCATTTGTCGGCCAGCGAGAACGCCCAGCGGTGCGACGTGAATCCCGCCGTTGTGCAGCCCAAGTTCTGTTCCTGATAGTTGCGCTGCACTTCACACTCCCAGTCAATGTCGGCCACCACCTCGCGGCAGGCCATGATGGCCGGTAGGTCTTCCCCGTTGCGCGGCCCGTCCTGGAAGAGGAACAAACGGGTGGGGCGCGCCTTGCGCACTTGCTCGAATACCTGCTTCAGGCTGTCGGGACGGTTGAAGAACAGCATGAGCACGGCGATGTCGGTCTGGGCAGTATGTTTCATAGACGGTGTTGTTTGAGGTTGATGATTTTTCGGTAGAGCAGGATGAGCGGGCGGCTCAGCACTGGTGGCAAGGCCCAGACCAGCCGGTCGTAGAGGGGAATGCTTGCGGGCAGTGGGCCGACGGCCTCGCGGTAATAGTCGTTGCGCACGGTGTAGCAGCCGTCGTGAATGAACCGCTCGTACTCCTTCAACTGGTGCAGCACGAAGGCACTGTGCAGTTCCGTCCACTGCGGTTGCAGCGTCTGTCGCAACAGCTGATCGTAGAGCCTCTCGCGTTCCAGGGTGCGTCGGCGCGTATTGGGTACACCGACGGTGTAGCGGTAGACGCAGTCGGTGATGAACCACACCTTGGGGCGTTTCATCAGCACCTTCACCTGCATCAGCTTGTCCTCGCCCTCAATGATGTCGCGCGGCGTGTCAAGACAATCCTTGAGGACGGAACGGCGGAAGAGGGCTGCCCACAGCACGGGGAAACGGTTCTTCCCAGCAATGATGGTGCGGATGAGGGGCGTAGGGCAGACTTCCCCCTCGTACACCACGGGTGACTGCGTCCCGTCTTGGGTGCAGAAGGTGGCAATCACCTCGTCGGCTTCCGTCTGGCAGGCCGCATCATAGAGGGTGTGCAAGGCGCCCGGAAGCAGTTCGTCGTCGCAGTCCACAAAGACGATGTACTCGCCTTGCGCCTGCTCCACGCCATAGCGGCGCGCAGCGGTCACTCCCTGGTTCGGGGTGTGGAAGATGCGCAGTCGGCGGTCGCCTGCCCACTGGTCGCACAGCGCACCCGAGCCGTCGGTGCTTCCGTCGTCAACGGCCACAATCTCCATCCCGTCCATGTCCTGGGCGAGCAACTGGCGGAAGCAGCGTTCTACATATTCCACCTTATTATATACAGGGACAACGACCGAAACCTTCATCTTTTCCATCTTTTAGGTGTGATATAGTGCAGGCACTCGTCCAGAATCTGGGCGTGAGCCAGTTTCATGAGCAACAGATAGAGCACAGCTGCCAGTGCCACGCGCACCAGCAACAGGAGCGGGGCAAGGGTCAGCCACTGTGTGGCATAGTATGTGGCGGCCATCACCACCACCGATGAGCCGAGGAAGGGCATCAGGTCGGCGATGACGTGCCGAAGGCGTAGCCCCGTCAGCCGCCGTGCCGCCATCTGCCACGTGCCCAACCACAGGATGTTGAAGGCGGTGTAGACCGTCACCATGGGCAGTACGCCCAAAGGACTGACAGCGATGACGATGGCCAGTTGGACGACGATCTGCAGGATGTTGAGCCACATATTGATGTCCGATCGTCCGTGGCTGATGATCAAGTTCTGATAGAGCGTGTAGAACGGCATGAAGGCACCGCCGATGCAGAGCACCTGCAGGATGGGGACGGCATCGAGCCACCCCTCGCCAATGGTGGTCACGATAAACTCGCGGCTGACCAGCGAGAGTCCCGTCAGTGCCGGGAAGGCGAAGAAGGCCGTGAAGCGCAGCATCTTGCGGAACACCCGGACTTCGCGATCCCGCTCGTTGCGGATTTCCACCAGGACGGGCTGTGCCACCTGCATCACCGTGTTGCTGACCAGTGCATGAGCCATCGTGTTCCATTTGTTGGCCTGGAAGAAGTTGCCCGTGGTGCGCATTCCGAGCATATTGCCGAAGACCACCGTGAGCATGTTGTTGCTGATGGTGGTGATGACCATCGTGACGAGAATCTTCATGCTGAAGCTGAACGTCTGGCGGATGGGGGTGAAGTCGAACGAGAGAGTGGGGCGCCATCGGACGAAATACAGGCGGCCCAGCACCAGTGCCAGGCTGTTGACCACCTGTTGGGCAGCGATGCTCCAGTAGGTCATGCCAGCCAGTGCCATGCCCACAGCCGTGATGCCGGAGAGGACGAGAGCCACAATCGACACGATGGCCATCTCCCGCTGCATCATGTTCTTGGTCATGTACGCATTCATCGAAATGCCGAACGAAGAGATGAAGAACGAGAGGAAAACCACGCGCGACAAAGTCGTCAGCTCAGGCTGGTGGAAGAAGGCGGCAATGAGCGGAGCACAGCAGAACAATACGCCATAGAGCGCGGCACTCATCAGCACGTTGAACCAGAACACGGCATTGTAGTCGCGGTGGCGGGGCGCCGCCATGTTGACCACCGCTGTGGAGAAACCGCTCGACTGCAGATTGCCGGCAATGAGTGAGAAGATGCTCAGCACGCCGACCAGTCCGTAGTCCGCTGGCGACAGCAGCCGTCCGAGGAAGATGCCGAAGAGGAGGTTGAGCAACTGCGTCGTGCCGCTGTTCAGTGCTCCCCACATCAGTCCCTTGGCCGTCTTGTCCTTCAGCGATACCATAAGCAAGCGTATGTCTGTGATAGAATTTTCGTGCAAATATACAACATAAATCCGAGGAAGGAGACAAAAAGGAAGATTTTTATTTTGTAGTGTCTCCGATTTGACGTACCTTTGTCCGAGATTAAAGCCATAAAACAACGAAAAACTCCATCATGGACATTCAGAATATCAAGCAAGAGTGGAACGCCGCCCTCATCGACATCCTCAAGGCTTTCGCAGCCATCTGTGAGCGGCACGGGCTCACCTACTACGGCAGCGGCGGCACGGCCATCGGTGCTGTGCGCCATCATGGCCTCATTCCTTGGGACGACGACATCGACGTTATCATGCCCCGACCAGACTACGACCGGCTGATGGCCATTGCCAAGAGCGAGGACTGGGGGAGATATGAGCTGATTACGCCCTATGGCGACGATACCTATCCGCTCTATTTCCTGAAGATTTCCAATCGGGAGACCACGCTGGTTGAGGACCGTCGCATTCCTTGCGTCATTGGTCTCTACGTGGACATCTTCCCGCTCGACGGCACCGACGACGACGTGGAGACGGCGTGGCGACTGAAAGACCGCTATGCGAAGATTGCCAACCGACTGAATGCCATCTCCACCCACAACACCTTCGGCGAATACCTCGCCCTGTTGGCCAACCCTAAGGAATGGGGACGCTTTGCCGTCAAGACGCTGGGCTACTTCTGCCGCTCTGCGCTCCGCCGTCACTTCCTCCGTCAGATGGATGCGCTGAGCCATCGTTACGACTACGACAAGACCTGCAACGTGCAGGTCTATACGGGGTCGTATGGTCATCGGGAGGTGTTTCCCAAGGCGTGGCTGGGCAAAGGAAAGAAATTTCCCTTCGAGGACACGGAGATTCCGCTGGTCGAAGCCTACGACGAGTATCTCCGCCATTTCTTCGGCGACTATATGCAGTTTCCGCCCGAGGAGCAGCGCGTCGAGAAGCACCATCGTGCTTACCTCAACATCCACCGCAAGGAGAGCCGCGCTGAAATCCGCCCGAAGGTGGATTTCAAGCTCTGACCCGTTGCCTTGGGGACGGCAGGGAACGCCAGTCCGCAGCCGCAGTGAGGGGGACTATCCCACCTGACTGCCGGGCTTCACGTCTTTGCTCGTAGTCACCACGCTGAGACTCTCGTCGAAATCGACTGCGGAGAGAATCATGCCCTGGCTCTCGATGCCCATCATCTTGCGCGGTTCGAAATTGGCCACGAAGAGGATGCGCTTGCCAATGAGGGCGGACGGATCTTCGTAGAAGGCGGCAATGCCGCTGAGAATGGTGCGGTCGATGCCTGTCCCGTCGTCGATGGTGAACTGCAGGAGCTTTTTGGATTTCTTCACCTTTTGGCAGTCCTTGATGAGTCCGACGCGGATGTCCAGCTTCTCGAAGTCCTCGAACGACACGTTGTCCTTGACGGGCGCGGCCTTGCAGGCAGCAGCCTCGTTGGCCTTTTTGGTGGCTTCGAGCTTGTCCAACTGCTGCTGTATCACCTCGTCTTCTATCTTCTCGAAGAGCAGCGAAGGCTCGTTGAGCTGGTGTCCAGCCTTCAGCAGGTCGGTCGTGCCGAGCTGTTCCCAGTCGAACGACGTGATGTTGAGCATGTCGCGCAGCTTCTTGCTGGAGAAGGGCAGGAACGGCTCGAAGGCGATGGCGAGGTTGGCCACCAACTGGAGCGAGATGTTGAGGATGGTCTCCACGCGCTTCATGTCAGTCTTGGCCACCTTCCACGGTTCGCAGTCGGTGATGTATTTGTTGCCGATGCGTGCCAGGTTCATGGCTTCCTTCTGTGCTTCGCGGAACTTAAACTGGTCGAGCAGTGCCTCCACGCGTCCCTTCACGTCCTTGAACTCCTCCAGCGTCTGGCGGTCAATGTCCTGCAGTTCGCCGCAGGCAGGTACGATGCCGTTCCAGTATTTCTTGGTGAGCTGCAGGGCGCGGTTCACGAAGTTGCCGTAGATGGCCACCAACTCATTGTTGTTGCGGTCTTGGAAATCCTTCCAGGTGAAGTTATTGTCCTTGGTCTCCGGGGCGTTGGCCGTCAGCACGTAGCGCAGCACGTCCTGTTTGCCGGGCAGGTCTACCAGATATTCGTGCAGCCAGACCGCCCAGTTGCGTGAGGTCGAGATCTTGTCGTTCTCCAGATTCAGGAACTCGTTGGCCGGCACGTTGTCGGGCATGATGTAGCCGCCGTGGGCTTTCATCATGACGGGGAAGATGATGCAGTGGAACACGATGTTGTCCTTGCCGATGAAGTGGACAAGGCGCGTGTCGTTGTCCTGCCACCAGGTCTGCCAGTTGCCCCAGCGCGCAGGGTCTTTCTCGCACAGTTCCTTGGTGTTGGACACGTAGCCGATGGGCGCGTCGAACCAGACGTAGAGCACCTTGCCGTCGGCGCCGTCGATGGGCACGGGAATGCCCCAGTTGAGGTCGCGCGTCATGGCGCGGGGCTGGAGATCCATGTCGAGCCACGACTTGCACTGGCCGTAGACGTTGGGCCGCCACTCCTTGTGCTCCTCCAGAATCCACTGCTTCAGCCAGTCTTGGTATTTGTTGAGGGGCAGATACCAGTTTTTCGTCTCCTTCATCACGGGTGTCGAACCGCTGATGGTCGACTTCGGGTTGATGAGTTCCAGGGGCGACAGGTCGCGGCCACACTTCTCGCACTGGTCGCCGTAGGCTCCTTCGCTGTGGCAGTAGGGACACTCGCCCGTCACGTAACGGTCGGCCAGAAATTGCTTGGCCTCTTCGTCGTAGAGCTGCGTCGAAGTCTCCTCGGTCAGCTTCCCCTCGTCGTAGAGCTTGCGAAACCACTCTGCGGCAAACTTATGGTGGATGTCGGAGGTGGTGCGGCTATAGATGTCGAAGGAGATGCCGAACGCCTCGAACGAGTCTTTAATCATCTTGTGGTAGCGGTCCACCACGTCCTGCGGGGTGACCCCTTCTTTCCGTGCGCGGATGGTGATGGGCACACCGTGCTCGTCGCTGCCGCCGATGAACATCACGTCTTCCTTCTTCAGTCTGAGGTATCTTACATAGATGTCTGCAGGCACGTAGACGCCTGCCAAGTGGCCGATGTGTACGCCGCCGTTGGCGTAGGGCAGTGCTGCGGTCACCGTTGTCCTTTTGAATTTCTTCTCTGCCATTGTCTTTATAAGGTGTTATTTCCAATGCAAAGGTACGACTTTTCCATGAGACGGCCAAACGTTTTCTCCCGTCATTAAAGAAACTCCCTGCCCTGCGGGAATTTTCTCGCTGGGCAGGGAGATAAAACGCGCTGGGCAGAGAGAAAAAACTTTCTGGGCAGGGAAAAAAATCCCGCTCGGCAGCGCGTAGGAAAATGACACTTACAGCGTGTCGAGCGAAAGCCCTTCCTTCGGCAGTTTCTTGTAGCTCTTGCCGTTGACGGTGATGTCGGCGGAGTTGCTGGCCTTGAAGACGGAACCAGTGGTCTGCACGTGGATGTCGTTGAGTGTCACGCCCTGAGTGTGGTTGACCACGATGCCTTCCTTCACGTTGTTGACCTCCAGGTCGCGGATGTTGATGTTGGTGACGGGCATTTCCGGCAAGCCGTTGAAATAGGCGGCGCGGCGTGCTGTGCGGCAAATCACGTGCTGGATGTCGATGTTGCGGAAGCACGGCGTGGTCTCGTCCACCTTGAAGACGGGTGTGGCCTGCAGCTTCTTCTCATCGCCGTCGGCCAAAGCCTCCACAGCAGACTTCCCACCGTAGTAGAGGTCAAAGGTGATGACGTCGGTTTGGATGTCGAACATCGAAATGTTGCGGATGAAGATGTTCTCCACCACGCCGCCGCGACCGCGTGTGCTCTTGAAGCGCAGTCCTACGTCCGTGCCGAGGAACTGGCAGTCGCGCACCATGATGTTCTTCACGCCGCCGCTCATCTCGCTGCCCACCACGAAGCCGCCGTGGCCCTTGAAGACGGTGCAGCCGCTGATGATGACGTTCTCGCAGGGAATGCCGCGCTTGCGCCCGTCAGCATCCTTGCCACTCTTGAGGCAGATGCCGTCGTCGCCCACATCGAAGGTGGAGTTGACGACGAGGGCGTTCTTGCACGACTCCAGGTCGAGACCGTCACCGTTCTGCGCATACGCCGGGTTGCGCACCAGCACATCCTCAATGAGCACGTTCTCGCACATCAGCGGATGAAGGTTCCATGCCGGGGAGTTCTGGAAGGTGACGCCTTTCAGCCACACGTTCTTGCAGCCTACTAAGCTGACCATCACGGGGCGCAGGAAACGCTTCATGTTGTTCCACTCCGCTTCGGTGGCCGGCGTGGTCGGCACGTTCATGTTGGCATTGTTGTCGGCCTGCAGTGCGCCGTCGGTGGGAAACCAGTAGTCGGGACGCTTGAAGGCTCCGCCACGGGAGGTGATGGCCTTCCACTGCCCTTCGGTCACCTTCTGCTTCTTCAGCGGACGCCAGTACTCGCCGTTGCCGTCGATGGCTCCGTGGCCGGTGATGGCTACATTGGTGAGGTTTGTGCCCGAGATGGGCGACTGACAGCGACGCGTGTCCAGTCCCTCGAAGGAGGTGTGGATGAAGGGATAGAGCGCATCGTCGGGCGAGAAGAGGATGATGGCTCCCCGGTCCAGATGGAGATTGATGTTGCTCTTCAGCACGATAGGGCCGGTGAACCACACGCCCTGCGGCACGGTCAGCCGGCCACCACCCTTGGCCGACAGCGCCTCGATGGCCTGACGGAAAGCCTCGGTGCAGAGCGACGAACCGTCGCCCACGGCACCGAAGTCGCGGAGGTTGACCTCGTTGGTGGGAAACTGCGGACGGGTCACCTTGCTCATCTCGAAGGGAAGTCCCGTGTAGAGCGCATCGTAGTTGTCACTGCAGGATGCCTTTGCGCCCAAGCCCATTAGGCAGGCGGCAACGATAGTAAACAGTTTTCTCATGTGTTCTTTTAGATTTGATGTTTAGTAGAAGTGTATTATTAGTAGAAAAGTATTGTCTTCACGACTACAAGTGTAGGGACGCCCGGGCTCGAACCGGGGACCTCTGCAATGTGACTGCAGCGCTCTAAACCAACTGGGCTACGCCCCTCTGACTTGTATTCAAAAAGTTTCTCGCAGGAGACCCTGCCTTGGTGATCCGCTTGGGGCTCGAACCCAAGACCCCAACATTAAAAGTGTTGTGCTCTACCAGCTGAGCTAGCGAATCATCGGTACAATCGTATTTCGAATTGCGGTGCAAAGGTATATCCTTTTTCGGATATGAACAAACTTTTTCGCCGAAAAATGTAAATTTTCCGCATACTCGGCAAGGACGGAGCGGAATCGGATGAAGAATGACTGACATCGGCTCCCCGTCTGTCAGTATATCGGAAAATACATGAAGAATCGTCAAAAGACGTTGAATCTTTGCGATACGCTCCTTTTTTGACTATATTTGGCAAACTATTTGCCGGTAGTTCGGCAAGCGATGTATAATATTTAAAAGAAGATAGAAAGATGATTGTTTATATCCTGTTTATTGGCGTTGCCATTTTGGGTTACATTGCACAGAACAATGTAAAGAGCAAGTTCGAGAAGTATTCCAGAATTCCCGTTGACAACGGGATGACCGGTCGTGAGATAGCCGAGAAGATGTTGCGCGACAACGGCATCTACGATGTAACCGTGACCAGCACCGACGGGATGCTGACCGACCACTATAATCCCGCAAACAAGACCGTAAACCTGAGTCGGGGTGTGTATGACGTATGCAGCGTATCGGCTGCTGCGGTAGCGGCTCACGAGTGTGGACATGCGGTGCAGCACGCACGGGCGTACGCTCCGCTACAGTTGCGTTCGGCGCTGGTACCGGTGGTGCAGTTTTCTTCATCAGTCATGTCGTGGGTGCTACTGGCCGGAATCTTGCTGATAAACAACTTCCCGCAGCTGCTGCTGATAGGCATCTGCCTGTTTGCCGTGACCACCCTGTTCAGTTTCATCACGCTGCCGGTAGAGATTGATGCCAGTCGGCGTGCGCTGGTATGGCTCAATGGTGCGGGCGTAACCAATGCGTTCAATCACCGTCAGGCGCAGGATGCGCTGAAGTCGGCCGCTTATACCTATGTAGTGGCAGCCTTGAGCTCGCTGGCTACGCTCATTTACTACGTCATGATATTTTTGGGCAGTCGCCGGGAGTGATTATGGGCTAAAATGATTAATTTTGCGTCCACAATTACAAAAGAATAAACTGTTTATTATGGCAACAAAACCAGGTATACCCAAAGGAACAAGAGATTTTTCGCCCGTAGAAATGGCGAAACGAAACTACATATTCGATACCATTCGCGAGGTGTTCTACCGCTACGGATTTCAGCAGATAGAAACGCCTGCCATGGAAAACCTGTCTACACTGATGGGCAAGTACGGTGAGGAGGGCGACA
>CAVBXH010000073.1:0-13198 GCA_963599475.1 Acutalibacteraceae bacterium | reverse complement strand
ACCGCAGAACTGGCCATCCGCATCGCCCCACCCTTCTGGCGCACCTGGTGGGCCTATCTCGTGTACTCGGCATTGGCCGCAGCACTGGTCTGCCTGCTGCTGAAGAACTACAAGCGGCGACTCTTCCTGCGCAACTCGCTGGAGATGGAACGGCGCGAGAACCTGCAGAAGCAGGAGCTGAACGAGGAGCGACTGCGCTTCTTCACCAATATCACCCACGAACTGCGCACACCGTTGACGCTGATTCTCGGACCGCTGGAGGACTTGATGAACGACCGGCGGATGCCGGAGCTGTACCATCGGAAGGTGGAACTCATCAACAAGAGTGCGGGACGGCTGCGCAACCTGGTCAACGAGATTCTGGAATTCCGAAAGACGGAGACGCAAAACCGCCGACTGACTGTGGCCAAGGGTGACCTCGGCACACTGGTGACGGAAATCGGAGAGAACTACAAACAACTGAACCGCAACCCGAAGACGGCCATCAGCGTGACGGTGCAGCCCGACCTCCCACCCGTCTATTTCGATTCGGAAGTGATTACGACCGTGCTGAACAATTTCCTGTCGAATGCGGTCAAATACACCCCCGAGGGACACATCAGCGTGACGCTGTCTGCCGACGGCAAAGGACACGTCAACCTCGCCGTACAAGACACGGGCTACGGCATCCGCAAGGAGGCACTGCCCCACATCTTCGACCGCTACTACCAGACCGACGGCAAGCACCAGGCCGAAGGGACGGGAATCGGACTGGCACTGGTGAAGTCGCTGGCGGATCTGCACGAGGCCACGCTGACGGTGGAGAGCGAAGAGGGACGGGGCAGCACCTTCACCTTCTCGCTGCTGACCGACAATTCCTATCCCGGTGCGCTACATAAGGAGGACAAGGCGAAGGAGAACACGGAACGCAACGACGACAGCACGGCCGACGAGGCCCAGACCGACACCGACGAGTTGCCGCTGCTGCTTGTGGTGGAGGACAACGACGACATCCGACAGTACATTGCCGAGTCGATGGGCGAGGACTTCCGCGTCATCCAGGCCGCCGACGGTCGCGAGGGCACGGCACTGGCCATGGAACAGGTGCCCGACATCATCGTCAGCGACATCATGATGCCACGGATGAACGGCATCGAACTGACCCGACGGGTGAAGGAGGACATCCGCACCTGCCACATCCCCGTCATCCTACTCACCGCCAAGGACTCCGTGGAGGACAAGGAGGAAGGCTACGACTGCGGCGCAGACTCCTATCTGACCAAGCCGTTCAGTGCGCGACTGCTGCAGAGCCGCATCCAGAACCTGCTGTCCAGCCGGCGGCGGCTGGCCGAGCTGACTGTCTTCCGTCAGTCGGGGACACAGGAGCTGGCCGAGCTGACTGTCTTCCGTCAGTCGGGGACGCCGGAGACACCGTCGCCCGAGACCGATGAGCCCACGCTGAATCGGCTCGACCGGGAGTTCCTTGACAAGATGAATCGGGTCATCGAGGAGCACATCACCACCGAAGACCTCAACATGGACTTCATGTCGGACAAGATGGCCATGAGCTACTCCACCTTCTACCGCAAGGTGAAGGCACTCACGGGAATGACAGCCAAGGAATACATCCTAAAACGCCGCCTGTACCACTGCGCCAAACTGCTGCAGAGCGGCGACTACAATGTCACCGAGGCCGCTACCATGACGGGGTTCAACGACCAGAACAATTTCCGCATCGTGTTCAAGAAAGAGTTTGGCGTCACGCCCTCCGCATATAAGAGTCTAAAGAACGTTTAGTCTGCACGCCGAAGGTAGGCTGCACCTCGGAAAACAAAGAAAAACTCCGTTTCTCTTTGTTTTTCGCTCGGTTTGCACTACCTTTGCACCTTATTAGCAATATATACCTATTTTATATGGCACACACAAAATACATCTTTGTCACGGGTGGCGTGGTTTCGTCACTGGGCAAGGGCATCATCTCTTCCTCCATCGGAAAGCTCTTGCAGGCTCGAGGCTACAACATCACCATTCAGAAGTTTGACCCCTACATCAACATTGACCCGGGAACCCTCAACCCCTACGAACACGGGGAATGTTACGTCACCGTAGACGGTATGGAGACCGACCTCGACCTCGGACACTACGAACGCTTCACTGGCATCCAAACCACCAAGGCCAACTCGCTGACCACGGGACGCATCTACAAGGCCGTCATCGACAAGGAACGCCACGGAGACTATCTGGGCAAGACCATCCAGGTGGTACCGCACATCACCGATGAAATCAAGCGCAACGTCAAGTTGCTCGGAGAGAAATACCACTACGACTTCGTCATCACCGAGATTGGTGGCACCATCGGCGACATCGAGAGTGCGCCGTTTATGGAGGCCATCCGACAGATGCGCTGGGAACTGGGAAAGAACGCCATCAACGTCCACCTGACCTACGTGCCCTACCTGCGCGCCGCCGGTGAGCTCAAAACCAAACCGACGCAGCACTCCGTCAAGGAGCTACAGAGCGTGGGCATCCAGCCCGACATCCTCGTGCTCCGCACCGAGAAGCACCTCAGCGACGACGTGCGCCGCAAGGTGGCTGCCTTCTGTAACGTGGACTACGACTGCGTCATACAGAGCGAAGACCTGCCGAGCATCTACGAGGTGCCTGTCAATATGCAGAACCAGGGCATCGACACCGCCATTCTCCGCAAGATGGACATGGAGGTGGGACCGACGCCGGAGCTGGGGCCGTGGCGCAGCTTCCTCGACCGTCGCAATAAGGCCACCGAGGAGGTGCACATCGGACTGGTGGGAAAATACGACCTGCAGGATGCCTACAAGAGCATCCGCGAGAGCCTGTTGCAGGCTGGCGTGTACAACGACCACAAGACTGTGCTGACCTTCATCAACTCGGAAAACATTACAGAAGACAATGTGGCAGAGAAACTGGCCGGACAGGACGGCATCATCGTCTGCCCGGGCTTCGGACAGCGCGGCATCGAGGGCAAGATCATTGCTGCCCACTATGCGCGCATCCACGACATCCCCACGTTCGGCATCTGCCTCGGCATGCAGATGATGGTCATCGAGTTTGCCCGCAACGTGCTGGGCTACGCCGATGCCAATAGCCGAGAGATGGACGGAAAGACTACGCACAACGTCATTGACATCATGGAAGAGCAGAAGGACATCACCAATATGGGCGGCACAATGCGTCTCGGTGCCTTCGACTGTCAGCTGCGGCAGGGCTCCCGCACCTGCGACATCTATAAGAAGGAGCACATCCAGGAACGCCACCGTCACCGCTATGAATTCAACAACGACTACATCAAGGAGTTTGAGCGCAACGGCATGCAGTGTGTCGGACGCAACCCCGAGAGCGACCTCGTGGAGATTGTCGAGATACCGGGTCTCAAATGGTACATCGGCACGCAGTTTCACCCGGAATACCAGTCTACCGTGCTCCACCCCCACCCGCTCTTCCTCGATTTCGTCAAGGCTGCAATAGCGAACAAGAAATAACCAGAACGAACACACAAAAGACAAGATAATGAACAAGAACTCCATCCTCGGTTTCATCCTCATCGCCCTCGTACTGATTGGATTCAGCTGGTACAACAGTCCCTCACAGGAACAGATTGAAGCCGCACAACGGCAGGACTCCATCGCTGCCGCACTACAGGAGAAAGCGAAAAAGACCGCTGCCCAGGAAGCCAGCGACAAGAAACGACTGGAGGCCGCAGCAGCCGCCGACACCACAGCCCTCTTCTACCCTGCCCTGCAAGGCACCTCGCAACAGGTGACGCTGAAGAACAGCAAGCTCGAACTGACGCTCGACACGAAGGGCGGCGTGGTACGCAAAGCGCGCATCCTCGGCTTCAAAGACCTTGACGGAGCCAAAGACCTGACGCTCTTCGACGGCATAGACCAGAATCTCAACTTCCTGTTTGCCGGTAAGGAAGACAACATCGTCACCGCCGACCTCTATTTCACGCCCTCCGAACAAACTGACTCCACCGTGACACTGACGGCAACAGCCGTCAACGGCGGCCAGCTCCTCATGAAATATCGCCTCGGCAAGGACTATATGCTCCACTTCTCGCTGCAGGCACAAGGACTGGCAAAAGCCTTCTCGCCCTCCTACCGCGAGGTGGAGATGGAATGGACAGACCACTGCCGCCAACACGAGAAGGGACACTCCTTCGAGAACCGCTACACCTCCGTATTCTATAAGGAGAGCAACGGCGGCACGGACAACCTCTCCGAGTCGGGCGAGCAGTCGGAAACCATCGACAAGGCACTCGACTGGGTGGCGTTCCGCAACCAGTTCTTCAGCGTAGCCCTCATCTCCAAGGACAATTTCTCGGCCAACGCCTCGTTCTCCAGCATCCCGCAGGAGAAGGGCACGGGTTATCTGAAGCAGTTTGACGCCAGACTGAAGACGGCCTTCGACCCCACCGGTGTCAAGCCCTCGGAGTTCGAGATGTACATCGGCCCCAACCATTTCCGCCTCATCCAGGACGTGGAGAAGCAGAGCCAGTTCGGCAAGGACCTCGACCTCGAACAACTCGTCAACCTCGGCTGGCTGTTGTTCCGCTGGATCAACCGTTGGTTCACGCTCTACGTGTTCGATTTCCTGGCCAGTCTGGGCTTTAGCATGGGCATTGTGCTCATCCTTATCACCATCATCCTGAAGATCATCACCTTCCCCATGGTGAAGAAGAGCTATATGGCGTCGGCCAAGATGCGTGTGCTGAAGCCGAAACTCGAAGAGGCCACCAAGCAGTACGACAAGCCGGAAGACCAGATGAAGAAACAGCAGGAGATGATGTCGCTCTACTCCAAATACGGCGTAAGCCCCATGGGCGGTTGCCTGCCTATGCTCATCCAGGCGCCCATCTGGATTGCCATGTTCTGGTTTGTGCCCAACGCCATACAGTTGCGCGGACAGAGCTTCCTGTGGATGGACGATCTCTCCACCTACGACCCCATCGTGGAATGGGGCACCCACATCTGGGGCATCGGCGACCACCTGTCGCTCACCTGCATCCTGTTCTGCGTGGCACAGATTGTCTACACCTGGATTTCCATGCGCCAGCAGCGCGACCAGATGGTCGGACAGCAGGCCGAACAGATGAAGATGATGCAGTGGATGATGTACCTCATGCCCGTCATGTTCTTCTTCATCTTCAACGACTACTCCAGCGGTCTGAACTTCTACTACTTCATCTCGCTGTTCTTCTCGGCCAGCATCATGTGGCTGCTGCGCAAGACCACCGATGACAAGAAGCTCCTCGCCATCCTTGAGGCCAACTATCAGGCCAACAAGAACAATCCGAAGAAGCAGAGCGGACTGGCCGCACGCCTGGAAGCGCTCCAGAAACAGCAGGAAGAGCTGCAGCGCCAGCGCAACAACCTCCACAAGAAATGAACACCCTCACGACTATGAACAAACTGACTACACTCATTGCCGCCGCACTGCTCGCCACGGGCGGAGGGACGGCACAAGCACAAGACAACGTGAACATCGGGAAAAACCATATCAAGCTCGACAGCCGCATGATGACGCCCGAAGCCCTCTGGGCTATGGGACGCATCGGCACGGTGGCGGCCTCGCCCAATGGCCAGCAGGTGGTCTATCAGGTAGGCTACTACAGCGTGAAGCACAACAAGAGCCATCAGGTGATCTGCATCATGAACGCCGACGGCAGTCAGCAGCGACAGCTCACCAAGAGCAGCAAGAACGAGACGGACCCGGCGTGGATCAATGCCGAGACCATCGCCTTCAACTGCGGTGGGGAAATATGGACGATGAAAACTGACGGCAGCGACCGCCGCCAGCTGTCCCATACGGGCGGCAAGGTGGAGGGCTTCAAGTTCTCGCCCGACGGCACGAAGGTCATCCTCATCCAGTCCATGCCCTTCCACGAGGTTATCAAGAAAAACCCCGACGACCTGCCACTGGCCACTGGACGCCGCGTCACTGACCTGATGTACCGCCACTGGGACCACTACGTGGAGAGCATCCAGCATCCCTTTGTGGCCGAGGTGACCGCCGAGGGTGTCGGCAACGGCACGGACATCATGGAGGGCGAGCCCTTCGAGTGTCCCATGGAGCCGTTTGGCGGCATCGAGCAACTGGCATGGAGTCCCGACTCGAAGACCATTGCCTACACCTGTCGCAAGAAGACGGGCGCTGACTATGCTGTCTCCACCGACTCGGACATCTTCCTCTACGACCTCAGCACCCGGCAGACGCGCAACCTCTGCAAGCCCGACGGTTGGCAGCAACCCACCACCGACAAGACACACACCTGTGCCGACCAGGCTGTCAACGCCGACCCACAGGCCAACACGGGCTACGACCAGAACCCGCAGTTCTCGCCCGACGGCAAGTACATCGCCTGGCAGTCCATGGCGCGCGACGGCTATGAGGCCGACCTCAACCGCCTCTGCGTCTATTCGCTGGAGAAAGGCACGAAGCAGTACATCGCCCATCCCTCGGATGTGGATGCCTTCTGCTGGGCACCAGCCAAGGACAAGGCGGCCATGTTCTATTTCCTCAGCGTATGGCACGGCTGCTGTAATATGTACCGCGTAGACCGCAAAGGCGCGGTGAGTCAGCTGACCGAAGACTGGGCAGACTGGACCTCCCTCCAGCTGGCCAACGACGGCAAGCGCATCCTCGCCACGCGCCAGAGTCTCTCCGCACCCACCGACATCTATCGGGTCACCCCCGGCAAGAACATCGAGAAGACGCAGATAGAACAGATCAGTCAGGAGAACAAGCACATCCTCGACCAGCTGACCTTCGGCAAGATGCAGCAGCGCTGGGTGAAGACCACCGACGGCAAAGAGATGCTCGTGTGGATTATGCTGCCCGCCAACTATGAAGAGGGCAAGAAATACCCCACCCTGCTCTTCTGCGAGGGTGGTCCGCAGAGTCCCGTATCGCAGTTCTGGAGCTACCGCTGGAACTTCCAGATCATGGCTGCCAACGGCTACGTGGTCGTGGCTCCCAACCGCCACGGTCTGCCCGGTTTCGGACAGGAGTGGAAGGAGCAGATTTCCGGCGACTGGACGGGACAGTGCATGGACGACTATCTGTCGGCCATTGACGATGCCGCCAACAACCTGCCCTTCGTCGACAAAGACCGGCTGGGCTGCGTCGGTGCTTCGTTCGGTGGTTTCAGCGTCTACTATTTAGCTGGCCACCACAACAAACGCTTCAAGGCCTTCATCTCCCACGACGGTGCCTTCAACCTGGAGTCGATGTACACCGACACCGAGGAGGTGTTCTTCAGCAACTGGGAGTATGACGATGCCTACTGGCGCAAAGACCGCACGGCACGCGCCGCCAAGACCTACGAGAACTCGCCCCACAAGTTCGTAGAGCAGTGGGACACCCCCATCCTCTGCATCCACGGCGAGAAGGACTACCGCATCGTCTACAACCAGGGTATGGGAGCCTTCAACGCCGCCCGTCTGCGCGGCATTCCTGCCGAACTGCTCATCTTCCCCGACGAGAACCACTGGGTGCTGAAGCCCCAGAACGGCATCCTTTGGCAGCGCACCTTCTTCGGCTGGCTGAACCGCTGGCTGAAGCCATAAGCACATTATTTCCCGAATAAACAAATAGGCTATCATACAACAATGACACAAGCAATTCAAAAGACACTGAGAGATTCTGCTGCCATGCGCTGGACCGCACTCCTGTTGCTGGCTCTCGCCATGTTCTGCAGCTATATCTTCATGGACATCCTCTCGCCCATCAAAGACCTCATGCAGGAATACCGGGGCTGGGACTCCACCGCCTTCGGCACCATGCAGGGCTCGGAGGTGTTCCTCAACGTATTCGTATTCTTCCTCATCTTCGCCGGCATCATCCTCGACAAGATGGGTGTGCGCTTCACCGCCGTCCTCTCTGCCGCCGTCATGCTGGCCGGAGCCGTGGTCAAGTGGTACGCTGTGACCGATGCCTTCGTGGGCAGCGGACTGGAGGCTTGGTTCAACACCCATCTCAACTACATCCCCGTGTTCGACGAGCTGGGCGTTTCGCCCTTCTACGAGGGCATGCCCGCCTCGGCCAAGTTTGCCGCCTGCGGCTTCATGATTTTCGGCTGTGGCTGCGAGATGGCAGGCATCACCGTGAGCCGCGGCATCGTAAAGTGGTTCAAGGGACGCGAGATGGCGCTCGCCATGGGTTCCGAAATGGCACTGGCCCGTCTGGGTGTCGCCACCTGCATGATCTTCTCACCCTTCTTCGCCAAGCTCGGCGGCGAGGTCAGCGTCAGCCGCAGTGTGGCCTTCGGTGTGGTGTTGCTCTGCATCGCCCTCATCATGTGCATCGTCTATTTCTTCATGGATCGGAAGCTCGACAGTCAGACGGGCGAGGCCGAAGAGAAGGACGACCCCTTCAAGATCAGCGACCTCGGACAGATCCTCACCTCCAGCGGCTTCTGGCTCGTGGCCCTGCTGTGCGTGCTCTACTATTCCGCCATCTTCCCCTTCCAGAAATACGCCGTCAACATGTTGCAGTGCAACCTGACGCTCCACGAGCCTGCCGCCGATTCGTTCTGGGCCAGCTCCTCGGTGACGATTGTGCAGTATGTCATCATGCTCATCGTGGCCGCCGCCGGTTTCGCCAGCAATTTCCAGAAGGTCAAGCAGCGGCAGTACCTGCTGCTCGGCCTGTCCGTTCTGGCACTCATCACCTATTGCTACATGGGCTATATGCGCCAGTCCGCTGAGAGCATCTTCGCCGTGTTCCCCCTGCTCGCCGTACTCATCACCCCCATCCTCGGCAACTACGTCGACTACAAGGGTAAGGCCGCCTCGATGCTGGTGCTCGGATCGCTGCTGCTCATCGCCTGCCACCTGACCTTCGCCTTCATCCTGCCCCTGTTCAAGGGCAACGACGTGGGCGGCATCATCGTTGCCTACGCCACCATCCTCGTGCTCGGCAGTTCCTTCTCGCTCGTGCCGGCCTCGCTGTGGCCCAGCGTTCCCAAGCTCGTCGACGCCAAGGTCATCGGATCTGCCTACGCCCTCATCTTCTGGATTCAGAACATCGGCCTGTGGCTGTTCCCCCTGCTCATCGGCAAGGTGCTCGACCAGTCGAACCCTGGAGTCACCGACCCCACGAAGTTCGACTACACCGCACCCCTCATCATGCTGGCCGGTCTGGGCGTTGCCGCCCTCTTCCTCGGCTTCCTACTGAAGGCCGTCGACAAGAAAAAAGGTCTCGGACTGGAAGAACCCAACATCAAGTAGAGGTACAGTTGGACAAATTTGGGCTTCTCTTGATATTCATCGGAGGCGGAACGGGCAGTGTGCTACGCTATCTGGCCGGGAGATGTATAGGCTCTGCCTCTTTCCCTTGGGGAACATTTGCCGTCAACATCATCGGCTGTTTCCTCATCGGATTGCTGAGCACATGGATGGCCCGCCATAGCCTCTCCCCAGACCTGCGCTTGCTGTTGATAGTCGGCCTCTGCGGAGGATTTACGACCTTCTCCACATTCAGCAATGAGTCACTGACACTCATGCGCAACGGCCAGCCACTGCTGAGCCTCGCGTATGTCATCGGGAGTGTTGCCCTGGGCGTCATTGCCGCTTATGCCGGCATGAAACTTTCATAAACCTTAACTAAAGTTCCCCACCTTCTTTTTTTCTTGATTACTGACAAGTAAAATACTCGCAAAGTTCTGAAACAGAGCAGTTAACATTTACCTAAAAATGGCGATGCTGCCTGTATGGATTCCAGTGCTTTAGCCATTATGAAGTATGCCTCGGCAGTCTCTTCGTCATTGACTACCTCAAGTGCCAACGAGGTTTACGACATTAGCAATAGCAGTCACTTGGCTGTTGTAACGCAATCACTTGGCTGTTGTAACGCAGTCACTTGGCATCCATAATGCTGAACGTTAGCACTCGTAACGCTGAACGTTAGAATCCGAAGGGTATCGCCGGCAAGGATGCAGTCATCAGCGTTTCAATCTACGCATCCACGAGGGGTGCGACTTAACGCTTTTCTACGTTTACGCTCACAGAATAAGGTTTCAATCCACGCACCCACGAGGGGTGCGACCTAAATTCGACCGTACAACTTGCGCCTTTAACCCCGTTTCAATCCACGCACCCACGAGGGGTGCGACCTTCTGCACCTCTTCCGTTTCGGTAAAGGTGGCGTTTCAATCCACGCACCCACGAGGGGTGCGACACATTTGCCATAATATAAAGATTTAGTTAAACGTGTTTCAATCCACGCACCCACGAGGGGTGCGACTTTGAGCTTGCTCGCGTTTACCACCAAACTCTTTAAGTTTCAATCCACGCACCCACGAGGGGTGCGACGACATGGCGCCCAAAAGGTCGCGCCCCACAATACGGTTTCAATCCACGCACCCACGAGGGGTGCGACCACCTGCTGCTCGGTGGTGCCGTTCGTCACAGCGGTTTCAATCCACGCACCCACGAGGGGTGCGACCTGGACTTCGACCGAGTACAGCCGCAATAGCAGTTGGTTTCAATCCACGCACCCACGAGGGGTGCGACTCGTGGGGATGTATACTGCCAAGCCGGCCGGGCTGTTTCAATCCACGCACCCACGAGGGGTGCGACTCTTGTCCGCATCGGTCACGGGGTTCACCACCATGTTTCAATCCACGCACCCACGAGGGGTGCGACCCATTGCTGTCATAGTTTTTGTAGAAAGCATGAAGTTTCAATCCACGCACCCACGAGGGGTGCGACAAGGCCGCCAACGCTGGCCTTCGCACTTTGCTCCAGTTTCAATCCACGCACCCACGAGGGGTGCGACGGCGTTTTCGCTGTCGCCCTCGTCGGTGCTGTAGATGTTTCAATCCACGCACCCACGAGGGGTGCGACGCGACCTCTTACGGCATAACTGCGAGAGCTCGCAGTTTCAATCCACGCACCCACGAGGGGTGCGACCCACTGGTGAGTGCTTTAATGGCTGAGCTCACGGTTTCAATCCACGCACCCACGAGGGGTGCGACGAAACGGTAGAGTCATAGACAAGCGTCCAAGCCTGGTTTCAATCCACGCACCCACGAGGGGTGCGACTACATGTTCAACAAAAGATTGAATATCACGCCACAAAGGTACTTATTTTGCGAAAGACGGCAAAACTAAATGGAGAAAAAGATGATGATGGGAAGTAAAAAAGGTAACGGACTGGTTGTCAAGAGGTGCGAAGCTATAGGGAGTTTGTGCAACGCTATAGGTTCGCACCATGAATATTAGATGATGAGTTCACCCGTAAAATCGATGCCTATATCTTTACCCAGTGTTTCCACTTTCCGTTTCCAATTCTTCCCCAAAATATAAAAGCGGACACTGTCTTGCTCTGTATCTATGATTGAATTTATCCGATGCTTCAGCACAACATACTGTGCTTCCGTCAGAATACATTCAAACACGGAGTTCTGAACCCTCTTCCCATAATTCAGACATGCCCTCGCCACATTTCGCAAGCGCTTTGCTCCATATAGAGAAGTGATGTTGACATCGTATGTGACCAGTATGAACATAGGCAATTACTTGATTAAAAACACAGGATAGTCATCCAACTCTTTGCGAATGAACCTGGCTAAGAGCATGGCTTGGATATGGGGTATCAAACCGATGCTCACCCGTTCGTTCAGATAGGGATGGGTAATCTGCTCTTTCTTTCTGCTCTGCCAGGCCGTAAGAATTGTCTTACGCCCCGAGTCGGTCATGACGACACCTTCGTCACCCTGACGAACGAAATCCTTGATGGTGATTTGCTTTCTGTTTATCAGCGACAAGACCAACCGGTCGCCAAGATAGGCTCGCTGTTCCTCCATCATATCCAATGCCAGCGAAGCGCGGCCCGGCCTCAGCGTATGCATGAATCCTACGTATGGGTCAAGTCCAACGGTTTCCAATGCCGAAGTCATATCGTTGCAAATTAGTGCATATACAAACGAGAGCATCGCATTTACAGCATCCTTGGGCGGTCGACGGTTGCGTCCTTGAAAGATGAAATCCTCCTTCTGATTGAGCAAGAGGTGGGAGAACACTCCAAAATAGGATGTTGCTGCTTCGCCCTCGATGCCTCTCACACTGTCTACGCTGGTGGTCTCTAACACCCTTCTCTTGCATCGGAATAGCTCCTCAGCCGCATTCTCTATGGAATCGTCGGCTCCATTGTCACGGATGAAACGCCGGAGGATGTTGCGGTAGTTCTGGATTTTCCCTCCGATGAACAGTTTGCAAAGATGCAAGGCGTAGGCTGCATCATCGGAGTTGCGGTATTGAGCCTTGCGCAGCAGTACGTTTCCTCTCGTTGGACCTTGCGAACGACTTATATACCTGCCATGCGGAGAGAGAAACGTCAGGGACACATTGCTGTCGGCACAGAGTTTCATCAATCCCGGACTTGCCCCCATATACCCGAACGTTACAATCTGTTCGATGTTGTGGATGGGAATACGGAATATCTCGCTTTGCTTGACTGATATTACCACATTCAACCCGTCCTTGCTCAGATAGGCTTCGGGGGTTGTGACGTATAAAGTGTTAAGCAAGATCCTCATACAGGTTTTTGTTTAGATAAGTCTTCACTTGGGTGCAGTAGCTCATCTCAGGCATACAAATGTCTTTTAGCGAACAGTTTCTGCAATGTGCTGCCTTGACGGGCTTTGGCATAATGCCGCTTTTGAATATTTCATGCATTTGCTTGGCGCACTGCCGCGTCGTTAGCCGTAGGCTATCCGAGATGGCAATGGTTTCTCTGCGCTTCACCTCGTTATAATAGAGGGCTCCGTAGGGGATGCTGATGCCATACATTTCCTCCAAACACATCGCCTGCGCCGTCAGTTGCACCTCGTCCCTCTCATCGGGCTTGCAGTGTCCACGTTTATATTCCACAAGAAATGGTTTCCAGTAACCGAGGTATCTGTCGTGGGTGATGGAGTCCTCGGGAGTATCGGAGGGGATGAGCTCTACGGCATCAGTGATGCCGTAGAGCCCCAGTTCCTTAGAGGCAACATGCAGGGCGCGAAGCGTGATAGTATCTCCGTTCTTCTGACGATAGAAGGGATTGTCCACGTTCTTGTGCAGGAGCAGTCCCTCCGTGGTCAGCTTGTTGTCCGCCCACTGTTGCTCGATATGAATCAAAGCCCATTGCCGGGGACAGAACATATAGTGCTGTATCCCCGACAACATGAGCATTT
>CAVBXH010000072.1:0-13223 GCA_963599475.1 Acutalibacteraceae bacterium | reverse complement strand
CAGTGCTGCCAGCAGACCTACATCGACCGCTACGTGCAGACGGGCGGCAAGGTGGACCTCAGCCAGGTGAAGGAGAACCTCGACCACCAGATAGCGACGGGGAAGGTCAGCTACTGGACGTGGATTGATGCCATCCAGATGGCCATGCCCGTCTATGCCAAGTATGCCAAGTTGACGGGCGAGAAGAAATACATCGACTACGCCATGAATGCCTATAAATGGACGCGCGACACACTGGCCGGCGGACTCTTCAACAAGAAGGAGGGACTTTGGTGGAGAGACAAGGACTACGTGCCGCCCTACAAGGAGCAGGACGGCAGCAACTGCTACTGGAGCCGTGGCAACGGTTGGGTGTATGCCGCCCTGGTGCGCGTGATGCAGACCCTGCCGAAGACGGACAAGAACTACAAGGTGCTGAAGAAGGACTTCGTCCGGATGAGTCAGGCCATCCTGAAGTGTCAGCGCACGGACGGCTACTGGAACGTCAGTCTCGTCTGTCCCACCAACTACGGCGGACCGGAGATGACGGGCACGGGACTCTTCCTCTACGGCATGGCGTGGGGCGTGCAGCAGGGAATCCTGCCGCAGAGTAAGTATCAGAACGCCATGGACAAGGCCTGGAAGGCGCTCGCTGCTGCCGTCCACAACGATGGCTTCATCGGCTACAATCAAGGCACGGGGAAAGACCCCTCGGCTGGACAACCTGTCACCTTCACCTCCGTGCCGGACTTTGAGGACTACGGCACAGGATGCCTGCTGCTCGGTGCAGTGGAATACTACAAACTCCAGAACTTCAAAAAGTAAACGGACATGAGGAAAACCATCTGGCTGATGGCCTGTCTGGTGGCACTCGCGCCACTGGGAGCCGACGCAGCCAAGAAACAGAAGAAGGCCCGACAGGCGCAGACGGAGCTGTGGCCTGACGGCACGACGATGGACGCGTGGTTCGGCAACGCACAGAAGGTGAACGTCGACACGCTCGGCCGGCAGTACGTCATCACGGACTACGGCGTGGAACAGGACAGCACGATCATACAGACGAAAGCCATCCAGGCCGTCATCGACCGTGCAGCACAGGAGGGCGGTGGAGTCATCGTCGTTCCAGCTGGCACGTTCCAAAGCGGCGCCCTCTTCTTCCGCCCCAAGACGCATCTCTACGTGGCGGAGGACGGAAAACTGAAGGGCAGTGACCGCATCGCCCACTTCCCCGTCGTGGAGACCCGCATCGAGGGCGAGACGTGTAAGTATTTCTCGGCTTTCATCAATGCCGACCACTGCGACGGCTTCACCATGGCCGGGCGGGGCACCATCGACGGCAACGGCTACCACTACTGGGAGGAGTTCTGGATTCGGCGCACCTGGAACAGGCAGTGCACGAACAAGGATGCACAGCGGCCGCGCCTCGTCTACATCAGCAATTCCAGCAACGTGACCGTGCAGGATGTGCACCTGCAGAACAGTCCCTTCTGGACCAACCACCTCTACCGCTGTGACCACGTGCGCTTCCTGGACTGCACCATCTATGCGCCCACCAGTGGCATGAAGGCGCCCAGCAGCGATGCCATCGACATCGACGTCTGCCACGACGTGCTGGTGGAGGGCTGCTACATGAACGTGAACGACGACGCGGTGGTCATCAAGGGCGGCAAGGGCACCTGGGCCGACCAAGCCCCGGAGAACGGTCCGACATACAACGTACTCGTGCAGAACTGCCAGTACGGTCGGGTGCACGGCTGTCTCACGCTCGGCAGCGAGAGCATCAAAGACCGCAACATCGTGCTGCGCAACATCAAGGTGGGCAACGCCCAGCGCGTGCTCTGGCTGAAGATGCGCCCCGACACGCCACAGCACTATGAGTACGTGACGGTGGACAACATCGAGGGCAACGCAGGCAGCTTCCTCGTCGTCCGCCCCTGGACGCAGTTCTTCAACCTCGGCGACCGCCAGGACATGCCGCTGAGCCAGTGTAACAACATCACGGTGCGGAACATCCGTATGGACTGCGACAACTTCTTCGACGTGGGCACCAGCGACAAGTACTGCCTCACGGACTTCACCTTCGAGAACATCCACTGCACGGACAAGAAGATGGCTTTCCGCACGGATGTCATCAACAACACAGTGGCTAAGAACGTGAACATCACGCCGCGCGAACAAAGCAACGGACTGAAGACCACCGACGATGCCGATGGGTTGAAATAATACGCAACGAAGCCGCCCTTCACCGGGGCGGCTTCGCTGTATGTAAGGGCTTTGATTCGTTTAGTCCTTGATAATCGGCTCCAGTTCGCTGACGTTTCTGTTGATTTCCGCGTCAGACACCGTGTAGTTCTGCAGGTCACCGCTGAGGAACTGCTCGTAGCTCGGCATGTCGATAAGGCCGTGGCCAGAGAGGTTGAACAGAATGACTTTCTCCTTGCCCTGCTCCTTGCACTTCTTCGCCTCACGGATGGTGGCTGCAATGGCGTGGCAACTCTCCGGGGCGGGGATGATGCCTTCGGTACGGGCGAAGAGCAGACCAGCCTCGAACGACTCCAGCTGGGGAATGTCCACGCCGTGCATCATCCCGTCCTTGATGAGCTGCGAGACAATCACACCAGCACCGTGGTAGCGCAGACCACCGGCATGGATGTTGCTGGGCTTGAACTGGTGGCCGAGGGTGAACATCGGGAGCAACGGCGTGTAGCCGGCCTCGTCGCCGAAGTCGTACTGGAACTTGCCGCGCGTGAGCTTCGGACAACTGTCTGGCTCGGCCGCGATGAACTCCGTGTGGCGCTCGCCGCTGAGGTTGTGGCGCATGAAGGGGAAGGCGATGCCGCCGAAGTTGCTGCCGCCACCGAAACAGGCAATGACCACGTCGGGATATTCGCCAGCCAGCTGCATCTGCTTCTCGGCTTCCAGACCAATGATGGTCTGGTGCAGTCCGACATGGTTGAGCACTGAACCCAACACGTATTTACAGTGGGGCGTGGTGGTGGCCAGCTCCACGGCCTCGGAGATGGCCGTGCCGAGCGAGCCGGGATGGAGTGGGTCTCGCGTGATGATGTCCTTGCCGGCACGCGTCGACATGGAGGGCGATCCAGTGACGGCGGCACCGAAGGTGCGCATGGCCGAGGAGCGGTAGGGCTTCTGCTGCATGGTAATCTTCACCTGATAGACGGCACACTCCAGACCGAAGATCTTGGCGGCATAGCTCAGTGCCATGCCCCACTGTCCGGCTCCAGTCTCGGTGGTCACGTTGGTCGTGCCCTCCTGCTTGGCATAGTAGCACTGCGGCAGGGCGGAGTTGATCTTATGCGAGCCCAACGGGTTGACGCTCTCATTCTTGAAATAGATATGTGCCGGCGTGTCCAGTGCCTTTTCCAGTTCATAGGCACGCACCAGTGGCGTGGAGCGGTAGAAGCGGTACTTATCGAGCACCTCACTGGGGATGTCTATCCACTCGTGCTCCATATCCAGCTCCTGCTTGGCACACTCCTCGGGGAAAATATGCGCCAGGTCTTGCCACGTCAAGGGTTCGTGGGTCTGTGGATGGATGGGAGGCAGTGGCTTGTGGGGCATGTCTGCCGCAATGTTGTACCACTGCGTGGGAATCTCATTCTCCGGCAGGAGAAACTTCTTTTGCTTTGTCATTGTCTTGCGTTTTTAGGGTTTACGTGTATTTGACGCAACAAAAGTAATGAAAATAAAGAAGAAGTACGAAGAAAACTCCTAAAAAAGCGGGAAAGAGATGAAAAAAAGCTACCTTTGCACGCGCTATGATGACACTCACAATCGTATTCGGCTATTTCTGCTTACTCTTTGCCATCAGTAGATGGACGGGCAGACACGCGGACAACAACACGTTCTACCGGGGCAACCGACAGTCGCCGTGGTACATGGTGGCGTTCGGCATGATTGGTGCCTCGATTTCGGGTGTGACCTTTGTCAGCGTGCCAGGCATGGTGACGCGGATTGATATGACGTATCTGCAGACGTGCATGGGCTTCATCCTCGGCTACGTCATCGTGGCCTTTGTGCTCCTTCCACTATATTACAGGCTGAATCTAACCACCATCTACGCCTTCTTAGGACAACGCATCGGGCGGAGGGCTTACCTGACAGGGGCTTCGTTCTTCCTGCTGTCGAAGATGACGGGGGCGGCGGCCCGCTTCTACGTGGTGTGCTGGATTCTACAGCAGTGCCTCGCGGCGCAACTGCCCGACGGTCTCGGAGGTATGGCCGAGGGATGGCTCTTCTGCGGCACGGCGGTGGCCATGGTGCTGTTGATATGGCTCTACACGCGGAAGGGCGGCATCCGCACGCTGGTGTGGACGGACTCGCTGCAGACCGCCTGCCTGTTCGGGGCACTGGTGCTGATGCTCGTCATGGTTGTCCGCCAACTGGGCATGAGTGCAGGCGAAGCTGTCACGGCCATCGCCGACAGCGGAATGTCGCGCGTCTTCGTGTTCGACGACTGGGTGTCGAAGCAAAACTTCTGGAAGCAGTTTTTCAGTGGTGTGTTCATCGTCATCGTCATGACGGGACTCGACCAAGACATGATGCAGAAAAACCTCACGTGCCGATCGCTACGCGACGCGCAGAAGGACATGACCACCTACGGTATGGCGTTCCTTCCGGCCAATCTGTTGTTTCTCTCGCTGGGCGTGCTGCTCGTCCTGCTGGCGCGCCAGCGCGGCATGGAAGTGCCGACCATGGGCGACCAGCTGTTGCCGACCTTCGCGGCCTCGGGCCTGTTGGGCAACACGGTATTTGTGCTTTTTATCTTAGGCATCCTTGCCGCCTCGTTCTCCAGTGCAGACTCCGCACTGACGGCCATGACCACGAGCTTCTGTGTAGACCTCTGCGGCAAGTCCAACGACGAGCGGCTGCGCCACCGGGCACATCTGGCCATCGCCGTGGTCTTTGTAGGGTGTGTACTGCTGTTCCGACTGCTCAATTCCAGCAGCATCATCGATGCCGTCTACGTGTTGTGCGGCTACACCTACGGGCCGCTGCTCGGCCTTTTTGCCTTCGGCCTGTTCACCCGTCGGCAGACCGATGACCGCCGTGTGCCGTACATCTGCGTGGCTTCTCCCCTGTTGTGCTGGGCACTGGACAGCCTTGTCGGACAACTGACGGGCTACCGTTTTGGTTATGAGCTGCTGATGCTCAACGGACTGCTGACGTTTGTCGGACTGCTGGCCTTCACCCTTCCTTCGCCATCAAATAGCGTTCGGCCTCAATAGCGGCCTGACAGCCACTGGCGGCGGCGGTGATAGCCTGTCGATAGACGGGGTCGGCACAGTCGCCGGCCACGAAGATGCCGGGACGCTTGGTGCGCGGTGTGCCGTCGGTTTTTTTTAGATAACCAGCCTCGTCGGTGTCGAGCCAGGAACGAAATAGCTCGGTGTTGGGCTTGTGGCCGATGGCCAAGAAGAAGCCGTCGATGGCAATGTCCACCTGCTGTTCGTCTGCCTCGCCCTTGCGCTTGATCAGGTGTGCACCTTCCACGCCATCCGTGCCGAACAGTCCGACGGCATTGTGTTCAAACAGCACCTCGATATTCTCGGCAGCCATCACCCGTTGCTGCATGACCTTGGAGGCACGGAGGAACGGCTTGCGCACGATGAGATAGACCTTGCTGGCCAGATGGCTCAGGTAGAGTGCATCCTCGCAGGCCGTGTCGCCGCCGCCCACCACGGCCACGGTTTTCTTGCGGTAGAAGAAGCCGTCGCAGGTGGCGCAGGCCGACACACCCAGGCCGTTGTATTTACGCTCGTCGTCGAGTCCCAGATACTTGGCGGAAGCCCCCGTGGCAATGATGACGGTGTCGGCCAGCATTTCATGGCCGTCCTCGTCCCACAGACGGTAGGGCGATGCCGAGAAATCCACGCGCGTGATGGCTCCGTCGCGGAGCACGGCCCCGAAGCGTTCCGCCTGCTCACGCAGGTCCATCATCATCTGGTTGCCGTCCACCCCCTGCGGATAGCCGGGAAAGTTTTCCACCTCCGTAGTCTGGGTGAGCTGTCCGCCGGGCTGCAGTCCGCAGTACACCACGGGGGAAAGATTGGCGCGCGAGGCATAGATGGCGGCCGTGTATCCGGCAGGGCCACTGCCGATGATGAGACATTTTGTCTGTTCCGTTTGCATCATGTATATGAGGAATAAAGGGTCTGGGATAGGGAAATAAAAAAGGCGTGACCATCAGCATATGCAACTACTGTGGGCGCGCCTTAGATTTCTTTCTGTGGAATTTATTTCTTCGCAGCCTTACCGTAGCGGCTCATGAACTTGTCTACGCGTCCTGCGGTATCCACGAGCTTGCTCTTGCCGGTGTAGAAGGGGTGAGAGGTGCTCGAGATTTCGATTTTGACCACTGGGTAAGTTTCGCCTTCGAATTCTACGGTGTCGTTCGTCTTTGCGGTAGAACGCGAAAGGAACATATCGCCGTTGGACATGTCCTTGAACACGACGGGGCGATAGTTTTCGGGATGAATACCTTTTTTCATTTTAGTTGTTACTTATTAATATTGTATATGCTGTTTTTTACTTTTAGGGTGCAAAGGTACGAACTTTTCGCCAATCGGCAAAATTTTATCCGCTATTTGTGTTAAAAAACACCGAAAGACGGAAATCTGCTCGCGTTTCTCATTCTTTTTGTATACCTTCGCACCACCATAACAAATTGCCATGTCCAAAGATACTGTTACCATTATCGGCATTGCCGGCGGCACGGGTTCGGGAAAGACCACCGTGGTCAACAAGATTGTCGAGGCACTGCCCCGCCACTGCGCGTGCATTGTCCCCCTTGACTCCTACTACAACGACACGACCGCGATGACGGAAGAAGAGCGGCATCAGATTAACTTCGACCATCCCGATGCCTTCGACTGGAAACTGCTGACCGAGCAGATACGGAGCCTGAAGAGCGGCAAGGCCGTCGAGCAGCCCACCTATTCGTATCTCATCTGCAACCGCCTGCCCGAAACCGTTCATATCGAGCCGAAGCCCGTCATCATTCTTGAGGGCATCATGACGCTCCACTATAAGAAGTTGCGCGACATGA
This sequence comes from Acutalibacteraceae bacterium, assembly GCA_963599475.1. Lineage (GTDB taxonomy): Bacteria > Bacteroidota > Bacteroidia > Bacteroidales > Bacteroidaceae > Prevotella. The sequence goes on along the minus strand of CAVBXH010000072.1, from coordinate 6,175 downwards.
TGGACCTGAAGATTTTTGTGGATACGGACAGCGACGTGCGCCTGATCCGCAACATCCGACGCGACGTGGTGGAGCGCGGCCGCACGGTCGACATGGTGCTCGACCGCTACGAGAAGGTACTCAAACCCATGCATGAGCAGTTCATCGAACCCACCAAGAAATTTGCCGACCTCATCATTCCGTGGGGACACGAGAACCGCACGGGCATCCACATCCTGAAGACCTACATCGAGGGCATCGTCACCAACGTATGACCGAAGTCGCCACGCCCATGACCACGATTTACCTCATCCGTCACGGTGAAACCGTTGACAATGTGCGCCAGATTATGCAGGGGCAGACGCAGGGCCTGCTGAATGACAACGGCATCCGCCAGGCGGAAGCCGTCAGCCGGCGACTGGCCGCAGAACCCATCGATGCGGTGGTGGCCAGCGACCTGCATCGTGCCGTGGAGACGGCGGAAATCATCGCACGTCCGCATCGCCTGCCCGTGATTACCACACCGCTGCTCCGCGAGCGCGACTGGGGTGCCTTTACCGGGCGGTTCATTCCCGACCTGAAAGGACTGACGTGGCCCGACGATGTGGAGAGCGAGGAAGCCATGATGCAGCGCGCGGTGGACTTTCTGGAATACGCGACAGCCACCTGGCACGACCAGCGGGTGGTGGCTGTAGGTCACGGCATCATCAATAAGGCCATTCTGGCCGTCTATGCCCATTGTCCGATGCGCGAGGTGCAACGGGTGATGAATGCCGAGGTGCGCATGCTATCGGCGTCCGCCGTAACTGTGGCCGCCGCCCGTGCTGCGGCCTCCGCCGTGATTGCTGCTGCCGCTGCTGACCGAGCGGGAGGAGCGGCTGCTGAATGACCGTCCGCTGTCGGTGGAACGGCTACTGCTACTGCCCACCGAACGCTTGTTGTCCACCGAGGAGCGGTTGCGCTCTACAGAAGAACGTCTGTTATCCACGGAAGAACGCTTGCTGTCGGACGGACGGCTGACACTGCGGTCTACGCTATTGTTGCTTCCCCGGCTACGGTATCCGCCCAGCGACGATGACCGCGCGGGAGTTTTTCTGTCTATATTGTTGTGATGGTTGTTCGGAGTGCGGTTCACCGTGGTGCGCGTTGAACTGTTGCGCACGCCGTGCTTGCCATGACGGAAGTCGCCCCGGTTCCAGCGGTCTTTCATACCGAAATGGTTGGGATGATGGCTGGGTGCATAGACGTGGCGGTGGGGCTGGTACCAGCTGCGGTTGCCGTTCCTGCGCCAGGAGTGTGCACCCCGGTAGGAGGCATAGAACACGGGCCGTCCGAAATAGAAATAGTCGCGCTGCGGATAGTGGGTGTAGACGGCAAAGTGCCAGAAGCCAGCGTCCCAGTAGAGCGGGCGAAGGAAATAGGATGCTGCCCGGAAGAGGCTCAGCTGCCAGTCGAACAGAACATAGGCCAAGTCTGCGTTGCGGCGTTCCCACCCTACGGCATAGACATCGTCGACACTGGTCACCCCCATCAGATAGTCGAGGTTGATTTCATAGACGGCCTCATACTGCTCTTCCGTCAGGTTGAGCTCGTAGGCCATCTTGTCGGTCAGAAACAGGGCTTCGTTGCGGGCCTGTTCGTAACTCATCGCGTTTCCTGTGGCAGCGAATGTCAGCATGCTCATCAAGGCTATCATCATCTTTTTCATCATCGTGACGTTTTAATGGGTTAGAAAATGTTTCTTGTTCACGATGCAAAGAAACACATTATTTCCAAGCCGTGCAAAGGTTTTTCCCTAAACGGTCGGGGAAAATCCCTATATGAAGGGATGGATAAACTGCCTACCGATAGAAATCGTCGTCGAAATCAATGACGACGGGCTGGTCGTTGGCGGCTGGCGGCAGAGGCGGCTGATGGTCGTCCGCAGCATCGTCCGTGTCCGTCGACTGTTCGACGATGGTCTCTGGGCGGTTGAGCAGCGGATGCGTGTCGGTCTTGACGGGGGCGAGCGTCTCCTGATAGAAGCGGTCGTAGTCGTCGTAGCTGTACCGCGTGCCGAGCAGCGGCAGGTTGTCCTCGCTGACAATCGCACGGTGGCAACCCTTCAACCGTGTCGCCATCTGCGGCGCACCATAGAGACGGCGCGCATACTGCAGGGCTTCGTCGTAGGAGCGGAAGCCACTGACGGTGAGGCGGTGGACAGCCCCCTCGTCGCTGACGGCAATCCCGAAGTTGCGCACCAAATAGGTGGTGAAGTTGTGGCGCGCCAACTCGTAGAGCAGTTGGTTGCGGTTGACGCTGTCGGGGTGGAATGCCAGAACGAAGACGAAACGCACGTCGCGTCGGGTACTGAGTGTGTCGGCGGCAGTGCTGTCCGTCGGCACTGCGGCACGGTGTTGTTGCCAAATGTCGGTCTCGGGGCGCAAGGCTCCCTGTGGTCTGCGACCTTGTTGCAGTCCGTGCAGGATGTGTCCCGCCAAGGGACTGACCTCACTGTCCGGATAGTCGTCCACCACCTGCTGCAGATGTTTCATGCACGCCGCTTCCTGTCCCTCGTTCAGCAGGCTCAGCGCCGCAACTAACAGGAACTTGGGACGGTGGATGCCCTGGGGGAAGCGGCGGCTCGACAACTGCACATTGGTTTCCACCTCACGGTAACACTCTTGACAGAACGCCGCATAGGTGGCGGCATAGAGCGAGTCCTCCAGATGTTGACCGAAGCGTTGGTTCTCGACATAATACGGACTGGAGAGCAGGCGCGTCCATTCGCTCTGCGGATAGTGTTGCTGCAACTGTTGCAGGGCGGCATCGGCATCGGTCTGCCTGCCCTCACGGACCGCCATCAGATAGAGGTGATACCAAGCCAGGTCGTTGGCGGCATCCGCGGGCCAGCGGTCCACAAGCCAATGGAACATCCGGCGCGCCAACGGCAGATTGTCCACCTTGTCCTTCATCAGCACAGCGGCCGGCAGGAGGGCTTCCCGCATCCTGCGGTCGCTCTCGGCCTTTTGTTCCGGCGTGAAGGGCAGTTGCTTCAAGTAGTACTCACGGCAGTATGGGGCGAGAGCCTGCGAGTCGGCCGGTGCCGCACCGGCTGCTGCATCGTCCGCCGTCGATGCCGCGTCTCCGGCAGGAGCAGAGGCGGCAGCCTGTCCGCTCATCGCCGTGCGATTGTTGCGTCGCCAGTCGTCCTCATTGGCGCGTCTGCCCCACTGCTGCAGGAAGCGGTCACGCCCCTGACTGACCAGTTGGGAATTGTAGAAATACCAGTTGGAGCGCTGTATGCTGCCTGCGGCTTGCGGTGGCGAGGAGACGGCCGGGGCGACTTGCTTGTCTTCGCGCTCCGCCTGCTTCAGTGCGGCAATGTGCTGATCTATGATGCGCAGGCGTTCTGCTTCCGGCAAGGCCGCCAACCGCTGCAGCGAGTCTTCCAACTGCAGCGTACTGGTCAGCGACACCAGCTGGCCGAGAATCTCTGTGCGACGCGCCACCTCTTTATATATAGGAGTTGTCGCATCCGTCATCTGGAGTGCTGCGTCATAGCAGCGCTGCGCGTTGGCATAGGATTCGCGTTGCCAGTAGAGCTGCGCCAGCTGCAGGAGCAGCGCTCCCTGTGTCGCATCGCTCCGCGTGAAGCGGCGACGGCCCTCCTCGTACGACGCGATGGCCGACAGGGTGTCGCGTTGCGCCAGATGGATATTGCCCATGGCGTAATAGATGGCGCCGAGATAGTCTTTGTTCTTGTCGGATTTGGCCATGCGCTGTAGCCGGCGCACCATACCTCGCGCATCGGTGGCCGCCATGACGCTGGTTTGCGCTATCCGCGCCTGAAACTCCAGTTCGTAGGGCGGCTGTAGGCGAATAACATGGCGATAGGCATCAAACGCCCTCTTTCCGTTGCCTTTCCGTTGCTCCACCTGTCCGAGGATGTACCAGAGACGCGCTCTGCGCTGCCGACGACGCTCGTGGCGGATGCAACGCGCGAGACTATTGGCCGCCTCGGCATATTGTTCCGTGCGGAGATAGTGGTCGGCGAGGGTGAAGTCCCAGTCGGCCACAGCCTGCCGGGGGATGCTGTCGCGCCGCTGACGGGTCATGAGGTCTTCAGTCTCGTAGCGCCATCCCAGCTCCGCATAGCATTTGGACTGCCAGGCACGGGCGCGCGCCAAGATGACGGGCTGCGTCTGATAGAGGCGCGCCATATAGCCGAAGGTGGCTGCTCCCTCTTCAAAGTGTCCTTCGTGAAACTGCGCCTTGCCCAGAAGCAGCCAGGCGCGCCACAGAAAGGGGTTGTACTCGCGGCGGTTGAGCCACTCGATGTCGGCCTTGGTCTTGCGCCGTTGCTTGTTCCATTCTGGCCTGCGCTTGATGCTGTGGCGGACGATGGCTTTCTCCGATTTCTCGATGGTGCGGTCGAAATGGCTGTTGCCGAGGGCCTGACTTGCGCGGTTGCCGACAGCGTAGAGGGGTAGCAGTTGGGTGTAGTCGTCGCGGTTGCCCTGCTCTTGCTCCTCACACCCTTCGATGAAGGCTTGCGAAGCGTTGAAATAGGTATTGTAACGGGCGGTGAAGGCGTGCCAGAAGCGCGTCTGCTCGGTGTTCTTTTGGGTGGAACACGAGGCCGCAAGGATCGCGGCGCAGAGCAGCAGGACGGTGGGGGCAACGGGGGAAGAGCCGCTATCCGCCTCCCCTTCCTCCTCATCCGGTTCATCGTCGGTAGCGGTGGCCTTTTCCTTGCGCTTCCGTTGCTCCTCCATCAGACAGGCTATCTTGCACGAACCGTCGTCGTGGCTCGTGCAGGAGGCACAATCGTGCTGTCCGCGCAACACAGGCGCATCGCTGTCGCCCGCAGACAGCAGGGCGGCCAGCAGTCCCAGTGCGACGAGGGCGGCAAGAGCGATGAGGAGGAAACTCATGGCAGGTGGGCCTTCCGGTCAACGTTGCAGAATCTGGAAGCCACAGCTGCGCAGGTCGTCCCAGTAGCGGGGGTACGACTTGGTGACCACCTCCGGGTTGTTGATGCGCAGTCCCGGGAAGCGCAGTGCGGCAGGCGCAAAGGCCAGTGCCATGCGGTGGTCTTCATAGGTGTCAATGCCGTCGGCATAGTCCGGCGCACAGCGTTCACCGTCCCAGACCAGTTCACTGTCGTTGATGTCGTGGATGACGTATCCCAGTTTCCGCATCTCCGTTTGGAGAGCCTGGATGCGGTCGGTCTCCTTGATCTTGAGCGTGGACAGCCCCCGGAAATGGAACGGCACGCCCAAGACGGCACAGGTGACCACAAAGGTCGGGGCAAGGTCGGGGGCATTGACAAAGTCATACTCCAGACGGGGCACGTGGTGTCCCTTGCGGCGCAGTGTCACCTGAGTGGGCACGCCCTGCTCCGTTGTGGCAAACTTCGTCTTCACGCCCAACAGACTGAAGATGTAGCGCACGGAAGAGTCGCCCTGCTTGGAGGCATCCATCAGTCCGTTGAGTTTCACCTCATCGTCGTCGCCAGCCCCCAGTGCCATCATCTCGTACCAGTACGACGCACTGCTCCAGTCGTTCTCGATGCTGTAGGCGCGGTCGCAGTAGGGTTTGGAAGCCACCGTGATGGTCTCGTAGTCGGACCATTCGGCAGCAGCACCGAACTCGCCCATCGTCCACAGGGTCAGGTCGATATAGGGGCGCGAGATGATGTCGCCCTTCAGGCGCAGCGTCAGTCCGTTCTGCAGCACCGGACCAATCATCAGGAGGGCGGAAATAAACTGCGAACTGATGTTTCCGGCCACTTCGAGGAGTCCGCCTTCGAGGCGCTTGCCCTTGATGCGCAAGGGCGGAAAGCCCTCTTCGCCCATATAGCTGATGTCGGCACCGAGATAGCGCAGGGCATCCACGAGCACGCGGATGGGGCGGTGTTTCATGCGCTCCGTACCCGTTAGGACGTGTTCTTCGCCTTCCTTCACAGCGAGGAAGGCCGTCATGAAGCGCATGGCCGTCCCTGCCGCCTTGATGTTGATTTCATAAGGATTGTCGCGCAGAGCCGCGACAATCACTTCCGTGTCGTCGCAGTCCGACAGGTTCTGCGGCAGTGTCGTCCCCCCTGCCAGGGCATGGATGACAAGGGCGCGGTTTGAAATGCTCTTCGATGCAGGCAGCACCACCGTATGTTGCAGCCGTTCCGGCGCAGTTATTTCGTATTGTATCATAATCC
>CAVBXH010000071.1:0-13546 GCA_963599475.1 Acutalibacteraceae bacterium | reverse complement strand
AACAAATTTCTCTCACGTACCTTATATATAAATATTTATTAATAATGTATACTGTTCTTTGCATTTTTCATTTTGAAAATGACACTTTGACCAAAATGACACTTTTAACCTAATGACCACTTTGACCGGATTCGTGCTTAACCTCCGCACAAAGTTGCCTGCAACAGTCTACCCTTCAGCCGTTTCCGAAGAAACAGCGCTGCTACTGATGACAAACTATTGCAAAAAAGAAAAAAAAGTCGTAACTTTGCAGCATATTACATAGATAAATACAGAATGAAGGAATTTGTTATTTCTGAAGCCAAGGCCGAAACCGCCGTGCTCGTTGGACTGATCACCCAGGAGCAGGACGAGGCCAAGACGAAGGAATACCTCGACGAGCTGGAGTTTCTGGCAGACACGGCGGGAGCCGTCACCGTAAGACGCTTCACGCAGAAGGTGCAGGGGCCGAGCCAGGTGACCTACGTCGGCAAGGGAAAGCTGGAGGAAATCAAGCAATACATCAAGATGCAGGAGGACGCTGCCAACGACGACCCCACCGGCGAGACGCAACCCGTGGGCATGGTGATCTTCGACGACGAGCTGTCAGCCAAACAGATACGTAACATTGAGGCCGAGCTGAAGGTGAAGATACTGGACCGCACCTCGCTGATTCTCGACATCTTTGCCATGCGCGCGCAAACGGCAGAGGCCAAGACGCAGGTGGAACTGGCGCAGCACCGCTACATGCTGCCGCGACTGCAACGGCTATGGACGCACCTGGAGCGCCAGGGCGGCGGATCGGGAAGCGGCGGCGGAAAAGGCAGCGTGGGACTCCGCGGACCGGGCGAGACGCAGCTGGAGATGGACCGACGCATCATCCTGCACCGCATCACCCTGCTGAAACAGCGGTTGGAGGAGATTGATCGGCAGAAATCCACGCAGCGCAAGAACCGCGGCAGACTGATCCGCGTGGCACTGGTGGGCTACACGAACGTGGGCAAGTCGACGCTGATGAACCTGCTGTCCAAGAGCGACGTGTTCGCCGAGAACAAGCTCTTCGCCACCCTCGACACCACGGTGCGCAAGATGGTCATCGACAACCTGCCTTTCCTGCTGGCCGACACGGTGGGGTTCATCCGCAAACTGCCCACCGACCTCGTCGACTCCTTCAAGTCGACCCTCGACGAGGTGCGCGAGGCCGACCTGATGGTGCACGTGGTGGACATCTCGCACCCCGACTTCGAGGAGCAGATCCAGGTGGTGGAGAAGACACTGGCCGACCTGGGCTGTGCCGACAAGCCCTCGATGATGGTGTTCAACAAGATTGACGCCTACCGCTGGGTGGAGAAGGAGGCCGACGACCTCACCCCCGCCACGCGGGAGAACATGACACTGGACGAGCTGAAGGACACGTGGATGGCCAAGATGCCGGGCGACTGCCTATTTGTCTCGGCCCGCGAGCGGCAGAACATCGACACGCTGCGCGAAGTGCTCTACCAGAAGGTGCGCCAGCTCCACGTGCAGAAGTACCCGTACAACGATTTCCTGTACCCCGTGGAAGAATACGAATAACCCCAAAAAACCGATAAACGATGAGAACGTACAGAGCATTGACCCCCGAAGAGATTGACATCCTGGAGCGCAACAGTTGCTGGGCAGAACACTGGGAAGACGTGCAGGTGGCCGACGACTTTTCGCCCTACGGCTTCCACCGCGTAGTCTTCTACGGTGAAATCCGCCTGGGCGTGTTCGACCGACAGGTGGAGGTGACCAAGGGCTTCTGCAAGCACGCCGGCATCAACGACGCCACCCTGCGCAACGTCACCGTCGGCGACAACTGCCTAATAGAGAAAATCGGAAACTTCATCAACAACTACACCATCGGCGACAACTGCTACATCTCCAACGTGTCGACCATGGAGACCACCGAGGGAGCCACCTACGGCGAAGACCACCTGATCTCGGTGCTCAACGAGATGGGCGACGGCAACCTCGTGCTGTTCCACGACCTCAACTCGCAGTTGGCCGCCTTTATGGTGAAGCACTTCAACGACAAGGTGCTGAAGGACAAAATCACAAGGCTCATCCGCGAGGAGGTGCGCATCACGCTGCCCGAGCGCGGCACGATCGGCAACGGCGTGAAAATCATCAACACCAAGGAAATCACCAACACCGTGGTGAAGGACGACTGCGAAATCAACGGCGCGTCGCGGCTGAGCGACTGCACCATCCTCAGCTCGAAGGACGATTCGGTGTACATCGGCACGGGCGTCATCTGCGAGAACTCCATCATCTCCAACGGCTGCAGCATCACCAACTCGGTGAAGATGCAGGACTGCTTCGTGGGCGAAGCCTGCCAGATCACCAACGGCTTCACCGCTGAGGCCAGCGTGTTCTTCGCCAACTCCTACATGGCCAACGGCGAGGCCTGCGCCGCCTTCTGCGGACCCTTCTCGGCCTCCCACCACAAGTCGAGCCTGCTCATCGGTGGCGAGTTCTCGTTCTACAACGCCGGTTCGAACACCAACTTCTCCAACCACGCCTACAAGATGGGGCCGCTGCACTATGGCACACTGGAGCGCGGCACGAAGACGGCCAGCGGCGCCTATGTGCTGATGCCGGCTAGGATTGGTGCCTTCTCCGTCTGCTTCGGCAAACTGATGAACCATCCCGACATGCGCTGCCTGCCCTTCGCCTACCTGATGGCCTACGGCGACACCATGTACATCGTGCCCGGACGCAACATCACCACCGTGGGCCTCTACCGCGACATCAAGAAATGGCCCAAGCGCGACAAGCGCGCCGCTTCCAGCCGCAAGAGCATCATCAACTTCGACTGGCTGTCGCCGTTCACCGTGGGCGAGATTGTGGAGGGCAAGCGGATTCTGGAAGCACTCCGCCAGGCCGGCGGCGACAACGTGTCGTCGTACAACTACCATGAATACATCATCAACGTCAGCTCGCTGCGCAAGGGCATCAAGTATTACGACATCGCCCTACGCATCTACATGGGAGCCGTGCTGAAGCGCGCCATCAAGGGCGGATGGCTCGGCAAACCGGAGAGCGACACGGGACTGGGACAGTGGACAGACCTCTCCGGACTGCTGCTGCCCGTGAGCGAGGAGCAGCGGCTCATCGACGACATCAAGGGCGACAACATCGAGAGCGTGACGGACATCCTCGACCGCTTCGCCGACATCGACAAGCACTACCGCCAATACCAGTGGGCCTGGACCTACCGCCTCATCCTCGACTACTACGGACTGGAGGAACTGACCGAGGCCGACATGGCGCGCATCCGCGAAGACTACATCCGCGCCCGGCGCGCCTGGGTGGCCGAAATCCGCAAGGATGCCGAGAAGGAGTTTGCCATGGGCGACGTGGAGCAGGGCGTGTTCGACGACTTCATCACGAAACTCGACCACGAGATTGACTTCGAAGACTGAAACATACATTATTTATAATCATCAACAAAATGAAAGCAAAACACATCATCTCCCTCCTGGCACTCGCCGTGGCCACCACTGCGGCTGCCAAGGAGTACAAGTACGAGACCGTGCCCGGCGATGCAATGAAAACACGCATCTACACCCTCGACAACGGCCTGAAGGTGTACATGTCAGTGAACAAGGAAAAGCCGCGCCTGCAGGCCAACGTGGTGGTGAAGACGGGTTCGCGCAACGACCCTGCTGAGACCACGGGACTGGCCCACTACCTGGAGCACCTCATGTTCAAGGGCACCCAGAAGTTCGGCACGACCAACGCGGCCAAGGAGAAACCCTTTCTCGACGAGATTACCAAACGCTACGAGAGCTACCGCAAGCTCACCGACCCCGAGCAGCGCAAGCAGGCCTACCACGAGATTGACTCCATCTCGCAACTGGCCGCCAAGTACAACATCCCGAACGAATACGACAAGCTCATGTCGAGCATCGGCAGCGAGGGCACTAACGCCTACACCTCGAACGACGTGACGTGCTACGTGGAGAACATCCCCTGCAACGAGATCGAGAACTGGGCCAAGGTGCAGAGCGATCGCTTCCAGAATATGGTCATCCGCGGTTTCCACACCGAGTTGGAGGCGGTCTATGAGGAGAAGAACATCTCCATGGCCAGCGACGGCACTAAGGAGTTTGCCGCCCTCTGGAAGCTCCTCACCCCTACCCACCCCTACGGCACTCAGACCACCATCGGTGAGCAGGACCACCTGAAGAACCCCAGCATCATCAACATTCAGAACTACTTCCGCCGCTACTATGTGCCCAACAACGTGGCCATCGTACTGGCCGGCGACTTCGATCCGGACACGACCATCGCACTCATCGACCAGTATTTCGGCAGCTGGAAGCGGAACGATAACCTGTCGCGCCCCGACTTCGGTCTGCAGCCGGAAATCACGGCCGTAAAGGACACTGCCGTGGTGGGCAAAGAGGCCGAGAACGTGATTCTGGCCTGGCGCTTCAAGGGGGCCAACGACCTGCAGAACGACACCATCGACGTCATTGCCGAGATGCTGGCCAACGGTAAGGCCGGACTCTTCGAGGTGAACCTGGAGCAGAAGATGAAGCTCGCCACGGGCGCAGCCTTCCCCTATGCCCTGCACGACTACACCGCATTACTCATCGAAGGCATTCCCAACAAGGGACAGAAACTGGAGGAAACGCGCGCACTCCTGCTGGGAGAAATGGAGAACCTCCGACGCGGCAACTTCTCCGACGACCTGCTGCCCTCCGTCATCGCCAACAAGAAGCTCAACTACTACAAGAAGCTGGACGACAACAAGAACCGCGCCAGCCTCATGGTCGATGCCTTCGTCAATGACCAGCCTTGGGCTGACGTGGCCGGACAGCTCGACCGTCAGAGCAAGCTGACGAAGCAGGACATCATCGACTTCGCCAACAAGTATCTCCGCGCCGACAACTTCGTCTGCGTCTACAAGCGCACCGGAGTGGACTCCACACTGAAGAAGATCGAGAAGCCCATCATCACCCCCATCCCCGCCAACCGCGAGTACGAGAGCGATTTCGTCAAGGAAATCAAGAACACGGAGGTGGCTCCCATCCAGCCGCAGTTCCTCGACTTCAGCAAGGACCTCACCGTGACTAAGACCAGCAAGAAGCTGCCGCTCATCTATAAGAAGAACACCGACGACGGACTCTTCAACCTCGTGTTCCGCTACGACTTCGGCGACGAGGACGACATCCGCTACAGCTACGCTGCCAACTATCTGGACTACATCGGAACGGCCAGCAAGAACGTGTCGGAAATCAAGCAGGCCTTCTACAAGCTCGCCTGCAACTACAGCGTGTCGCAGGGCAGCAAGTCCCTGCAGGTCAGCCTCAACGGACTGAACGAGAACCTGCCCGCCGCGCTCCAGCTGCTGGAAGACCTGCTGCACAACGCCAAGGCCGACCAGACCACCTGGAATCAGTATGTAGACCTGCTGGAAAAGAGCCAGGCCGACGCCAAGACCAACCAGCGCAACAACTTCAGCTACCTGTGGTCCTACGGTGTCTACGGCCCCTACAACCCCACCCGCAACAGCATCAAGACGGACGATCTGCGCAAGACGGACCCGCAGGAGATGGTCAACCTACTGGCTGGACTGAACAACATGGAGCACACCGTATTGTACTACGGTCCTTACAGCGAGAAGGAACTCAGCGCACTGCTGGCCAAGGAGCATAAGACCGCCAAGAAACTGGCTGCCGTGCCCGAGGGCAAGGAGTACAAGATGGTGGAGCCGAAGAGCAACGAGATTCTCATCGCTCCCTATGAGGCCAAGAACATCTATATGCGCAAATACCAGAACGAAGGCAAGACCTTCGACGCAGAGAACGGTGCACTCGTGGGACTCTTCAACGAGTACTTCGGCGGCAGCATGAACGCCATCGTCTTCCAGGAGCTGCGCGAGACCCGCGGACTGGCCTACAACGCCAGTGCCTACTATGCTCGCCCGGAACGCAAGGAAGGCACGGAATGTTTCTTCACCCACATCATCTCGCAGAACGACAAGATGATGGACTGCATCGGCGTGTTCGACGACATCATCAACAACCTGCCGCAGAACGAAGCCGCCTTCAACCTGGCTAAGCAGGGACTCACCAAGAGCCTGCAGAGCATGCGCACCACGAAGGCCAACGTCATCTGGGCCTACATCAACGCCAAGAACAAGGGACTGGACTACGACCCCAACAAGAAACTGTATGAGACGCTGCCCTCCATCACGCTGCAGGACATCACGAACTTCGAGAAGCAGAACATCGTGGGCAAGCCCTTCCGCATGATTATCCTCGGCGACGAGAAGAACCTCGACATGCAGGCACTCGAAAAGATTGCACCCGTGAAACGCCTCTCGCAGGAGGAAATCTTCGGCTACTAATACAATTAAGAATTAATAATTAATAATTATTATGAATCCAACATTCAAATATGCTCCGATGTTCCAGACGGGAAAGGACGACACGGAGTACAGACTGCTCTCGAAGGAGGGCATCAGCACCGCCGAGTTTGAGGGGAAAGAGATGGTCAAGGTGTCAAAAGAGGCACTGACGCTGCTGGCCCAGCAGGCTTTCCACGACGTGGAGTTCATGCTGCGCCGCTCCCACAACGAACAGGTGGCCGCCATCCTGAACGACCCGGAATCGTCGGAGAACGACAAGTATGTGGCGCTGCAGTTCCTGCGCAATGCGGAAACCGCCGTCAAGGGCATCCTGCCTTTCTGCCAGGACACTGGCACGGCCATCATCCACGGCGAGAAAGGCCAGCAGATATGGACGGGCTTCGAAGACGAGGAGGCACTCAGCCTGGGTGTCTACAACACCTTCACGCAGGACAACCTGCGCTACTCGCAGAACGCGCCGCTCAACATGTACGACGAGGTGAACACGCGCTGCAACCTGCCCGCACAGATTGACATCGAGGCCACCGAAGGGGCGGAATACCGCTTCGTGATGGTGGCCAAGGGTGGCGGCTCGGCCAACAAGACTTATTTTTACCCCATGACCAAGGCCACCATCCAGAACGAGGGCACGCTGCTGCCCTTCCTCGTGGAGAAGATGAAGAGCCTCGGCACGGCAGCCTGTCCGCCCTACCACATCGCCTTCGTCATCGGCGGCACGTCGGCAGAGAAGAACCTGCTGACGGTGAAGTTGGCCTCCATCAAATACTACGACAACCTGCCCACCACGGGCGACGAGACGGGACGCGCCTTCCGCGACATCGACCTGGAGGCGAAGCTGCTCGACGAAGCCCACAAAATTGGACTGGGCGCACAGTTTGGTGGAAAGGCACTGGCACACGACATCCGCGTCATCCGCCTGCCGCGCCACGGCGCTTCGTGCCCCATCGGTATGGGCGTGAGCTGCTCGGCAGACCGCAACATCAAGGCTAAGATCAACCGCGACGGCATCTGGCTGGAGAAGATGGACGAGAATCCCACGGAGCTGATTCCCGAGGCGCTGCGCAAGCCCGGTGAGGGCGCGAAGGGCATCGAGATTGACCTCGACAAGGGCATTGATGCCGTGCGCGCCGAGCTGTCGAAATATCCTGTTTCGACGCGCGTCAACCTCAAGGGCACCATCATCGTGGCCCGCGACATTGCCCACGCCAAGCTCAAGGCTCGCCTCGACGCAGGGGAAGACCTGCCGCAGTATTTCAAGGACTACCCCGTGCTCTACGCCGGACCAGCCAAGACGCCGGAGGGCTATCCTTGCGGTTCGATGGGTCCCACCACGGCCAACCGCATGGACCCGTACGTGGACGAGTTCCAGGAGCGCGGCGGTTCACTGGTGATGATTGCCAAGGGCAACCGCTCGCAGGTGGTCACGGATGCCTGCCAGAAGCACGGTGGCTTCTACCTCGGCACCATCGGTGGCGTGGCTGCTGTTCTCTCGCAGTCGAGCATCAAGAGCATCGAGTGTGTGGAGTATCCCGAGCTGGGTATGGAAGCCATCTGGAAGATTACCGTCGAAGACTTCCCGGCCTTCATCCTCGTCGACGACAAGGGCAACGACTTCTTCAAGCAGTTGAAGCCCTGGACGCCCTGCAAGGCTTGACCGCCGACAGGGGCATTCGAAAGCAAAACGCTCTTCCCTTTACCGGGAAGAGCGTTTTTTGTGGTGGAAATGTTCCGAGTTTCAACGGTTTACTTCTTGAACAAATGTTCCAGGGTTCAGCGCTTTACTTCTTGAACAGATGCGGGACAAACTGGCGGAGGCAACGGCGCCAGGTGAGCCATTCGTGGGCCGTGCCCTTCGACTCGTAGTAGGTGACGTTGATGCCTAAGGTCTTCAGGTCGTTGGTCATACGCTCCGTGCCGAAGTTCTCTTCCGTGCCGCAGCCCATGAACATATACTTCATCTGCTTGTTGAACTGGTCGGCATCGGCAAAGACACCGTTGTGGCAGGTCTTCACGTCCACGCCGAAGATGGCTCCGCTGAACGTGCCGAGATAGGCAAAGCGGTCGAGGTGGGTCAGCACGGTGTTGAAGCTCTGGAAGCCGCCCCACGAGAGACCAGCCATTGCGCGGTTCTCGCGGTCGGTCTTGGTGCGGAACGTCTTGTCAATCATCGGAATCAGGTCGTCCATGATGACCTGATAGAACGAGGCACCGTAGGCGTTGCGCGCGGCGTTGGGATTCTCTCCGCGCTTGGGCGCGAAGGGCGCCTTCACGTCGCCACTCTCCATGACCACAATCATCGGCACACACTCGCCACTGGCAATCAGGTTGTCAAGGATGTGGCTCATCCGTCCCTGGTGGCTCCATCCCGTCTCGTCCTCGCCCATGCCATGTTGCAGGTAGAGCACGGGGTAGCGCTTGCTCTTTTTGGTCTCGTATTCAGCCGGGGTGTAGACCATGGCGCGGCGGAACTGTCCTTGCAAGGCGGCGAAGTAGGTGCAGGAGCGCACCTGCCCCTGCGCCACGCCCTGCTGCGGCTGGTAGTAGTTGCCCGCATCACCTTCCGGTACGTCAAGACCACTCATCTGTCTGTGGCAACCGAAATAGGTGTCGGTGGCTGGGTCGGTCACGGACACACCGTCCACGACAAAGGCGTAGTAATGGAAGCCCTCCACCAGCGGAGCCGTCATGCCGTACCACTCGCCGTTGGAGTCGCGGAGCATGGGATATTTCTTTCCGCAGATGTCCACCTGCACGTCGCTGGCCTGGGGCGCACGCAGACGGAAGAAGGCGCGACGCTGATGGTCGATGCGCGGAAAGTCGTTGCCGGCAATGGCGTTCTCGGCCAACTGTCCCTGCCAGGCTTCGGCGTGCATCTGCTGAGGCACGCCCAACAACTGAAGCATCACGTCCGCATAACGCTTACCAAGGATGCGGTAGCCCTCGGCGGTGAAGTGCAGGCCGTCGCCGCGCTGCGGACAGTCCTTCGACGAAACCACGTGGGCCGTCGGGATGGTCTTGACTATGTCGTTGATGATGGCGTTGTGTGCGCCACACACGCCGCCTTTGTCCGTCTGCACCACCTCGCCCATCAGCAGCGGCACGTCAGCCGCCTTCAGACCGAGGTCGGCAAGGAGATCCTCATAGACGGTCTTCACGCGTGCCGGCCACGTGGCGTCGCCCGAGTTTGTCTCGCCCTGATGGAAGAGGATGCCCTTGACTACGCCCTGCTTCATCGCCTCGCGGGCTGCAGCAATCAGACTGGCATAGGGGTTGCCGTCGTAACGACAGGCAATCTGCTTCATCCAGTCGGGCTGCTTCTTCAGGTAGTCGCTGTAGAGACGCTTGTCGAACAGGTCGATGCTGGCTCCGCCGACGGCCGCCATCACCACACCCACCCGAACGTTTTCCGGGAGGAAATCCACCATGCGCCGACCGAAATAGTCGGCAGGGGTCAGTCCTGTTGTCGGGGCTACCAACGGCGGAACAGCCGTGCGCCACTGGAATTTCTGCCATCCGGCCTTCTCGTCGCTGCACACGTTCATGGACACGAAGCGCGGACTCACGCCGACGCGGTCGCAGGCTTCCGGGGCGGCATTGCCCTCCATGTTCGACTGTCCCAGACAGAGATAGATCTGGAAATTGGGGTCCACGCCCTCTGGCGCGGCTGTTGCGCCTGCGGGTGCTGCGCTGACGTGCATCGCCAGCACCAACAGGGCGGAGGTTAGAAAGTGTTGTTTTCTCATCATACTTGGTTTTTGTTGGTTCTCGGATGCAAAGTTAGCGAAAATCCGGCAGTAATACTTTGTCCTATGTTACACATATTATTTCCAATGTTCACGCCGCCACAGAAAAGCGCAAAAAAAGTGGCAAGAAGGCGGTTGTCCCCTACCCTCTTGCCACGCGACTCGGTATTTCCAGCACCGTTCGATATATTCCAGCTATTTATTACTGTCGTCGATAGCCTTGATTTTGTCACGCACCAGTTGCACCTGATCCTTGAGCTTCTGCACCTTGCGGTTCATCTCGTCCACCAGTGAGTTGCCCTTCTTCGAGGACGCATTGAGGAAGCCAAGGTTGTTCTCGTAGGTCTGCACCTCGTTTTTCAGTTGCTCGTACTGGCGCATCAGTCGGGCACGCTCGTTGTCGATGGCATTCTCGCCGCGCTCCGCCATCTGGCGCAGGTTGTCCTTGAAGTTGTCGAGGCGGCGCTGAGCCATGCTGATGTTCAGTGTCTTGTAGAGCGGGTCTACCACGGCGCGGAACTCGTCGTAGACCTTGTCCTTCTCCTTATAGGGAACGTGGCCCACGGCCTGAAATTCCGCAACCAACTGCTGCACCTTGTCCTGAAGGTCTTCGCCCGTCTGTTCGGCGAGCGTTTTCAGCTGTGCGATGATGTCGCGCTTCTTGGTCAGGTTCTGGTGCTCGCTGCTCCGCGTGCCTGCTCCAGCGGCGTTGGCGGCCTCGAAGAACTTGTTGCAGATGCCGATGAACTCGTTCCACAACTGGTCACCGAGCTTCCGGGGCACGGTGCCGATGGTCTTCCACTCCTTCTGGAGGTTGACAAACTTGTCGCTGGTCGACTTCCATTCCGTGGAGTCCTGCAGGGCCTTGGCCTTCTCTATCAGCGCGCGCTTCTTCTCGGCGTTGACCTTGTATTCCTCTTTCCGAGCTCGGAAATAAGCCGTCTTCTTGCCAAAGAACTCGTCGCAGGCTTTGCGGAACCGCTCGAAAATCTTGACGTTCATCTTCTGGGGTGCGAAGCCGATGGTTTTCCATTCAGCCTGCAGCTCCATAATGGCCTTGGTGTGCTTCTCCCAGTCGCCGTTGCCCTTGTTTTCCTCGGCCACGATGGCCTCTATCTTCTCGCAGAGTGCCGTCTTCCGCGCCAGATTCTCTTCTTCCTTCTCCTTGCGCTGCTCGAAATACTGCTGGTGTTTCTTGTTGATGACGGTGGAAGCCGCCTTGAAGCGTGCCCAGACCTCCTCGCGCAAGTCCTTGGCCACAGGTCCCGTCTCGCGGTACTCCTGATGGAGCTTCTGCAACTGGTGGAACGCACTGATCACGTCAGCCACCTCGTCCAGTTTCTCGGCGGCCTCGCAGAGGCGCGTCTTCTTCTCCAGGTTCTTCTTGAAGTCATATTCGCGCGCCTCGCTGTTGAGCTTGAGCAGGTCGTAGAACTGCTCCACGTAGAGCTGGTAGTTGCGCCACAACTCGTTGGCCTTGTCGGCCGGCACGTTCTTGATCTCCTTCCATTCCTCCTGCAGCGCCTTGAAGTCCTTGTAGGCTTTGTTGGCCTCCTCGGGCGAGGTCACCATGGCCTTGATTTTCTCGATGATGTCGAGCTTCTTCTGCAGGTTGTCCTGCTTCTCCTGCTCCTGTTCGAGGAAGAGTTTCTGGCGTTTCTCCTTGATGATGCCCATTTCGGCCTTGAAGGCCTCCTCCATCTCGTCGGGCAGCACCTGGTAGGTGTCCGGATTGCCTCCGTTGGCTATATATTCCTTTTGCTTGGCCTCGCGCTCGGCAGCGTGCAACTTGTAGAACACCGTCTTGAGGTAGTCCACTTCGTCCTTCTGCGGAGCCTCCTCGCCTTGTGCGATTTCGCGCACGCGCTGGAGCACTTCCTGTTTGTTCTGATACTGCTTGCGCTCCGGCTGCTGCGGGGCTTCCTGCTCCGTCTCTGCCGTCGTCTGCTGGATGTTGCGCTCCTGTTCGAGCGTTTGTTCTTGAGAGTCCATCATCTTAATTTTTTTGTTCTTAAAATGGGTTAGCGTACACGTACTGGCTTCAAAAGTACGCAAAATATCTGAAACCGCCTAATTTTAGGACGAAAAAGTGCTGTTTTCGGTCCTAAATAAGGCGTTTGTGCCGGAAAAAGGCCCACGACACCACCGATATGATCAGCGACAGCACGATGGCGATGGCAAAGCCCGCGGGGTTGTTTTCCATGCCATTGATGAGGTTCATGCCGAGGAAGCTGGAGATGAGCGTGGGCAACATCAGGATGATGGTGACCGAGGTCAGCGTACGCATGATGGTGTTCATGTTGTTGTTGATGATGCTCTGGTAGGTGTCCATCGTCGACTCCAGGATGTTCGAGTAGATGTTGGTGGTCTCGCGCGCCTGCGTCATCTCGATGTTCACGTCCTCGATGAGGTCGGCATCGAGTTCGTCAATCTGCAGTTTGAACTTCAGCTTCGAGAGCAGCACCTCGTTGCCGCGGATGGACGTGTTGAAATAGGTGAGCGAGTCCTGCAGGCGCGAGAGACCGATAAGACTCTCGTTGTTCACCTCGCGGTCGAGGTTGCGCTTGGCCTTGTCGATGAGCATGGAGATCTGCTTCAGCCGCTTCAAGTACCACACGGCCGAGGAGAGGAACAGGCGGAAAATCATGTCGACATGGTCGGTGAAGCCCTCGCCGCGCTTCTGCTGGAACGACACGAAGTCGATCATCATGTTCGTCTCGTAGTAGCACACGGTGATGGTCACGTCGCGCTTGTGGATGATGCCCAGCGGCACGGTGGTGTAGGGCGTGCGCGATCGCACCTCCTTGACGTAGGGGATACGGAGGATGATGAGCATCCAGCCGTCGTCGTACTCATAGCGGGCGCGCTCGTCGGTATCGCTGATGTCCGAGAGGAAATAGTCGGGAATGTGGTACTGGTCTTCCAGCAGTTGGCTGTCCTCTTCCGTGGGGCAGGTCACCTGTATCCAGCAATTGGGCTGCCACTCCTTGAGCTGGGTCAGTCCATGGTTAGTGTTCCAGAATGTCTTCATTGTGCTAATCCTTGTTTTGGTGCAAATGTAATCGGCGGCAAGAGGATTAGCAGCCTTGCCGCTCCTCCCGCCTACGAATTGTAACTATCCGCCGGGTAATCGTCCATTGTTCTGCATTGCTTTGGTTAAACTGCCTGCAAAGTTACAACATTCGGATGGAAAAGCAAAACGTTTCCCCGTTTTTTCTCTCGCCGAGCGGTCACATTTCTCCCGACTGCAGAAAAATCCCCGCACCCTGCATGACACAAGGTACGGGGAAATCACGTTTGTTACATTTTTGCAAGTAGCCCTTGATCGCAGTCAACAGGCCCATTCACTTTTGAATGGATGTCTTGATCGCAGTCAAAGGGTTCATTCACTTTTGAATGGACGTCTTGATCGCAGTCA
>CAVBXH010000070.1:0-13920 GCA_963599475.1 Acutalibacteraceae bacterium | reverse complement strand
CGTACTGTATGCCCTCCTCTACGTTGTGGAGCTTCCACTGGTCGGTCAAGTCCTTACGTATCTCGATACTCTTCAAACGTTGGTTTATCCAGTTGTCGGAATATCCCAGACGCTTATAGTCCATCATGGCCTGCTGGATGCTGAGTTCTGGGTCTTGCATCTGGTCCAAACGCTCCGCTCCCACCTTGGCGAGCCACGCCTTGAAAGGTTCTGCCTTAGGTGACGGTACGGACTGCACAATGCGTAGAAGTTGCTCGGTGTCAGCAACATCGGTCATACGCATCTTGCCGTCTGCAGCAGGCATTTTCAACTGGTGACAATTTGTCACCGGTTCAAATCCTTCTTCCTTCAACCGTTGCTTTAACTTGTTCCAATACTTTCTTGCTGTCTGAAAATCCGCGCTGTCCGTCAGCACAGCCACAACATCCACTACTGAGAAGTACCATTTCTCTTGTTCTTCGTCCCATACGGCGCGAATCTTGTCGTCGCCGAACAGTTTGATGGAGTTCTTCTTTACCATAGTTCTTATCTTGGCTTATATGATTAACGATTCCGTTGTCCAGTTGTTGTCAGTAAGCAATCCCAAGTTAGGGTCGTACTGTTGTTGGTATTCTACCACGAAGAGACCTTCTTTCTTCTCGCTCACCACACCCATATTGAGCAATTTCTTAAAATCTGTCTGATAGATGTTTACCGTGTATTGGGCAAGTTTCTTCATCAAAGTATATGACAGGCCGCCTTGCAGTATTTGGTGTACCAAATCCATACTGTCTTTCCAACAGACAACGACGGGAATGCCAGAATCCTCAATAAGTCGGAACGCCTTGGCACCTGTGGCAAAGCAGATTTCCTTGGGATTATAGAGGTAATGTTTTATGTCTTTATTGTCGAAACTTTCTTTTCGGCAATACAACTGTCTGAAATATTCCGTCATGGTTGATGGCGCAAACCAATCGGACGTAGTGTCAAGACAAAGCCTTGCTTGATTGGCCGCCTGCATGTCTCCCCTCGGCAGAGTATGCTCTTTCGTCAAACTGAACACGTAGGTCGTGCTCATGCCGTTCTTACCTTCACGATTGCATCTGCCAGCAGCTTGCAGGACGGAGTCCAGACCTGCTTCCTGCCGATAGACAACGGGGAAGTCTATGTCGACACCAGCTTCTATCAACTGGGTGGACACTACACGGATAATGTCTTGTTCTTCATCCCTTAAGAAGTCTTTTAGCATGACTATGGTCTCACTGATATGGACTGGGCACATATTCTTCGACAGGTGTAGGGTAATGCCCTCTTGAGGTAAGCGTTTGTATATCTCTTGAGCATCCTTACGTGTATTGACGATACAAAGTACCCGTTTGTGATGCACAAGCTTTTCAGCTATTTCATCATAAGATTTTCCGTCGTTATCAATGCTCAGTTGTACACGCCTCAGCTGGTCATGCAATCTGAATTCTTTCGGGATAATCTCTTCGATATTTCCTATACCAGAGAAGGAAGCTTTTGGATTGCATCCTTCTATCAGTCCACTCAATATAGGTTGGCTTGCCGTCGTGAGCAAGACTGACACTTTAAAAAGTCTGTTGTATGTATTGAGGGCATCCACAATGGGCTGGAGGTAGTCTGTCGGCAAAGTCTGCACCTCATCAAGAACAATGACACTATTCGCTATGTTGTGTAACTTCCTGCAATCAGAAGGTTTGTTGGCGAACATCGATTCAAATAGTTGTACGTTGGTAGTCACCACGATTGGATAGTCCCAGTTTTCCGTAGCCAACTTCATCTTCTCCCTAAGAGTTTCATCCTTTATCCCCTCAGGATTAATATTGCTGTGATGCTCCAATACGTTTTCGTCTCCAAAGATACTTCGCAGAACGGAAGCCGTCTGCATAATGATACTGGTATAAGGTATGGCTATTATGACTTTTTTCTGACCATGGCGAACGGCGTGCATCATCGCCCACAGCAGCGATGACAAAGTCTTGCCACCGCCCGTAGGAACCGTCAAACTATAGAACCCGATAGGGGAGTCTGCCTTCCTTGTGCATTGCTCTTGCACTTGGTTGCGGATGACGTTAATCTCGGAATTGCCAGTCTGAGACTTCAAACTGTTCAGTCTGCTTTCTAGCAATGGCAACAAAGCCTTCAAGTCTGCTTTATCTTGCCTTAACCTGCAAGACTCATTATCCATAAACCCTTCGGTATCGAGGTAATCGGCATCTACCAAGCAAGAGAAGAGCATACGTGCCAAATGATGGAAATCATTTGCATGAGGGACTAATAGCGTCTTGTTCAAGACCTCCTTCTCTACATCCGTATCTATTTCCGCAGGGATATCCTTCTTGAGAATCTTTTCTATTTCATCATAATCATGCAAACCAGTATGGTGAGACACTATCTGATTGACAAAAAAGTTATCAGCCGATTGGCCGTAAATCCGGCGTGCAACAATTCCGCCCACATAAGCATGATGGGTATCGCCTGTCACCTCGCAGTCTGGCTCATAGCCGCTCACCTTCCTGATATGTTGCTGGAAAGCGTTCGACTCCTTTCCCTTGTCATGAAGCATACCCAATACATGACCCCAGGAAGCCATATTAAACTCATCAGCAAATTGAGCGCAGAGCTTTGATACGCCTGTCGAATGACTCCCATTGGTCTGAATAGCCCAACGTCCCGTTTGGTCTTGATAAATATGCGATATTATATCCTTTACCTCCATTTTCGCAGTCGTGATATTGGTAATATTCATAGAATCATCGACAAAGGTAATAAAAAATATTCAATGTACCATTTAATGATAAGGAATTTTTGGCATTGGCTATTCGCTGAATAGTTCCTTGGCCTACCTCATCGTATAAATTATGTGAAAAAGGAGGGAAAAGGTGGGGTTTCCCTTTGCCGGATGGAACAAAAAGTGTAGATTTGCCGCTGAATACACCAAAAACAACGACCAAAATGAAATTCAACGACAGACAGACTGCAGCGGCCATCATCGCCATAGGCATGGTGGCCATGGGACTGGCCATCCGCAACGGCATCGTGACCTTCAAGGATCGCGACCGCACCGTGGCCGTCAAGGGACTTTGTGAACGGGAGGTGAAGGCCGACAAGGTGACGTGGTCGCTGACCTACAAGGAGATTGGCAACGACCCGTCGGCCATGTATGACCTGCTGGAGCAGAAAAACCGCAAGGTGGTGGCGTTCCTCAAGTCGGCGGGCATCAAGGACGACGAGATCAGCATCAACCCCGCTGAGATTGCCGACCGACAGGCCGACAACTACGGCAACGAGATTATGAACTACCGCTACAAGGCGAAGAGTGTCATCACCGTGACCTCCGGCAACATCGACCGGGTGCGCCAGCTGATGCGCCGCCAGGCGGAGCTGATGAAGCAGGGCATTGCCATCGTCAGTGAGGAGTATGGCAACAACGCCGTCACCTACACCTTTACGGGGCTGAACCGCATCAAGCCGGAGATGGTGGAGGAGGCCACGAAGAACGCACGCGTCACGGCACAGAAGTTTGCCGACGACTCGGGCTGCACGCTGGGTGGCGTCCGCAGTGCACAGCAGGGACAGTTCTCCATTGAGGACCGCGACAGCAACACGCCCTACATCAAGCGCATCCGTGTGGTGAACACCATGGAATACGCGCTGGAATAGCCCACCGACGGGACAAAAGACAACCGTGCCCCTGCTGACCCAAGCGGTCAAGAGGGGCACGGCTTTTTTTATGCAGGACAGACCGTCTTATGCCGCCACGGCAAAGAGTCCGTCGAAGATGCAGGAGCAGATGCCGAAGAGGGCGATGCCGGCTATGGTGAGCACCAATGCCAGACGCGTGGCGCAGTCTGTGCGGAAGCAAGGCAGCGGTGTCTCCGACTTGTTGATGTACATGGCCTTGACGATGAGCAGGTAGTAGTAGAGGGACACTACCGTGTTAATCAAAGCGATGAACACCACGAAATAGGCCAGGAACGAACCCTGCTGTGCGGCAGCCATGAAGACGAAGAACTTCGAGAACATGCCGGCGAACGGGGGAATGCCGGCCAGTGAGAACAAGGCCAGCGTCATGAGGAAGGCCAGACGGGGATTGGTCTGGTAGAGTCCGTTGTAGGCCGACATCATCGTTGTACCGTTGCCGCGCTGCTCCACCGTGTTGATGACGGCGAACACCGCCATATTGGCCACCACATAGACCAGTACGTAGTACATCAGCGAAGCCATGCCCATCTGCGTGGCACCAATCACAGCCAACATGATGTAGCCGGCCTGCGAGATGGAGCTGAACGCCATAAAGCGCTTGAGTTCCGTCTGCCGGATGGCGAAGAGGTTGGCGATGGTGATGCTGAGCACGATGACGATATAGAGCAGATACTCCCAATACTCCGTCAGCGGTGTCAAGGCACGGGAGAGCACCACCAGCAGGGCGAAGGCGGCTGCGCCTTTCGACACCACGCTGAGATAGCCCGTCACGGCGACTGGTGCGCCCTGATAGGTGTCGGCAGTCCAGAAGTGGAAGGGCACCAGCGACAACTTGAACGCCAGGCCGCTGAAGAAGAACACCAGGCCCACGATGGCCAGCAGCAGCGACGGGTTGTGGCCGCCGGCAAAGAACGACTGGAGGCGTTCTGCCACGTCGCCGAAATAGAGTGTTCCCACGGTGCCGTAGAGCAGCGAGATGCCGTAGAGCATGATGCCACTGGAGAAAACGGCGGTGAGCACAAACTTGGCAGCGGCCTCAGCCGATCGGTTCTTGTATTTATCGAAAGCCACGAGACAGGCCATAGGCACGGAGGCCATCTCCAGTCCGAGGAAGAACAGCAGGAAATTGCCGCTCGACATCATGACATACATACCCAACAGCGTGGAGAGCACCAGCATGTGGAACTCGCCCACGAGTTTCTCGGCCTCGCGCTCCAGCCACGACTGTGCCACGAGTGTCACGAGGAGCGTGCCGAAGGTCAGGATGACCTTCATCACCTGTGTGGCCTTCGTGGCTACATAGAGTCCGCCGAAGGCTTCGGCAGGAGCGGCCAACGCACACGCCACCAGCTGTGCCACGAGCAACACGGTCATCAGCGTGCCGAGCGTCTGCACCTTCTTCTTTCCCTTGCCAAGGATGAGGTCGGCAAAGAACACGATGATCAGAGCCAGCACGAGGGTTGCCTCCGGCAGCATCTGTAAGAATTGTCCGTAATTCATTTTCTTTTCTTGTTTTTAAGGGATTAAAGAATGTTAGCCAGGATGGGACCTACCGCATCGCTGATGACATTGCTGGCCCAGAGGGGGAACAGGCCGAGTCCGGCCACGCAGGCAATGAGACAGATGACGGCCACGCGCTCGTCCCAGGAGGCGTCGGTCAGTTCCAGGAAGTGCGGGTTCTTCACCTCACCATACAGTATCTTACCCACCACGCGCAGGATGTAGACGGCGGTGACGACGATGCTGGTGCAGGCAATGATGGTGCAGACGCGATGGAACATATCGCCGTTCTCGAACGAGCCGACGAAGATGGTCATCTCGGCAATGAAGCCGGAGAAGCCCGGCAGACCGAGGTTGGCCAGACCGGCAATGACGTAGCCTACGGCCAGGAACGGCATAATCTTCATCAGGCCGTCCAGATAGCGGATGTCGCGGGTGTGGGTGCGCCCGTAAATCATACCGATGAGGGCAAAGAAGAGGGCCGTCATCAGACCGTGCGACAACATCTGCAGGATGGCACCGGTGCACGAGGTCTTGGTCATCATCAGCAGGGCGAAGAGCACCAGACCGCAGTGGGACACTGACGAATAGGCGTTGATATACTTCAAGTCGGTCTGTACGCACGCAGAGAACGCACCATACACCACCGAGATGGTGGTCAGAATCAGGAAGATCCAAGCCAGTTCGCTGGCAGCGTCAGGCAGGAGGTACATAGCCACGCGGAAGCAGCCGTAGCCTCCCAGTTTCATCAGCACGCCGGCGTGGAGCATGGAGACAGCCGTCGGGGCCGAAGCATGACCGTCGGGCGACCACGTGTGGAACGGGAACATCGCACCGAGCACGCCGAAGCCGATGAAGATGAAGGGGAAGAAAATCTTCTGTATCTCCACGGGGATGTTGTGCAGGGCGGCAATGGCCGTCACGTTCATCGTGGTGTGTCCACTGAAATAATAGATGCCGAGGATGCCGATAATCAGCAGGGCGGAACCGCCCATCAGCATCAGCGTCAGCTTCATGGCCGCATACTCCTTGTTGCCGCTGCCCCAGACACCAATCAACAGGTACATCGGGATGAGGGCTACCTCATAGAACATGAACATGGTGAAGAGGTCGGTGCAGATGAAGAAGCCATAGACGCCCGTGGACAGCAGTGTGAACCACAGGAAATACTCCTTCGTCAGTGGCTGCAGCCGCCACGAGGCGAACGTGCCGGTGAAGACGATGATGCTCGACAGCAGCAGCATCACCACCGAGATGCCGTCGACACCCACGGAATAGGCAATGTTGAGCGGCTTGAACCACGGCGTGCTGGCCGTGAGCAGCATCACGTCGGTATTGCCGGCAGCGCGCTGCTGGACAAAATAGACGGTCAGCCAAATGGACAGTGCCAGCAGACACGACGCGCCGGCCACCATCACGCCACGCACCTGATTGAGGCTCTTGCTCAGCCAAAGGCCGACGAGCATCAGGGCAGGTATTACTACGAATAATGTCAATATACTCATTGTTTCGATTTTTCTTTATTCATAATGTTCAGAGTGCACAGGCCAACAGCACGAGTGTCAGTGCCACCGTGCCAGTGAGGAACCATACGGCATACTGCCGCACATCGCCGCTCTGCCAGGGACGGATGGACTCGCCGGCCTCGTTGGCTCCCCATGCCAGGAAGTTGAACGTGCCGTCGACCACATGGCGGTCGAACCAGGCCACGGGCTTGGAGATGCAACGGAAGATGATGCGATGGGTGACATACTGCCAGATTTCATCCTGATAGAAACGTTTGTAGGCCGCACGATGCAGGCGCGGGAACTGCCGATACAGGCGGTCGGCAATGGGCTGGCTCTCGCCCTTGTAGATATAGGTGGCGAGGGCGATGCTCAGGATGGCAATGACCGTAGAGGTCAAGGCAATCTGCACGTCGAAATGGATGGTGTAGGCCTGGCCGCTGGCTGTCACGAAGTCGCCGAAGCTGCCGCCCCATCCGGCAAAGCCTGCAATGGTGGTGTAGACACCGACACCCACCGTGATGACACAGAGGACAATCAAGGGGATGGTCATCGTGAGCGGAGCCTCATGCGGCGTATGGTGCGCATGGGCTTCCTTGTTCTCCGTGCCCCAGAAGATGCCGTAGTACAGGCGGAACATATAGAAGGCCGTCATGGCGGCAATGCCCGTCATGATCCATCCCACCACAGGACTGTAGGCGAAGCAGGCCGTGATGATCTCGTCCTTCGAGGAGAAGCCCGAGAAGAAGGGAATGCCGGCGATGGCCAGACAGCTGATGAGGAAGGTGATGTGCGTAATGGGCATATACTTGCGGAGGCCACCCATCATCGCCATCTCGTTGGAGTGGACGGCATGGATGATGCAGCCAGCACCGAGGAACAGGCAAGCCTTGAACATGGCGTGGGTGAACAGGTGGAACATGGAAGCCATGTAGCCCAGCTGTGCGTGGTTGTCGAGCACGCCCTCATGGCCGGGCAGGCTGACGCCGAGTGCCACCATCATAAAGGCAATCTGCGAGATGGTGGAGAAGGCCAGCACGCGCTTGATGTCGCTCTGGGCACAGGCCACGGCAGCAGCGTAGAAGGCAGTGAAGACACCGACCCACACCACGATGCTCAACTGCGGCTGGGCATATTCCATCCACAGCGGGAACATACGGGCCACCTGGAACACACCGGCCACCACCATCGTGGCGGCATGGATGAGGGCTGACACTGGCGTAGGACCTTCCATGGCATCGGGCAGCCAGATGTGCAACGGGAACATCGCACTCTTACCTGCGCCACCGATGAACATCAGCACGAGGGCTGTGGGCAGGATGAACGCTCCGGCAGCCACCGCCTTGGCCGTGTTGCCAGCAATGAACGGCGTAGCGCCTGCGCCCATCTCTATCGTTCCAGCAAACGAGAAGCTGAACGACTCGGTATAGTAACCGAAAATCAGGATGCCGATGAGGAAGAAGAGGTCGGCAAAGCGCGTCACGATGAACGCCTTCTTGGAGGCGGCAATGGCCGGCTTCAGCGGATAGTAGAAGCCAATCAACAGGTAGGACGACACGCCCACGAGTTCCCAGAACAGATACATCTGGAAGATGTTCGTGGCGACCACCAGGCCGAGCATCGACATGGTGAACAGGCTCAGGAACGCGTAGTAGCGCTGGAAGCCTTTCTCGCCGTGCATATAGCCGAACGAATAGATGTGTACCATCAGGCTGACCGTCGAGATGACGATGAGCATCATCACCGAGATGGGGTCCAACAGGATGCCCATGTCAAAGTGGAGATTGCCCAGTGGCAGCCAAGTGAAGTTGTAGGGCACGACCGTGGCGAAAGTGCCGTCGGCCAGACGGGGCGCGGAGAAATAGCTGAATGCCGTCAGATAAGACAGCGCCGTCACGAGTCCCAACGAAGTGGTGCCGACAAGACCTGCTGCCTTGTGGGACAGCTTCATGCCGCAGAGTCCCAACACGAGGAACGAGAGGGCGGGCAGAAGCAGAATCAAAAATGTATAACTGTAATCCATCACTTCTTAATTACCATTTCATGTTTTTAATACTGTCAACGCTGTCGCTCTTGAAACGGCGATAGACATTGATGATGATTGCAATCGCTACGGCCGACTCGGCAGCGCTCACGCCGATGGAGAAGAGCGTCATGAACATGCCCTCCATACTATCGGGATAGAGCAGTCGGTTGAAGGCCGCGAAATTGATGTCGACCGCATTGAGCACCAACTCAATGGAGATGAGCATGGCAATCAGATTGCGACGGGTCACGAAGCCGAACACGCCGATGAAGAACAGCAGCGCGCTCAGGATGAAATATAATTCTACTGGTACCATAGTCTTAGTCCTCCTTTCTTGATACTACCAACGCACCGATGATGCAGGCCAGCAGGAACAGCGAGATGAACTCGAAGGGGAGCACATACTGATACTTGCCAGCACCAACCAGCGCGTGACCGATTTCACGCATGGGCACCTCCTTGTCGGGAGACACCGCACAGACATAGCGCGACATTCCGCGCAACATATCGTTCTTGAGGAACACCAGTACCACCGTGGCCAGTCCGACCACGCTCAGCAGCGCGCCCATGACGACACGGCTGCCCTTCATACGTTCCACCAGTCCCTGCAGGGTTCGCTTGTTGACCAACTGGATGGCGAAGACGTAGATCATCGTCACGCCGCCGGCATAGACCGAAATCTGTGCGGCGCCCAGGAAGGTGTAGTCGAGCAGGAAGTAAAGACCTGCCACGCCGAAGAGCACGAACAACATAAAGGTTGCGGCTCTCATGATCCGCTTCGTCGTCACGCACAGCACGGCAGAGCCGAGGATGACGACAGCGAGGATGCAAAACATTACTAAATTAGCCATAGTCCTTACTTCGTTTTAGTGTTAAACTTACCGATGGTCATCTCCGCACCGCCGTCCATCAGGTTGGGCAGCGAGCCTCCCTGGTAGACCTCCTTGTCGAGGTGGAGCACCAGGCTGTTGCGGTCGAACACGGCATTCTCGAAATCGTTGACAAACTCGATGGCGTCGAAGTTGCACGCATTGGTACACAGCTGGCAGAACATACAGTCGCCGAGGTCGTAGCGGTAGTCGTCGAGCACCTTTTTCTTCTTGCCCGTCTCGGCATCCTCCTCCATGTGCGAGGTAATCTTGATGGTGCCGTTCGGACAGGTCTTCTCACACAGCGTGCAGGCCGTACACTTGTATGCCCCGTCTTCGCCACGCTTGAACACGAGACGGCCACGGTGGCGCTTGGCCACGTGGAGTGTTGTCTTGCGGTTCTCGGGATACTGCTCCGTCGACTTGTTGGTGAAGAAGTCCTTGAAGTATTCCTTCCAAGTGACCTTCATTCCCGTCAGGAGCGTCTTCACTCCGTGCCCGAGTTCTCCGAAATATGATTGGTTATTTTCCATTTCTCTTCTTTACACCTTATTTAATATACCATCCGAGTGCCACGACGACGGTCATCAGCACGAGGTTGATGAGGGCCAGCGGCATGAGATATTTCCATTCGAGTTTCAGGATCTGGTCAATGCGCAGGCGCGGGAACGTCCACTTGACCCACATCAGCAGCCACACCAAAGCAAAGGACTTGCCCATGAACCACACGATGCCGGGAATGTAGTTCATCACCTGGTCGAAGGCTTCCACGCCGATGTTGACGGGTGCCCAGCCGCCGAGGAATACCGTGGCGGCAACGCCGGCGATGATGAACAGGTTGAGGAACTCGGCCAGATAGAAGAAGCCGAAGCCCATGCCCGAATACTCCGTGTGGTGGCCAGCGGTCAGCTCGCTCTCAGCCTCCGCCATGTCGAACGGACCGCGGTTGGCCTCGGCGTTGCCGGCCACGAGGAACACCAGGAAGGCGATGATGGCCGGGATGTGGCCCTGGAAGATGAGCCAGCGCCAGGGTCCCGTCTGCGCCTCCACGATGCCGGACACCTGCATGGTGCCGGTCAGTACGACGGCGGTGATCAGACAGAGGCAGAGCGACATCTCATAGGAAATCATCTGCACGGCTCCGCGCATGGCGGACACCACCGAGTACTTGTTATTGGAGCTCCATCCGGCGAGGAAGATGCCCACCACGCCGATGGACGAAATGGCCGTCAGCAGGAACACGCCGACGTTGAAGTCGAGCACTGTTGCGCCGTTGTTCCACGGCAGGAACGAGAACGCGCCCACCGAGCCGATGATGACCAGCAGCGGAGCGACGGCATAGAGCAGCTTGTCGGCCTTGTCCACGAAGAAGATCTCCTTGATGAGCATCTTCAGCACGTCGGCAAACACCTGCAGCAAGCCCCAGTAGCCCACGCGCATCGGGCCGAGACGGCACTGGAAGTAGGCACACACCTTACGTTCCATAAAAATCAGCGCAATGGCAATCAGCGCATATCCCACCAGGATTCCCGCACCGATCAGCACGCACTCTATCAGTATCGACCAGAAGTTGCCCAGTCCCAGGGTGGTGCGGAGCAGCTGGTCTATCCAGTTTGTTATTATTGAAAAGTCAAACATGATATTCTACGTTCTTTTGGGGTTTAACGGTCAATGTCGGGAATCACGAAGTCGATGGCGGCACCCGTTGCCACGAGGTCTGCAATCTTCTGTCCGCGCAGCATCGCGTCGAGCGCGCCGGTGAGCGACAAGCCCATCGGGCGCATCTTCAGGCGGTACGGGCTCTTGTCGCCGCGCGAGTCGAGATAGACACCGAACTCGCCGCTGGCACCCTCCACCGAGAAGTACCACTGTCCTTCGGGCACCTTGATGATGGGCTTCTGCTTCACGTAGAAGTCGCCAGCCGGGATGTTGTCGATGAGCTGCTCGATGATGCGCAGGCTCTGGTACATCTCCTGGATGTGGCAGGTGTAGCGGTCCATCGTGTCGCAGCCGGTCATGATGACCTGCTCCCACTCCACCTTGTCGTACATGTCGTACGGGTGGTTCTTGCGCACGTCGTTCTTCCAGCCCGAGGCACGTCCGGCAGGACCTGTCACGGCGTAGCTGATGCAGTCCTCGAGGTTCATCGGACCTACCTTCTCGAAGCGGTTGTGGGTGATGATGTTGTCGCCGAACACGTCGACGTACTCCTGTATCATCGGCTTGAGGTACTTGACGAGTGCCTTCACGTTCTCCACGAAGTGGGGGTCGATGTCATCCTGCAGGCCACCGATGCGGTAGTAGTTCTGGATGAGTCGTCCGCCGGTGGTCTCCTCCATGCAGTTGAGCACGTGCTCGCGGTCGCGCATGGAATAGAGGAAGGCGGTCAGCGCGCCCATGTCCTGTGCGCAGCAACCGACGTACAGCAGGTGGGAGTCCAGACGCTGCAACTCGTCCATGATGGTGCGGATGTACTTGATGCGGTCGGTCAGTTCCACGCCCATTCCCTCTTCAATGACGCCCACCAGTGCGTGGCGGTGCATCATGGCGGAGAGGTAGTTCAGGCGGTCGGTCAGGGCGAGGGTCTGCGGATAGGTGTAGCTCTCGCACATCTTCTCGATGCCGCGGTGGATGTAGCCTAAGTGGGGATAGACGCGCTTCACGGTCTCGCCGTCGAGCACAGTCTGCAGGCGCAGCACGCCGTGGGTGGAGGGGTGCTGTGGACCGATGTTGATGACGTAGTCGTCGTCGGTGAACAACTTGTTCTGCTTGGAGCAGAGGTGTCCGTCCTTGTCCAGCCAGTATTCCATGCCGTAGTCCGGCTCCTTGTCGTCCTCCAGCACATAGTCGTCGTTGAACACCCAGTCCTTGCGGAAGGGGTAGCCCTTGAAGTCGTTGCGCAGGAAGAGGCGGCGAAGATCGGGATGGCCGAGGAAGAGGATGCCGAAGAAGTCGTAGACCTCGCGTTCCAGCAGGTCTGCCACGTGCCATACGCTGGTCACGGTGGGAATCACGCTCTCGCCGTCCACCACCTTGGCCAGCATCTTCACGCTGCAACGCTCGTGGCTGTCGGTGTTTTCAAGGATATAGATACAGCCGAGGCCCTCTTCTGCACCGAAGTCCTCGCCTACGATGGTGACAAGATAGTCAAAGTGCTTCTTGTCCTTCAAGTTCTGCATCTCCGAGGCGAACTTGTCGAAATCGAATACTAAATGTTCCAGTTTCATGCGTTCTCCTCCTTTTCTTGTTTCATTTGTTCTACAAACTCCTGGGGCACGTCGGTCACCACGATGGGTTCGCGGCGGTGGTCACCCAGATGGCGCGCCACGAGTTCCTCGTTCGACACGCCGAGGGCGCGCTCCGCCTTCGACTGCTTGTGGTTGGCTCCACCGAAGAACTTCTCAATCTTCACCTTGCGCTGCAACTGCATCATGCCGTACATGATGGCTTCGGGGCGCGGCGGACAGCCGGGGATGAACACGTCGACGGGCACGATTTCCTCGATGCCCTTCACCACGTGGTAGCTCGACTTGAAGGGGCCGCCGCTGATGGCACAGCCGCCCACGGCCACCACATACTTCGGCTCGGCCATCTCGTCGTAAAGACGCTTCAGCGCCGGAGCCATCTTGTGGGTGATGGTGCCGGCGCACATGATCAGGTCGGCCTGGCGGGGGGAGTTGCGCGTCACCTCGAAGCCGAAGCGTGCAAAGTCGTAGCGCGAGCAGCCGCAGGCCATGAACTCAATGCCGCAGCAGGAGGTGGCGAAGGTCAGCGACCAGAGGGAGTTGGAGCGTCCCCAGTTAATCAACTGGTCGAGCGATCCTGTCACCACGTTGACGCCGCCCTCATGCAACTCGTCCACGAGCTTCTCCAGTGTGGCGTTGTCCTTGAATTCCTCGTAGGGAATACTCTTGATTTTCGGTTTCATTTCCATTCCAGCGCTCCTTTCCGCCAGGCGTATGCCAGCCCGAACACTAATACGACCAGGAAGAAGCCGATGCTCAGCAGGGCTGCTGCACCCAGTTCCTTCACTACTACTGCCCATGGATAGAGGAAAACCGTTTCCACATCGAACATGAGGAAGAGGATGGCAAACAGGTAGAAACCGACGCTGACGGGCAACCAAGAGGTGCCGTGCGTGGGAATACCGCACTCATACGGTTCGCCTTTCACCTTGTTGTAGCTCCGCGGACCAAGCAGTTTGGCCATCACGTACGCTGCCACCACCAGTGTAATAGCCGTCACGAGGACGGTAATTAACAAAGTAAAATTCATAAACGTTTATAATATATTATAATTTTGTTTTGCTTAGCGG
>CAVBXH010000069.1:0-13959 GCA_963599475.1 Acutalibacteraceae bacterium | reverse complement strand
GTCAAGATGAGCGTCTTCATAAATTCTTAATTATTAATTCTTAATTCTTAATTGATTGCAAATGTAGGCAAAAAATCCGAGATGTCCGTTCCCTCTGCCCCGAAAAACCGAAATAACACAAATATGACAGACGTTTTGCCAAAAAGTAGGGGACGGACTTACCCTATGGACAGGCCGAGGGCGGAGAGCAGTGCGGTACTGGTTCTTGTCGCCGATGCACTGGAGCGTTTCCTTTGCGGGGCGTACATGTTCAGACTGGCTCACTGATCTCGTCCTAGGCAAGACCTAACCAAGACCTAACCAAGACCTAACCAAGACCAGGCAAGACTTTCGCAAGACTGGGGACTTGCCTAGGACTTGCCTAGGGCTTGCCTACACTATGCCAAGTGTATGCCAAGGGTATGCCAACACCTATTGGTGTCATGAGGAAAATTTGTTTTTCCGAAAGACTTTAACCGTTTAACCGGATTTCGCGGTCATCAATCTATGAGCGATGAAAAAACCCTCCACGGGTGGTGGAGGGTTCTGTTTCTTGACGTGCTTTGTCTCTTATGCAGGAAGGCTGATAGCTTCTGAAGGACAAACACCAGCGCAAGTGCCACACTCTGTGCAAGCGTCGGGGTCAATAGAATACTTGTCGCCCTCAGAGATAGCTCCTACGGGACACTCGTCGATACATGTACCGCATGCGATGCAGTCGTCACCAATTACGTATGCCATAATTCTTGTTATTTGTTTAGTTAAATGTGAATACTTAATATTGATGGTGCAAAGGTATGCAATATTTTCGAAACTACCTAATTCTTGGTAGTCTTTTTTCGCGGTTGCACACAATAAATGGCGAAAGGGGCACGTTATTGGAGGCATGAAGACAAGGATTTTCACGCTCCTGACCGTGTTGCTGACCCTGTCGCCGTGCGGCTTTGCCCAGCAGCGCCGCGTGCAGAACAAACCGTATATGGACCAACGCGTGTTCCACTTCGGCATCTTGGTGGGAACGCACTGGCAGGACATCGAGTTTCGGAATACGGGACTGACCACCTATGTGGACGAGGACGGCGTGGAGCACCAAAGCCACGTGGTCGTGGACCAAGACCGATGGGACGCGGGGTTCACCGTGGGCGCGCTGGGAGAGTTGCGCCTCAGCACCCACCTCCAGTTCCGCATAGCCCCTGCCCTACTCTTCGGCACTCGCCACCTCACCTACCACAACCTGCTGGCGACAGACGCGAAGGGCAATGCCGTCGAACAGCAGCAAGAGCTAAAGACGGCCTATATCTCCTCCGCCTTCGACCTCATCTTCGGTGCCGAGCGGTTCAACAACTACCGCCCGTACGTGATGGCGGGCATCAACCCCATGTTCAATCTCAGCAACAGCAGCGGCAACGAAGCCATCCGGCTCAAGCGGTCGGACGTGGTACTGGAAGTCGGCGTGGGCTGTGACTTCTATCTGCCCTTCTTCAAGCTAAGACCCGAACTGAAGTTCATGTACGGACTCACGGACTCCTACGACAAGAGCCACATCAACCGCATCAAAGACAAAAATATGCTACCATTTACCATGGCCGCAAAGGCAGCCCACAGTAGAATGGTAGCACTCACTTTTTATTTCGAATAGACTTCCCAGCGGAACACGCAGCCATTCCTCATGCCTGCATCCGCTCCCTGGAAGTCGGCAGCATAAGGACTGCCGTCCACGGGATTCTTCCCAACGTAACGCTGCGTCTTCAGCGACAGCAGCATGCAACGGTTGTAGAGCATGTCCTGCCATACGAACCGCTCGGCCTTCCCGGCATCGGTGGTCAGACGAACATCGCCCGACAGTCCAGCACCGGCAATGTAGACGTAACGGCCGTCGGCACACTTCAGCTTCACCGTGCCGTCTCCGCCGTCAACGACCTCGAAAATCACCTCCGGGCGACGGTCGGCCTTGTCCCATCCGATATGAATCAACCCATGTTTGTTGGCCAAGAACAGTGTGCTGTCCGCAAGATTGGAAAGCACCACCTGCTTGCCCACGGGGAGATTGGCAGTTCTGTCGGCCAGGGGCTCCTCCACCTTGAAGTCGTCGAAGTCGGCCAC
This sequence comes from Acutalibacteraceae bacterium, assembly GCA_963599475.1. Taxonomy (GTDB): domain Bacteria; phylum Bacteroidota; class Bacteroidia; order Bacteroidales; family Bacteroidaceae; genus Prevotella. Next base: position 11,877 of record CAVBXH010000069.1, on the reverse strand, counting down.
GCCGCCCTTCTTCCCATTTCTATTGAAGGCATAGAGTGCCACGCGCACGCCCTGGAAGGTCTTCAGCTGATAGGGAGACAGTATTCGGTCGCCAATATTGGTCCAGTGGATGCCGTCCAGCGAGTAGGAATACTGCAGCACGCTCTTGTCGTAGTCGCCCCACAGGCGGAGCCACACCACCTTGCCGTCGAATTCCTTCACCGCGCCCTTGTTGGCATTTTGGTCGTACCACCGCAGGCGCAACCCCTCGTCGGTCTTTACCACGCCCAACGAAGCGTATGGTGTATTGATAGCTCCCAGTCCGGCCTCGTCGCCCACCTTCAGGCGCGAGGCATCCACCTTCACCGAGGTGTAAGACACAGGACCCATGGCGCGCTGCGTGAGTGAGTTCTTGGCCCACAGCAACTGCTTGGCAGGCATGGCGTGGAGGCGCAGCCAACCCTTGCGTTCCTTGTTGAGTGACCACATCCTGTCGTTGGGGTTGTGGTTCCACTGCCATACGGGCTTGAGCGTCTTGCCCGAGAAGTCGTCACAGCGGTCGTAGGGTGCATGGGGCGTCGTCACCTTGTTGTTGGGTTTGAACCACGTGCGCGGCGAGCGTCCCAGGTTCTTCTCCAGTCCGAAATACGGCCAGCCGTCCACCCACGTCACGGGCGAGAGGCAGGTGGTGCGTCCCACGGCGTTGAAGTCCTGCATGGACACGCCCCACCATGTGCCGTCGGGTGCCTCAACGATGCCGCCCTGATGGATCGTGGCGCAGACCAGCCGCGCGTCGTCGGGGCGTGCAGACTTGAAGGTGAAGCCGTCCTCGGGGAGCGGTCGTCCGATGCCCATATTGTTGACCACCCACGCCGCAGAATAGCCGAACGACTCGCGCACACTGATGGCACACGTCTCGTAGGGTCCCCAGATGCTCTTGCTCCGGGCACACTGCATACGTCCCATCGGTGAGTAGTCGGCAGACAGGATGTAATACATCCCGTTGATCTTGTAGACATGATGGCCCTCCCCCATGGCGTTGCCTTCGGGAATCACCACCTTGCTGCTGCCCTCCACCGGGCCGCTGAGGTCGGGCTTCAGCTCCGTCACCGTCACGTTGCCGTATTTGTGTACGGCGTAGATCTTGCCGTCCTCGTCGAAAAGGACAGAGAGGTCGTAGATGTCGCCGTTGATTTTCTGGTGCTTCCAAGGGCCGTAGGCACTGTCGGAGATAAACACCTGCAGACCGTGTCCGTTGACGTTGGAGAAGATGTAGAACTTACCGTTGTGATAGCGGATGGCCGGTGCCCAGATGCCCTGTCCATACGCCTCCTTGCCGTTGCGCAGGTTGAAGTCGTCCGAGTTGTCGAAACGGTCGAAGCAATAGGACGCAAACTCCCAGTTCACCAGGTCTTTGGAATGGAGCACCACCAGTCCCGGCACGCTGTGCATGGTCGTTCCGGCCAGGTAATAGTCCTCGCCCACCCGAATGATGTCGGGGTCGGAAAACTCGTCATAAAACAGAGGGTTGGTGTACGTGCCGTTTCCGTTGTCTGCCGTCCACGACTGGGCGGCTGCGGGGTGCGACAGTCCCAAGAGTGTCGCGCAGCACGCTGTAAACAATACTTTTTTCATGCCATTTATGTTTTTAGTTGATAATATACGTTTCACCGGCTTTGGTCTCCAAGTCATATTCATACACCGTGGGGATGTGAGCTGTCACGCCTTCCGCCACGCGCTGCTGCACTACGGGCTGCTTGACAACAGCCGGTTCAAGCAGTACGTTGGGACACGCGCCCTCCGCCTTCTTCAGCCCCTTGGCCTTCAACGGCACATACGAACGCAGGCGCAACGTGCCGCCGATGGTGGAGCGCACCTTGGCCACGGACAGCTTGCCGCCGCTCCACTTCATGTCCACCACGAAGCCGCCGCGCGCGCACAAGCCCTTCACCGCACCGTCTGCCCATGCGTCGGGCAGGGCAGGCAGGAGATGGACCGCACCGTCGTGGCTCTGCAGGAGCATCTCGGCGATGCCTGCCGTCACACCGAAGTTGCCGTCAATCTGGAACGGCGGATGCGCATCGAAGAGGTTGGGATAGGTGCGTCCGTCCTCGCGCTCCGGTGTCCCTTCGGGCTGGACGACCGGCAAGAGATGCAGCATATTGCTGATGATCTTGAACGCATGGTTGCCGTCCAGCATCCGCGCCCAGAAATTCGTCTTCCACCCCAGGCTCCATCCCGTCGCCATGTCGCCGCGTTGCGTCAGCGTGTTGGCGGCGGCGTGGAACAACTCGGGATGTGAGAAGGGCGAAATCTGGTTGGAGGGATAAAGGCCATAGAGATGGGAGATGTGGCGATGCTCGTTCTTGGGGTCATCAGCATCGATGAGCCACTCCTGCAACTGGCCGTACTTACCAATCTGCATGGGTGGGATCTGCGCCAGCAGTTCCTGCATGGCCTTGCGATCTGCCTCGTCCGTGCCCAAGATTTCCGAGGCGTGGATGGCGTTGGACAGTGCGTCGAAAGCAATCTGATTGTCCATGGTGCAGCCTGCGGTGACGGCGGTCTTCTTCCCCATAGGACCTTGCTCCGGGCTGACCGAAGGCACCGTCACCTTCCACGGCGTGCCGGGAAGCGACTGCATATAGTCGAGATAGAACAGGGCTGCACCCTTCAGCACCGGGTACCATTCGCGCAGGAACGCCTTGTCGCCCGTGTAGAGATAGTGTTGCCACAGATGGGTGGAGAGCCATGCACCGCCGTTGGGGAACATGCCCCACTGTGCGCCGTCCACGGGTCCGGCAATGCGCCACAGGTCGGTGTTGTGGTGGGCCATCCAGCCCCGGCAGCCATACATCTCCCGCGCCGTCTTGGCTCCCGTCTCGCTCAGGTCCTTGACCAAAGAGAACAACGGCCCGGTCGTCTGGCTTAGGTTCGTCACCTCTGCCGGCCAGTAGTTCATCTCCGTATTGATGTTGATGGTGTATTTACTGTCCCACGGTGCTGTCTTATTGTCGTTCCACACCCCTTGCAGATTGGCGGCCTGTCCGCCGGGCTGCGATGAGGAAATCAGCAGATAGCGTCCGTAGTTGAACATCAGCGCCACCATCGCCATGTCCTTACTGCCCACAAAACGGTCCAGTCGCTGGTCGGTGGGCAGTTGTGCGTTGGCATCCGTCGGGAGCTGCAATGCCACGGTGTCGAACTGCTTCTGGTAAGCCTCCACGTGGCGTTTCAGCAGTTGGGAATACGTCATTCCCTTCACCTTGCGGAGATACTCGGCATTGCGCTGGGCGGCATTGCCGGACACGTCACGGTAATTGACAAAGTTGGTGGCCGCCGTCACGATGATGGTGGCCTCCGTTCCGTTGTTCTGCACCTCGGCCACACATTCTGCCGTGAGCGCGGCCTTGATGCCCTCCTGGTCCTGTCCCTTCACGGTCAGCGTTGCGCCGCGGTCGGTCGTCTGCGCCTGATGTTCAAAGGGAGCGTCCAGTCGGATGTCGAACGCCAGTGCGCCCTTCTTGCTCGCCTTGATGTGGCAGACAATGACCCCGTCGGCCAGCGATGCGAACGTCGTGCGCTCGTACTTCACGCCGTTGATGACAAAGGAGGTTGTGGCCAGTGCCTTCCGCAAGTCGAGGTCTCTCACGAACTGCTCTGCCTTGCCGTCTGCCTTCATCTGAATGTGCAGATTGGCCATTGGCAGGAAGCGCATGCCGTGGGGACCTACGACAAAGTCGCTGTTGAGAACCTTGGCCGCCTCTTCCTCCTTGCCGTCGAAGATCAGCTGGCGCACCTCTGGCAGCAAGGCCAACGACTTCGTGCTGTTGTTGTCGTGCGGTCCGCCGCTCCAGAACGTCTCCTCGTTAATCTGGATGTTCTCGTCGGTGGTTCCGCCATAGACCATCGCTCCCAAATGGGAGTTGCCGATGGGCAGTGCCTCCAGCCAGTGGCGGGCAGGCGCGTTGTACCACAGTCGCGTGGCATTGTCCGCCTGCGCGTTTCCGCTGGCAACTGCCGGCATCAAGAAACAGGCCATTAGGGCGGCCACGACCCCACTTCTTTTCATTTGCTTCATGTTGCTTTTAGTTTTTTATTGTTGTTTGTCTTATAGAGTCTCTGTTATTGTCCGAAGCGTCATTCCACCACGTCGGCCGTTATCTCCGCCAGTCCTGCCGCGTAGGTCTCCGTGTCGGAGAAGCGCAAGCGCAGGAAGCGCGTCATGATGTGCGTGTCCTGTATTTGAATGTGCTGCACCGCCATCGCCTCCGTGTTCTTTCCCTTGTCGGTCAGCATGAACCACGTCTCGCCGTCCAGCGACCCTTCCAGCACAAACCGATAGACGGCCTTCTGCGGGAACGTCAGATGCACCTGCTGGATGTAGACGCAGCGTTCCATGTCGAGTGTCAGGGTGGGATGCGCATCTGTCTGTTCCGGCATCCAACACGTGGACGGATCGCCGTCAGTGGCCTGTGGCGAGGTGTGTGCGGCCTGCATGGAGGAGGCGAAAGTGGGATTACCCTTTCCCAGCGTCAAGAGCGTGTGTTGCTGCATGGAAGAGACGAAGCGGCGGTAGGGATGCTCACCGCTCTGCTTCGACACGCCTGGCTCGTATGCCGGTGCGCCCGTGAAAGAAAGGGTGATGCGCGCCGTTGGCAGTCCCTCCGACACTGCCTCCACCACGGTTTCCCCGGCATAGTAGGAGCGGATGGTCATGGCTGCCTTGCCGTCCATGATGCAGATGTCGGAATCGCGGCTGAAGGTGATGCTGGAACCCGTCGGGAACCGCCCCGGGCCGCTCACGATGCGCAACGTGACATCGGGACTATTGCTCACGGCGTTGCCGTCGCGGTCGGTCATCGTCACCGTCAGATGGGCGTCGTCCGTTCCGTCGGCTCGGATGCCTTGGGTCTTGGAGGCCGCCAGCACCATCCGTTCCGGTGTTCCTGCCTGGGCTTCCGCCGGAGGTTCAATGCCCAAGTTCTCTTTCTGATACCAGTAATAGCGACGTTTGGGCAGACGCTGGTAGTCCACAAATCCCATTCTGCCGAAGTCGCCGTTGGCCACGGTGCCATGGTCGAAGGCGCACCAGATGGCCTGTCCGCTCCGCCACGTGCGGCCCTTGTAGCCTTCGTGGCGCGCCAAGTCTCCCCATCCCGGAGCCAACTTGCCCGGGCGGCGGTCTATCGTGCTTCCGTACTCCGACACCATACTGGCGACACCGGGATTCTGAAATTCCGTAATGTTGGCGCCGTCGCCATTATATCCTGCCACATCGCCGATGCGGTCTATGCGGTTCTGGTCCACCGGGCGCTGGCAACCGCCGATGGCGACCTTTCTCGTCGGGTCTGTCTGGTGCGTCAGCGCCACCATGCGTTTCAAGAGTCGCTTCACGCCCTCCATCGTACCGTTAGCCGTGAAGAACGGTTCGTTGCACATGCTCCATACGATGACGGACGGACTGTTGCGGTGAATGCGTATCATCTCCTCCAACTGTTGCAGACAACTCTGTTCGAAGGCGGCCGTGTCCTTGGCCGTAGTGGGATAAGCACTGGCTGTCCACCAGCCGTCGCGCCCAGTGCCGGCCGTGCCCCAGAAGGGGGCTTCCGACCAAAACATCACGCCCAGCTCATCGCACGCCTTGACGAAGGTCGGCGAATGGGGGTAATGCGAACCGCGGATGAAGTTCATGCCTGCATCCTTGATCATCTTCACGTCGCGCCAAGCCGCCGAGTCGGTGACGGCATCGCCCCACCCGGCTTGGTCCTGATGGACATTCGCACCGTGCAACACCGTGTACTTGCCGTTGAGGAAGAAGCCGCGGTCGGCCGTCCAGTCCACCCATCGGAAGCCAAAGGAAGAAAGATGCTCGTCCAAGACCTTGCCGCCTTTCAGCACTTGCGTCTTCAGGGTATAAAGCACCGGTGTTTCCGGCGACCACAGTTCCGGTTTCTTCACTCGTGGCGTCCACAGGGTGTCCACCGCCTGTCGGCCAGCCTGTACCGCCATGCGCTTGCGAACTGTTGCCCTGCACTTGCCGCGGGCATCCACAACCGACAGCCGCACCTCCACCGTTTCGTCCTGCCGGGAAGTGTTTTCCAAGGTCAGTCCCACCTTCACCGCCGACGACTGGCCTGCCGTGGCGGACAAGTCGGGCGTGGAGAGGGCCAGTCCTGACCAGGCCACATGGACGGGACTCTTGACGGAAAGGTACACATTGCGGTAAATACCACCGCTGAAGACGTGTTCACCGGCGCGCGGCGCGACGTCGGCGCGCCACAGATTGTTGACACGGACGGCCACTACATTTTTACCAATTTGCACAAAGGGAGTGAGGGGGATGGAGAATCCCGTGTATCCTCCGAGGTGTCTGCCGGCCAGTTGGCCATTGACATAAACCTCCGCGTCCTGAAACACACCGTCAAACTCCAGACTGACGGCTTTGCCCAGGTCGGCCTGTTCCAGCACGAACGCCTTACGATACCAGCCGTAGCCCATATAAAACTGCTTCGACTCGAAGTAGGGAATACTGAACGAGTGCGGCAAGCCAATAGACTCCCACGCCTCGTCGTTGAAGTCCGGAGCTGCTGCTCCGGCCACATCACCCAAAACAAATTTCCAGTCGCGGTTGAACAGTCGCGACGCTCCATATGCCGACACGCTGGCCAGCAACAACAATCCGGCCAGTACACCCCTGACCGACAAAATTCTCAAACACTGCATGATGTCTTTCATATTTTCTTTCCGTCTGCAAAGATAAATATAAAAGCACACAATGCCCTTGCCATTTGTAACAAATACTTTCCCGAGCCTGTCATTACCACTGGAGAAAGGCTCTTTTACTCCACCGTAAGCACCATTTTGCCCACCCAAACGGCATGTTTGCCATTCTGGTCTACGGGAACGCTGCGACCGTCGAGGTCTTTGACGTACTTCAGCTGCTTCATATAGGTGTGCGTGTGTCCGCCCAGAACGAGGTCGATGTAGCGCGAGCCTTGTATCACGCCCGTGTCGTACTCCGGACCTTCGCCCCACCCCATGTGCGACAGACAAATCACCACGTCACACTTCTTCTGTTCCTTGAGCAGTGCGGCGGTCTGCCGCGCCGTCTCCACGGGGTCGAGGTACGCAACACCCTGGCAGTTCTTTTCAGCCACCAGTCCTTCCATCTTCGGCGAGAGACCGAACACACCGATTTTCAGTCCTTGGCGGTGAAGGATGACATAAGGCTTGACCAATCCCTCACAGGGCGTGCCCGTGAAGTCGTAGTTGGCGCAGACGATGGGGAAGTTGGCCATGCGGAACAGCCGCGCCATGTTCTCCAGTCCGAAGTCGAACTCATGGTTGCCGATGGTTGCGGCGTCCAGTCCCATGAGATTCATCAGCCCCACCTCGACATCGCCCTTGAACAGGGTGTAGTAAGCCGATCCTTGACTGAAGTCGCCACTGTCCAGATAGAGCAGGTCGGGGTTCTCCTTGCGCTCCTCCCGAAGCAGGGCAATGCGGCGCAGGAAGCCACCGCGTCCCGCCTTCATGGTGTCGGGTAGCAGGGCACTGACCGGCATGATGGTGGAGTGCGTGTCGTTGGAGTGGAGAATGACGAGGCGTTTGGGTTTCTTGGCCTCAGTATCTGTGGGAATGGCCAGGCCGATGCACAGCAGCATCAAGGCAAGCAGCATCCACACCTTATTGTTATACGTATAATTCATCTTATTCTTCATGACGGTTCTGTTTATGCTTTAGCGGTTAGTCCTTCACCGTGACGCGCCCTTCGATGCGGGCATCCACTTCACGTCCCTGCCGCGCCTGTTCGCGGAAATAGTTCATAATGACAAAGCGCGAGTTGTTCTCCACCTGCTGTGGCGAATGGATGTCGCGACACTTCTTGAATGTCGTCATGCTGTCCGTCCCACCAAGGAGATAGTCGATGGTCACGATGCGGTAGTCCTTGTTCGGGTCTACGGGTTCACCGTTGAGCGTGGCTTCCAGCAGTTGGCCCTTGCGGTCAATGACCAGCCGCACGGCATGGCTCAGTCCCTCACCGCCAACACGGGCAATCTCGCGGAACAGTTCCAGCACCTCAGCCCCCGAGAGGGTGGCAAAGGCAATCTTGTTCTCGAACGGAGCCACGTCCAGCACATCGCCATACGTGACCTCGCCCTGGGGCAATGCCGCCCGCACGCCACCCATGTTGTAGATGCCGAACGCGGGCTGTTCGCCGTAGTCCTTGCCGGCCCACACCAGGATGTCGGCCAGCAGGTTGGAGAGGTCGCCCTCCGGCCGCTGTGCGGTCATATAGTGCGTCGTGCGCCCCACTACGGGTCCCATCACGCTGTCCACCGTGTGTTTGTAGGGAGCAAGGAACTCCGCAGCGCGCCTGTCCGGTTGTGCATCATAGCGCGCGTCCACCAGGATGCGCTGCCGCTCCACCGACACCACCTGCCGACTGGTGTGGCAGGCCGAGAGCAGCGCGGCGGCCAGTGTAAAAAACATCAGTTTTCTCTTCATAACGTCTCTTTCTTTGGTGCAAAAGTACGAAAAATCGGGTGACTGGCAAAAAAAGGAACGCAAAAAATTGCGAGTGTCGCGAAAAAGCCGTACCTTTGCAGCCGCTTTCCACGTAATCGCTGGCAGGAAGTAACGAGTGGCCTGTTTATGTTGCGTCGGAACGATACAACAAATTTAATTTAAGAAACGAAAAATGGATTTAATTAAAGTTGCTGAAGAAGCATTTGCAACCGGCAAGAAGTTCCCGTCTTTCAAGGCTGGCGATACGATTACTGTCGCTTACAAAATTATCGAGGGTGCCAAAGAGCGCATCCAGCTCTACCGCGGCGTTGTCATCAAGATCAACGGCCACGGCGACAAGAAGCGTTTCACCGTCCGCAAGATGTCGGGCACGGTAGGTGTAGAGCGTATCTTCCCCATCGAGTCGCCCAACATCGACAGCATTGAAGTGAACAAGGTTGGTAAGGTTCGCCGCGCCAAGCTGTACTACCTGCGCAAGCTCACGGGTAAGGCAGCACGCATCAAGGAGAAGCGCACCGCCATTGTCAAATAAGCCGTACCTAACAAAAGCAGATAAAATGAAGAGAGAGGCATCCTGTCCTGCGACAGCGGTGCCTCTTTTCTTTTTCAGTCCTCATAATTGGCCATACCATCGTCATCGCCGTGCAGCGCGTCCTGAAACGCCTGCCAGTCCTGAAATCCGGCCAACAGCGCCAGCCGGTCAAGCGTCTTCGCGTTGGGCTTCTTCAGCAATTCCTTCTCCACCGCCTCCAGCAGTTTCCGAAGGGCGTGTCTTTTTTTTTCCATAACGGATGCAAAAGTACAGGAAAAGTTTCTTTTCGCCAAACGAAATGCCCACAAGATGCGGTATTCTGCCACATTTTTCGTAACTTTGCGCGCAGAAACAAAGCACTGACACACTATGAAAGAACTACAACTCAAGTACGGATGCAATCCGAACCAGAAGCCCTCGCGCATCTTCATGACCGAGGGCGAACTGCCCATCGAGGTCATCAACGGCCGCCCCGGCTACATCAATTTTCTGGATGCCTTCAACGCCTGGCAACTGGTCCGCGAGCTGAAGGCCGCCACGGGTCTGGCTGCCGCCGCCTCGTTCAAGCACGTCTCGCCCGCAGGTGCTGCCGTGGGACTGCCCCTCAGCGACACGCTGAAGAAGATCTATTTCGTGGACGACGTGGCCGGACTCGACGAGTCGCCCATTGCCTGCGCCTATGCCCGCGCTCGCGGTGCTGACCGTATGTCGTCGTATGGCGACTTCGTGGCACTGTCCGACCCCTGCGATGCTGTGACGGCCACGCTGCTCAAGCGCGAGGTCAGCGACGGTGTCATTGCCCCCGGCTTCACGCCCGAGGCCATAGAGATTCTCAAGGCCAAGCGCAAGGGCACCTACAATGTCATCCAGATTGACCCTGCCTACCGTCCGGAACCCATCGAGCGTAAGCAGGTGTTCGGTGTGACCTTCGAGCAGGGACGCAACGAAATCAAGCTCGACGACGATGCGCTCTTCGAGAACATCCCCACCCAGAACAAGACGTTCTCCGCCGAGGCCAAGCGCGACCTCATCATCGCCCTCATCACCCTGAAATACACGCAGAGCAACTCCGTCTGCTATGTGAAGGACGGACAGGCCATCGGCATCGGTGCCGGACAGCAGAGCCGCATCCACTGCACGCGCCTGGCCGGCAACAAGGCCGACATCTGGTGGCTTCGCCAGCATCCGAAAGTCATGGCTCTGCCCTTCAAGGAAGGCATCCGGCGCGCTGACCGCGACAACACCATCGACGTGTACATCTCGGAGGACGAGCACGATGACGTGCTGCGCGACGGTGCCTGGCAGCAGTTCTTCACCCGCCAGCCCGACGTGCTGACCCTCGAAGAGAAGAAAGCCTGGATTGCCCAAAACACGGGAGTGGCCTTGGGGTCTGATGCCTTCTTCCCCTTCGGCGACAACATCGAGCGTGCACACAAGAGTGGCGTGCAGTACATTGCACAGGCCGGCGGCTCCGTGCGCGACGACCATGTCATCATGACCTGCGACAAATACGGCATCGCCATGGCCTTCACGGGCGTGCGCCTGTTCCACCATTAAACGCAACCGCCTTATGCGCATGAACGACGACGATTTCTCCCAGATTCTCGAACGCGGCATCAGCTTCGGGAGGGGCGGCGGCTCCAAGTCCGGCGACGACAAGGTAAAGACCAAAGCCAAGAAGAAGAAATACATCACCGGCGCACACGGCAGCGGATCTGCCCGTCAGAAGGCCAAATACCGCGAGCAGCGCGCCAACCGCCACAAGAAATAATTGGAAATCTCAAAACGAGTTCGTACCAAACTTGCCCTATTTTTCCGAGTTTGGTGCGAATTTGTCTTGTCCTATGCAATGAATGCTTTGACTTATTGCTATTCACGGAGCACTAATCCCGAAATCCGCAACCATTCATTATTTGTAACTATTCAGCGAACCTCATTCATTGGGCTGAATTGAAAATCGGCGGCCGAAGGGAAAGCCAAAGCCCAACAGTGCATAGCCCAGGGCAAGCGATGTCAATGGAAGTCAATGCCGGGCTGAAAGCCCAACAGTGCATAGCCCAGGGCAAGCGAAGCGACACCCTGGGTTATAGTCCCAGATAGATACGCGCTCTGTAAGAGCAAAAGTTTTAATACATATATTCTGAACGAATTATACTTTTGCTCTTTCAGAGCGACATTCCGCATTACCTATCATACCCAGGGCGTTGCCCTGGGCTATGTACTGTAGGGCTTTCAGCCCGTCTGCCATACGAACACGAAAAACAGGGCGTTGCCCTGGGCAATGAACAGGCTGCCCTCTTCGGGGCGTACATGTTCAGACAGGCTCACTGATGCTCAACTCCGACGATTACGAAAAAAAGGTAATTTTATCCGCATTTCTCGTAAAGCGTTTATGAATAAACCGTCGTAACTTTGCAGCAGAAAAATCCATAAAAAGACAACAACAATGAGAAGATTATTTACAACCATGATGTGTCTGTCGCTATTCGTATGCGGCACCATGAACGCCAAAAAGAAAACTCTGGAACAGGAGAAAGCAAAAGCCTTTATACAAGTGGATTTCAAGACCATAAAGAGTCCTAACGGCAATCCCTTCGGACTGGTATACGACAATGCCATTACGAAAAACGAGCAGGGCAAGGTGAATATCCACCGCATCTACTACCAGTTGAATGGACTGAAGATCGCCGCCAACGTCTATACCCCAGCCAACTACGATGCCGAGAAGAAATATCCGGCTCTCGTAGTGGCCCATCCCAATGGCGGCGTGAAGGAACAAGTGGCTGGTCTGTACAGTCAGCGCATGGCAGAGAAGGGCTACATCTGCCTGGCTT
>CAVBXH010000068.1:0-14319 GCA_963599475.1 Acutalibacteraceae bacterium | reverse complement strand
ACGCGCAGACGGCGATGCAGCAGATCAACCTCAAGAACTATCGCCAGCGTTTCGCCCTCAGCGGCAAGCCCGTCACCAAGGTGGGCATCAACTTCGACTCCACCCGGGGAAACATCGAGGACTGGATGATAGAGGGAGAAGGATACACTTCGTAGGCCAGAAACAACAGATTTTAGAACATGAGACAGAAAATAGACTGCTTCGTGGCTTGCCACGCGCTGGCCGACATGGCCGAAACGGTGGAAGCACTTCGACGAAGCACCACCGTCAGCAAGATATTCCTTATGGTCAACGGTGATGTGGCTGGACAGCCTGTGCCGCAGGGATGCACACTGCTCCCCGTAGACAGCCTATCCAGCACGGCTATGGTGCGCCAGGTGGCCCACGCGGCAGAAGCTCCGTATGTCATGCTGTGCGTGAAGCCCGCCCCAGTCACCTTCGGCGACGCAGCGTTGGAACGGATGTTGCAGGCCGCCGAGGACTCCGGTGCCGTCATGGTGTACAGCGACCGCTGGCAGATGGAGCATGGCCGGCGGACCGCCCATCCTGTGATAGACTATCAGGAGGGCGCACTGCGCGACGACTTCGACTTCGGTAGTGTGTGGCTGTTGCGCAACGCTGCCCTGCAACAATATGTGGCAGACGATCCGACCGCCGACTGGCAATGGGCGGGTCTCTACGACCTGCGGCTGTCCTTGAGCCGACAGGGCACGCTGTTCCACCTCAACGAATACCTCTACACGGAGGAGGCGTGCGACCTGCGCGCATCGGGCGTCAAGCAGTTCGACTACGTCAATCCCGCCAACCGCGAGGTGCAGCAGGAGATGGAACGCGCCTGCACCGCCCACCTGCGCACCGTCGGTGCGCTGGTAGACACCACGCAATGCGAGACCCTCGACTTCCAGGAACAGGAGTTTCCTGTTGAGGCTTCCGTCGTCATCCCTGTGCTCAACCGCGCCAAGACCATCGGTGATGCCGTGAAGAGCGCGCTGAAGCAGGACACTACATTCCCCTATAACGTCATCGTGGTGGACAACCACTCCACCGATGGCACCAGTCAGCTATTGGCCGATTTGGCGAAGGCCGACCCGCGACTCGTCGTCATCACCCCCACACGCCACGACCTCGGCATCGGCGGATGCTGGAACGAGGCCGTCAACAGTGCGTGGTGCGGACGGTTTGCCGTCCAGCTCGACTCAGACGACCTCTATTCCTCCGACCATACCCTACAGACCATGGTCGATGCCTTCTATCAGCAGCAGGCCGCCATGGTGATCGGTTCCTACCGCATGTGCGACTTCGAACTGAACACCCTGCCGCCGGGACTTATCGACCATCGCGAATGGACGGAGGAGAACGGACCGAACAACGCGCTGCGCATCAACGGGCTGGGCGCGCCGCGTGCCTTTTTCACACCCTTGCTCCGTCAGGTGCAGTTTCCCAATACGTCGTACGGCGAGGACTATGCCCTCGGACTGATCTTCTCGCGCCACTATCGTATCGGGCGCATCTTCAGTGAGCAGTATCTCTGCCGCCGCTGGGGCGGCAATTCCGACGCGGCACTCTCCGTAGAGAAGGTCAACGCCAACAACCTCTACAAAGACCGCCTGCGCACCATGGAACTGAAGGCGCGCCAGCGGATGAACCAAGGACAGCACGACTGGATGGAACAGTCGGCACTGATGCGCTTCTTCAACCGCCAGTTGGCCGTGTGGGACGAGGCGCGCCAGCGTTACCGTGACCTGACGAGGGTGGAGACGCGCGAGCTTATGACGGACGACCTCTCGCTGGAGGTGCAGTGGAATCCAGCGCGCATCTGCTCTACGGGAGCCAAGATGGATGCCAAAACGTTGGCACAGCGTCCGTGTTTCCTCTGTCAGGAGAACCGTCCGAAGGAACAGTTGCGCTGCACGCTGGACGGCAGCTATGAGTTGCTGGTCAATCCCTATCCCATTCTGCCCGTCCATTTCACGCTGCCCGCCCTGCGCCATCATCGACAAGCCATCCTGCCCATGTACGGCGAACTGCTTCGACTGGTGCACCGCTATCGCGGCTACACCTTATTATATAATGGTCCGCGGTGCGGCGCGTCGGCACCGGACCATGCCCACCTGCAACTCATCTGCAGTGGGATGCTCCCCCTACAACGCTCCTGGCAGCGGCTCAGCCGTAACCTCATTGAGGTGACAGGCGGCGGTGAGACGGGCATTTGGCAGATTCCCGACTATCCTGCCGCAGCATTTCTGGTGCGCAGCCATGACGAGAAGAGCGGCACGCGCCTCTTCCGCCGTCTCTACGACAGTCTGCCGATGCAGTCCGGCGACACGGAGCCGATGATGAATATCATTGCCTGGCAACAGGGCGACGCACTGCTTGCCGTAGTGCTGCCGCGCCGCAAACACCGTCCCGACTGCTATACGGCCACCGGACAGGAACAGTATCTTATCAGTCCCGGAGCGGTCGACATGGGCGGACTGATCATCACCCCACGGGAGGAAGACTTCCGCCGTCTCACGGCCGAAAAGGCCACGGCCATCCTGCAGGAGATGTCGCTCACCGCCGATGCTGTGGCGGAAACCGTGCGCAAGATTCAAGCGGCGGGGAACGCCCCGTCCGCCCAGAGAGAACACGACGTGGAACCCGAGGTCACCGTGGGCATCGTCAGTGGACAGAAGATCGCCTTTGCCCTCAATGCGCCCTACATGGCCAAGGGAGAGCGCATCGAAGGAGAGCAGGTGGTGGAGTTCTCGGAGGGAGGCATCCTCTGGCGGGGCATGCAATACCGCGAGCTGACCTTCGTGCCACAGTGTCCCACGGCTTCGTTCTCGCTCCATGACGTGACCATTGGGGTCAACTTCCATTGGGAGCGCAAGGAGACACAGGTGTTTCTCGGTACGCTGCGGCTGGTGGTGGAGTCGGACAAGATTACAGCCATCAACCAACTGCCGGTGGAACGCTATCTGGCCAGCGTCATCTCCAGCGAGATGAAGGCCACGGCCGGGCTGGAACTTCTGAAGGCGCACGCCGTCATCTCTCGTTCGTGGCTCTTGGCGCAGATGCAGCGTCGCAAGGAGGCTGGACAGCGCAAGGATGGCTTCTTCTCATTTGTCAAGAAGGACAACGAACTTATCCGCTGGTACGACCGGGAGGACCACACCATCTTCGATGTCTGCGCCGACGACCACTGCCAACGCTACCAAGGCATCACGAAACAAACCAGTCCCGCCGTGGAGCAGGCCCTCGAAGCCACGCGCGGCCGCATCCTCTGCCACGACGGTGAAATCTGCGATGCGCGCTTCTCGAAGTGTTGTGGTGGCGTGACCGAGGAGTTCCAGTACTGCTGGGAGGACACGCCGAAGCCCTACCTCGTCTCCGTGGCTGACCCCTTCTGCAACACCTCGGATAAGGCCGTGCTGTCGCAGGTGCTCAATGACTACGACTTGGAAACCAACGACTTCTACCGTTGGACGGTGGAATACACCACGGAGGAACTTTCCCGCCTGGTGTCCGAAAAGCTAAAGGAGGACTTTGGCACGGTGACCGACCTCATCCCCCTGGAGCGTGGCAAGAGCGGACGCATCTGGAAGCTCCGGATTGTCGGTACGAAGCAGACGTTCACCGTCGGCAAGGAACTGGAGATACGGCGCGCCCTCAGCGAAACCCATCTCTACAGCTCCGCCTTCGACGTAGAGAAGACGGCCACGGGATTCCGCCTCCACGGGCACGGCTGGGGCCACGGCGTAGGTCTCTGCCAGATTGGTGCTGCCGTGATGGGACAGCAAGGCTACAAATACGATGAAATATTGCTTCACTACTACCGTGGAGCCGAAATAAAAAAGATATACTGATGCTACACCACACAAAGAACGGACGGATAACACCATGGGCCTGGGTTCCCTCACTCTATTTTGCCGAGGGCGTGCCCTACGTGGCCGTGATGACGATTTCACTCATCCTCTACAAGCGACTCGGCCTCTCCAACGCTGACATCACACTCTACACCTCCTGGCTCTACCTGCCTTGGGTCATCAAGCCCCTGTGGAGTCCCTTCGTGGACATCCTGCGCTCCAAGCGCTGGTGGATTGTGGCCATGCAACTCCTCATCGGAGCTGCCCTGGCCGGTGTGGCCTTTACCATTCCCGGGCCGTGGTGGCTGCAAGGGTCGCTGTGCTTCTTCTGGCTGATGGCCTTCGGCAGTGCCACCCACGACATTGCCGCCGACGGCTTCTACATGCTCGGTCTCGAACAGCACGAGCAGGCGTTCTTCGTTGGCATCCGTTCCACGTTCTACCGCATCGCCATCATCGTGGCGTCGGGATTGCTGGTGGGACTGGCCGGCGTGCTCCAGGTGCTCACGCGCAGCATTACCTTTGCCTGGAGTCTGGTGTTCTATTTCATGGCTGGACTCTTCATCGCCCTGTGGCTCTACCACAGTTGGGTGTTGCCGCATCCTGCTGAGGACTGTGACAAGACGCGGCGTTCCGTACGCGAGATTGCGCGGGAGTTTGTGGCCACGGTGGTCACGTTCTTCCGGAAACCACAGGTGTGGGCGGCCATCTGCTTCATGCTCTTCTACCGGATGCCGGAGGGCTTGCTGGCCAAGGTGTCGGCCCTGTTCCTCGTCGACTCCGCCCGCAACGGCGGTCTTGGTCTCTCCGATGTGGAATACGGACTGGTGCAGGGCACGGTGGGTGTCATCGGACTGACGCTGGGCGGCATCCTCGGTGGTGTGGCGGCCAGTCGCGACGGTCTGAAGCGGTGGCTCTGGCCTATGGTGATGGCCATCACGCTGCCCGACATCGTCTACGTCTACCTCTCCTATGCGCTACCCTCCAGCCTGCTGGTCATCGACCTTTGCGTCTTCATCGAACAGTTCGGCTACGGCTTCGGCTTCACGGCCTATATGCTCTACATGATCTACTACAGCCAGGGCGACCACAAGACCTCCCACTATGCGTTGTGCACGGCCTTCATGGCCTTGTCGATGATGATTCCCGGACTCTTTGCCGGAGCTTTGCAGGAGGCGGTGGGCTATCCTGTGTTCTTCCTCATCGTGATGGGAGCCTGCGCTATGACCTACATCGTAGCCTGGTTTCTCGACATCGACCCCGAGTTCGGCAAGAAGAAACAGTAGCAGTCAGCATCAGATGCCTAAGCCGCCGTCGAAGGGAACATCAACAGCCCTCGACTGTTGCAGGCGCGAATGGGGCGGAATGTCGTGCGTCACCCAAATGTTGCCGCCAATCACGCTGTCGTGTCCGATGGTGATGCGCCCCAGAATGGAGGCGTTGGAATAGACCGTCACGTGGTCTTCGATAATCGGGTGGCGCGGCACGTTGAGTACGTTACCCTGTTCGTCGTATTTGAAGCTCTTGGCGCCCAGTGTAACACCCTGATACAGGGTGACGTGATGGCCGATGATGCAGGTCTCGCCAATGACCACACCCGTGCCGTGGTCGATAGCGAAATACTCGCCGATGGTCGCTCCGGGATGGATGTCGATGCCCGTCTTGGCGTGGGCCTGTTCGGTGATGATGCGCGGAATGACGGGAATGCGCTTCGTGTGGAGCGCGTGGGCAATGCGGTAGTGCGTCATGGCATTGACCACAGGATAGCAGAAGATGACCTCTCCATAGGTCTCGGCGGCAGGGTCGCAGTCGAACATGGCCTCCACGTCGGTGTAGAGCAGACGTTTCAGTTCGGGCAGTTCTTCAATGAACTCCAGCGTCAGCGTCTCGGCCTTCTGTTCCACGTCCTCAGCGCACATCTGCTTGCAGAACTGCAGTCCGCGCACGGTCTGTTCCTTCAGTTCCTTGTAGAGGGCTTCCATCTTCACACCGATGTAGTAGGAGCGGATTTCCTGTTGCGGCTGGCGCTGGTAGAAATAGTCGCTGAAGATGATGCACTTCACGAGACTCACGATGTTGCGCACGCTCTCCACCGAGGGTAGAGGCGCGTTGCCCTTCGGCATCATGTTGTCTTCCTTCTCCGAGTGTCGCGAGAGAATGTCTACATTCTTCAGTAGGATTTCATTGGCCTTGTCGTTGGTCATCATTATTTTTTTCTTTTTTTTCAGATAACGGCTACAAAGGTAGTGTTTTTCTCGCATTTTATCGTAACTTTGCAGGCAAAAAGATGACCATGCGATGCGTGACCGCCCTTTTTCTCCTGTGCCAGACACTGTTATCGGTGTCTGCACAGCCTGTCGGTGTCGACCTTGACACGCTCCAGGTGCGCCATATTGACGGACAGGGCGTGACGCACACGGGCACTATCATCTGCAACCACACCATCGCCAGCGACCTGCGCGACATCTTCGCTGAACTCTACCGGCAGCGTTACCCCATTGAGCGCATCCGCCCCATCTCAGAGTACGGCAACGACGACGAGCTGTCCATGCGTGCCAACAACACTTCGTGCTATTGCTATCGTCGCGTGGCCGGCCAAAGGAAGCTCTCCAAGCATGCGTGCGGTTTGGCCATCGACATCAATCCGCTCTACAATCCCTACGTGCGCCGGCGCAAGGACGGCACGCTCCACATTCAGCCCTCCACAGCGCGTCCCTATGCCGACCGCCGGGCTTCCTTTCCCTATAAGATTACGGAGCAAGACCTCTGCTACCGCCTCTTCCGCCAGCACGGCTTCACGTGGGGCGGCCACTGGCGCACGATGAAGGACTATCAACATTTTGAGAAATAATAAAAAGGAAACGATGCTGGAACTGTACCACGTGAAGATAGACGGTCTCCTGGCCGATTGCTCACTGACCGTAGCTGACGGTGAAATGGTCGGTGTGTATGGTGCTACGGGGACTGGAAAAACCACGCTGTTGCGTGTGGTGCTGGGCCTACTGCCCAAAGACGGCGGACACATCAGCATCGACGGTGAACTGCTGACACCGCTTTCTGCCCCGTATTTCCGTCGTGCAGCGGCCTATGTGCCGCAGCACCTTTCGCTGGTGGAGGGCTTTGACACGACTTTCCTGACGGGAGAAGATCTTCGTCCGTGGAGTTGCATGACCGTCGACGAACAGTTTCTGGCTCTGGTGCGGCATGCCACGGGTCAAGGAAAAAAGTTGCTCGTTGTCGACGAACCGCCGTCACCAGTGTCAGAGTCCACCCGTCGGGAGGCAGACCGTCTGCTTATGGAAGCTGCCCGTCAAGGAGCGTCGGTGTTGGCTGTTTCCCCATTGATTGCGCAAAAGAAGATACAACTATGAAACAAATCATCTTTCAACTGTTGGTCGGACTGTTTCTGTTGGCCGTTCCGATGGCCGTTCTCTACAAGGTCGGCGGGCAGTTATTCAGACAGCAACTTACCGTCATTGTCCGTTGGATCGTTGTCCTGCTGGTGCTGGTAGCTGTGTGCTTCTGGGTGTTCCGTCTCCAGCTGTGGTGGCTCGACCTGCTGTTGCTGTTGGCCGTGCAGGGAGGATCCACTGCGGTGGTTTGCCGGAAACGGTGGCTGGCGGTGCCCGTTCTGGTGGGTGTGGTGCCAACGACCTTTGCAGTGGGACTGCTAGTGATGGTGGCCTTGGGACGCAGTCCCTTCGACAATGCTTGGCTCTGGGTGCCTATGGTGGCCCTGCTCCATGGCGAGGCATTGCGGTCGGGCAGGAGTGCATTGCTCACCTATGTCTACAACCGTAAGGTGCACGCCAGCATGTACGAGTATCTGCAGGGCAATGGTGCCACACCGCTTGAGTCCATACGCCCGTTTCTGGCGCGTGCTCTGACAAAAGCCCTCGCTCCGCTGTTTGTCGGTCTGAGGGATACGGGTCTCGTGGGCGTGCCGTTGCTGCTCTGCGTGCTGCTACTCAGTGGCATGCAACCGTTGGCGGCCGGCATCTTCACCGTGGCTCTCACCATCGGCATGGTGTGCAGTTCGGTGCTGTCGGCTCTGCTGTCCATCGTGGCCTACGAACGTTTTCATCACGTTAGAAACCAAACAAAACTATAAATTTCAAACAACAACCAAGACTATGGGAGGCTTTTTCGGTACAATATCAACCAAGGACTGTGTGAACGACGTGTTCTACGGTACAGACTACAACTCGCACTTGGGCACGAAGCGCGCAGGAATGGTGACCTACGATGCGGAAAGCGGATTCCACCGTTCCATCCACTCGCTGGAACGCCACTATTTCCGCTCGCGCTTTGAAGACGAGCTGGACAGTTTCAAGGGATGTCAGGGCATGGGGGTTATCAGCGATACCGACCCGCAGCCCATCATTGTCAATTCGCATCTGGGACGCTATGCAGTGGTCACGGTGGCTAAAATCAACAACCTGCGAGAGATTGCCGACGAACTGCTGGCCAGCCGTATGCACCTGAGCGAGATGTCGGCCAACACCATCAACCAGACGGAACTCGTGGCACTGCTTATCAATATGGGCGACACGTTCGTGGACGGCATCAACCGGGTGTACCGGAAAATCAAAGGATCGTGCTCCATGCTGATACTGACGGAGGACGGCATCATTGCCGCACGCGACGTGCTCGGTCGCACACCCATCGTACTCGGACAGCGCGACGATGCCTATGCCGCATCGAGCGAGACAACGAGTTTTCCCAACCTCGACTATCAAACCCTGCGCGATGTGGGGCCGGGGGAAATCGTACGGCTGCGTGCTGACGGCATCGAGGTGTTGCAGCAGCCTATGAGCCGTTGTCAGATCTGTTCTTTCCTCTGGGTCTACTACGGTTTTCCGGCCAGCGACTATGAGGGCATCAACACCGAGGCGGTGCGCGAGAAGAACGGACGCATTGTGGGTGAGAAGGACACGGAGGTGGAGGCCGACCTGGTCTGCGGCATTCCCGATTCGGGCGTGGGTATGGCGGTGGGCTATTCCCACGGCAAACAGATACCCTACAAGCGTGCTGTTCTGAAGTACACGCCGACATGGCCGCGGTCGTTTACCCCTGGTAGTCAGACGCGCCGCGACCTGGTGGCGCGCATGAAACTCATCCCCAATGCCGCCATTCTCAAGGGGCAGCGCGTCGTGTTCTGTGACGACTCTATCGTGCGCGGCACGCAGTTGCGCGACAATGTGCGCACCTTCTTCGACAATGGCGCGAAGGAAGTGCATGTCCGCATTTCCTGTCCGCCGCTGGTCTATGGCTGTCCGTTTATCGGGTTCACTACCTCGAAGAGCGACCTCGAACTCATCACGCGTCGCATCATCCGCGACTTTGAAGGCGACGAGAATGCCAAGCTGGATGTTTATGCCAAGACGGACTCCCCGGAATACCGGCGCATGGTGCAGGAGATTGCCCGCCGTCTGGGACTGACCAGTCTGCGCTTTGCCCATTTGGAAGATCTGGTGGACTCCATAGGACTGCCCAAGGAGCGCATCTGTACGCATTGTTTCGATGGAAGCAGCTACTGCAACGAAGATGACGACGTGACTAACCGTTAAAAAATGATAATGTTCGGCGCGAGAGCTGTGTCTTTCCAACGAAAAAGCGTAACTTTGCAGACTGAAAAGATAGAAGCGTGAAAATACAGCAAGTGCTTGACGCCCTTGAACAATTCGCGCCTTTGCCCTTACAGGAAAGCTGGGACAATGCTGGCCTGCAAGTTGGATTGACAGAGGCGGAGGTTTCAGGGGCATTATTGTGTTTGGACGTCAACGAAGAAATCATTGACGAGGCCATCAATAAGGGATGCAACCTGGTCGTGAGCCATCATCCGCTCCTGTTCCGGGGACTGAAGCAGATAGCCGGTGCGGACTATGTGCAGCGCACGGTGATGAAGGCCATCGAACACCATGTGGCCATCGTGTCGATGCACACCAATATGGACAATGTACGGGGCGGTGTCAACTGGAAAATGGCCGAGCACATGGGACTGTCAGCGGTGCGCTTCCTGCAACCCAACGACGGCAAGGATGCCGGGACGGCAGGGGCGGGGAGTGGCGCAATCGGCGAGTTACCTGAGGCCATGGCTGCCGGCGATTTCGTGGCGATGGTGAAGCGACAGTTCGGCGTGGCGTGTGCCTGCTGCAATGTATTGTTGCAGCGTCCTGTCCGCCGGGTGGCTCTGTGCGGTGGAGCAGGCGACTTTCTGCTTGACGAGGCCGTGACCCAGCAGGCCGATGCCTTCGTCACGGGCGAGATGCACTACCACCAGTATTTCGGCCACGAGCAGCAGATCCAGATTTGCATCATCGGCCACTGGCAGAGCGAGCAGTTCACGGGGGAGGTGTTTCGTGACATCATCCGGCAGCAGTGCCCCGACGTGAAGACCGTTATGACGGAAACCATTACAAATCCAATTATATATCTATAGACAAATGGCAAAGAAAGATCCATCAGAAATGCCGGTAGAGGAGCGTCTGAAGACCCTCTATCAGTTGCAGACCACGCTCTCGGCCATCGACGAGAAGCGCGCATTGCGGGGCGAGTTGCCCTTGGAAGTGCAGGACCTGGAAGACGAAATCGAGGGACTGACCACACGTATCGAGAAAATCCAGACCGACATCAACGAATACGAGACGGCCATCGTGCAGAAGAAGGGCGAGATAGAAAACGCCAAGGCCAGCGTGGAACGCTACGAGACGCAGTTGAACGATGTGCAGAACAATCGGCAGTATGACACGCTGACCAAGGAGATCGAGTTCAAACGGTTGGAAATCGAACTCTGCGACAAGAAAATCAAGGAGGCTCAGGCTCGCGTGGAAGAGAAGAAGGCTGAACTGGCCACCAACAAGGCCGTCATCGAGGAACGCCGCCAGGACCTGGAGGTGAAGAAGAACGAGCTGGACGAAATCATGGACGAGACGCGCGTGGAGGAAGAGAAACTGAAAATCAAGGTGAAAGACCTGGAGGCCAAGATTGAGCCGCGCCTGCTCTCGTCGTTCAAGCGCATCCGCAAGAACGCACGAAACGGACTCGGCATCGTGTATGTGCAGCGTGATGCCTGCGGCGGCTGCTTCAACAAGATTCCGCCCCAGCGACAGCTGGACATCAAGATGCACAAGAAGATTATCGTGTGCGAATATTGCGGACGCATCCTCATCGACTCGGAGCTGGCCGGCATCAAGACCGTAGCCCCGAAGACGGAGGAGAAGAAGACGCGCAAGCGCGCTACTGCGAAGACCGCACAGAAGAAGGAAGAGGCCGAAGCGACGGCAGGAATGGAGTAATTCCCTATCAGACTCGGTACATATATGGAGGGGCGTAGCGGATGGCTGCGCCCCCTCGTTGTCTTATAGGGTCTCGTAGTCGGGAATGTCGGGCAACAGCGTGTAGCACTGGTGGTCGTAGTCCATCCGGCAACAATAGTGCTGCAGCCCGTTGCTCACCGTCAGATAGTCCACGTGCAACAGGTGGTTGTAGGACGATATTTGGTCGAACACCTGCTGCGTCAAGGCCACTGTCGGTGCCTTGTATTCAAGAATCATCATGGGGCGCGCTTGCCGATTGTAGAGTAGGGAGTCGCAGCGCAGACGCTTGCCGCCGCACTGCAGTGCAATCTCGTTGCCCAGCAGTCCTTTTGGATAGCCCTTCTCCTCCACCAGCCAGTGCACGAAATGCTGGCGAACCCATTCCTCGGGGGTCAGCGCGACGTAGCGGCGGCGCAGGAAGTCGAAAATCTCGGGCTTCTCTCGCGTGCCGCCCAGTTGAACGGCGTATGAAGGCAGGTTGAGCTGAAACATACTGCAAACTTACCGTTTTTTTTTCGGATAACGAAGGAAAACGGCCAAAATAATAAAAAAAAAGGGTGGAAAAGTTGTTTTCCCACCCTTTGCCTTGCACAGTCTTGGAGACCGTAGGCTACATTGAAAGTTTGTAAAAAGAGTTATCCTCATTTGGTCACGGTCACATTGACGGTGCCGGTCACGTTCTTGCTGTCGGTCACGGTAATGGTGGTGGAACCGGCGGCCACACCCTTCACGGTGATGGCAGCGTCCGTCACGGTTGCCGTGGCAACCTTGCTGTCTGCCACTGCTACGGTGTAGGGGGCAGTGCCGGACTTGACGTTCACGATGCTTTCCTTATCGGCAGCTACGGAAATGGAGGAGTTGTCGAAGGTCAGCATTTCCTTCACGGTCACGCTGATGCTTCCGGTCTGCTTGTTGGCATCGGTCACCAGAATGGTGGCCGTACCCGTGCCGACACCCGTGATGGTCAGGGTTTCCTTGTTGGCGGTTACCGTGGCAATTTTCTCGTCGCTTGACTTGGCAGTCAATGGAGTCGTGCAGTTCTTGACGGTGACATCCTGTGTGGCGGCAATGCCTACCTCTACCTTGGATTCGCTGAATGTCATGTTCTTGCTGTCGTCATCGTCGCTGCTGCATGATACGAATGTTGCGGTGCTGAGGCAGAGGACTGCCATAGCCATGGTCTTGAAAACTGATTTGAAGTTCATTTTTCTATTTGTTTTTGTTTTTACTGTTGTTGATTTTACAGACTCACTCTGGAAATAAAAGGTGTTGCGCGCTGACCACCTTTCTTCTTTGGTTCGTCTGACCCTCAAATGTACCGAACGGCAAAATCTTGCCTGTAGCTGCTGTTAAAGAAAGTTAATGAGTTTTCTTCTCCGTTTACTCCATCACTGCGAAGTTGACAGACTGGGCATAGCCGCTGACACCAGATTGGGCATTCACGTCGTAAGTGTGTATCACCAGTTGTTTGGGGGCGATGCCGTACTTGTTGACCAGGATGTCGCGCACCTTGCCAGCACGACGGTGGGCCAACCTTTCGTCGGTTGTACCCGTGTTGCTCACGACAGCAAAAACTCAAATAAATTTGGTTTTTTACTCGGTTTGCACTACCTTTGTAGCCTGTATGGCACAAGAGAAAGTCACTTACGATATGGTGATGCGCGACTTGAAGGCGCGCAAGTTCAAACCTGTCTACTACTTGATGGGTGAGGAGTCCTATTATATTGATAAGATTGCCGACTGGATTGCCGACCATGTACTGCAGCCCGAAGAACGCGACTTCAACCAGACCGTGTTGTTTGGCTCGGAGGTTACGGGAGCACAGATTGCCGATGCTGCCAAACGCTATCCGATGATGGCGGAACATCAGGTGATTATCGTCAAAGAGGCACAGCACGTGAAGGACACAGACGCACTGGAACGCTATTTTAAGTCGCCGATGCCGTCCACCATTCTCGTCCTATGTCATAAGAACGGAACTGTGGACGGCAGGAAGCGCGAATACGTGAAGGTCATACGAGCGGTGGGCGTACTCTTTGAAAGTCAGAAACTGAGAGACCGTGACCTGCCTGCATTCATTGAACAGTATCTCAACGCACGTCATGCCTCCATTGATGGTAAGTCGATACAGATGATAGCCGACTACATCGGAGCTGACCTTCACCGACTGACGGGTGAACTCGACAAGGTGCTCGTGGCATTGCCCGAGACCGACCGAAGGGTGACACCGCAAGTGGTGGAAGACCAGATAGGGGTGAGCAAGGACTTCAACGTGTTCGAACTGAGAAACGCCATTGTAAACCGTGATGTGTACAAGGCGAATCTGATAATGAATTATTTTGACAGCAATCCGAAGGCTGGAGGACTCTATTCCGTTCTCCCGTTTGTCTTCAGTTATTTCCAAAACCTGTTGATTGCCTATTATTGTCCGGAACGGAACAACCGGGATGCGCTGGCGCAGTGGTTGGAAATGCGGAACGCCTGGGGAGTTAACGACTATATGACGGGGATGCGGAATTATACCGCCATGAAGGTTTTCCAGATTATCGGCAAAATCAGAGAAACGGATGCGAAAACCAAGGGACTGGACAACCCAAACACCCCTCCTGAGGAGCTTGCAAGGGAGCTAATCTTCTTTATTTTGCACTAAAAAAGGGCCTTTTTTGGCTCTTTTTTTCTATTTTATCCGTTTTTGTGAACATAAAAAATCGGCCTTAAATGCCGATTATAGCTCACTTTTTCGGCTTTTTTCCTCGCTGAGAATGGCGTATTTTAGCGCGTTTCCTGCCACCATTCGAAAGTGGCCAAAAACGAGAAAAACAAGGAGATTTCCTCCGAAGAAATTCGGCATTAACAAACTTTATGCTTTTGTTTTGTGAATTTAGAAAGTAAAAACAGAAAGAAAAGTAAATTAGAATTTAAAATATAAAGGTATATTATACAAATCAACATGATTTTGGAAAACAAAACATTAGTATTCAAAACTCTAAAATAAAGATTCGAAAATAGAAATTTATATTTATGCAAGCGGTTTTATGCTATATAAATGATGAAAAATCAGTCTTTTATATAAACTTATGCCTGTAACTACCCATTTAACACCCCGAACTATCGCCCTATATGATACAGAAATAAGTATAAATCATCCATTC
>CAVBXH010000067.1:0-14393 GCA_963599475.1 Acutalibacteraceae bacterium | reverse complement strand
TCTTCTGCCTTTCATAAGTTCTATCGTTTTATTACGTTGGCAAAGATAAGGTATTATTACTTAACGACCAAACATTTTTCAATAAAAGAATGCCTAAAAAGGCACAAAAGGCTGCTGCTGCCATACAAAGGCGAGATGCTGAACACCATCACAACCGATAACGGGTCGGAGTTGATAGTGGAAGGCGAAGCGGATTGCAATATGAAGGCAAAATGGATGGCTATAGAGAGCCATTTCGAGTTAGTATAGTAACTCACTTCGAGTTAGTATAGCAACTCATTTCGAGTTAGTATAGTAACTCATTTATAGTTGGTATAGTGACTCACTTCGGTTTAGTATAGCAAACCGCTGCGGTTTAGTATAGCAAACCGCTTCGGTTTAGTATATTAAAACGCTTTGCTTAAATATAGTGACTTTTTATGGCCTAATATGGAGACCCGAAACGGGCGTCCGCGGGGAGTCGGAAGCGAGGATTGATGGCTTCTGGTCAGCCGTCAGTTGAGCAGGCGTTTGGCGAAATAGTGGACGGGGTACCAAACGCTGAGGAAGCCTACGGCGAGGACGGTGACGAACACCACGGCGACATCCGAGAGGTGGACACTGACGGGGTAGGCACTGACCACAAACGAGTCTGCGTCCGAACCCAGCTGTATCAAGCCGTACTGCTGCTGAAGCCAGCAGAGCAGGAGACCGACGGCAATGCCAATGACGGCACCGATGGCGGAGATCATGCGCCCTTCGAAGAGGAAGATGCGGATAATCTGCCGATTGCTGGCACCGAGGTTGCGCAGCGTCACCACGTCGTTGCGCTTGTCAATCATCAACATCGACAGGCTGCCGATGATGTTGAAGCAGGCAATGACGAGGATGAAGGTGAGGAAGATATAGGCCATGAGCTTCTCTATCTTCATGATGCGGAAGGAGTCGTCGTGCTGCTCATAGCGGTCGCGCACCACGAAGCGCGCCCCTGCCACCTGCGTGACCTTGGCCTTTACCTGGTCGAAATCGCTGCCGGGCTTCAGGCGCAGTTCCAGCGAGGAAAGCTCTCCCTCGCGGTCGAAGAGGTGGCGCGTGAACTGGATGGCGGTGATGATATAGTGTTTGTCGTACTTTCCCTGTTTGATGCTGAAAATCACACCCGGGGAATACAGCTCGTCCTCCACGAAGCCCGCCTGCAGATTGGCCGTGTTATACTGTCCCTCGCGCCGTGGCGCATAGATTTTCAGTGGGTCGCGGTAGGTGTAGCCCGTGCCGAGCTGATAAGCCACACCGAGTCCGAGGATGCCGTAGCTCATGTCGGCGGCATGGAGCGCGTATTCCCCATCACCCAACAGCGTGGAGCGAACGTGCGTCAGCCGGTCGTAGTTGTCGTCCACGCCCTTGAGGATCACCATCTGCTGGCGGTCGCCATAGACGGCCAAGGCCTGGTCTTCCAGCACGTCGGTAGCCACGTCGATTTCGGGCATCTGGCGGATGGCCGTCAGCACGGGGTCGTCGCTCCGCACTGTCTTGCCCTTGACCGGCGTTATCTTTAACTGCGGGTCGAGCTGGGTGAAGAACGAGGCCACCATGTCGTGGAACCCGTTGAACACGCTCAGCGTTACCACCATGGCCATAGAGGCCACGGCCACGCCCACCACAGAGATGCCGCTGATGACGTTGATGGCATTGGTGGACTTGCGGGAGAAGAGGTATCTGCGGGCGATGTAGAAGGGAAAGTTCATGGTGACGGGCGATCTCTGGTTGGGAAGGAAACAGCAAAAAGGGACGACTACTGCTTCAGCAACTGGTCGATGCGATCGATATAGTCGAGCGAGTCGTCAATGAAGAAGCGCAGCTCGGGGATGATGCGCAACTGGTGGCGCACACGCGTGCCCAGCTCGTAGCGAATCTGGCTGTTGGCCTTGTTGATGTTCTGCATGATTTCCTCGCCGCGCTCACTGGGGAAGATGCTGAGGTGGGCGGTACAGATGCCGAGGTCGGGACTGACGCGCACCTGTGTCACACTGACCATCACGCCGTGCATGGCACGGGTCTGTTGCTGGAAAATCACGCTCAGCTCCTTCTGGAGCAGGCGCGCTATCTTGTTTTGTCTGGTTTCTTGCATGGTGTCTGTCGATGCTTTACGGATGAAAAGAGTGTCTGTCGATGCTTTACGGATGAAAAGAGTGTCTGTCGATGCTTTACGGATGAAAAGAGTGTCTGTCGATGCTTTACGGATGAAAAGAGTGTCTGTCGATGCTTTACGGATGAAAAGAGTGTCTGTCGATGCTTTACGGATGAAAAGAAATGGTTCGTTGCCGAGGCGGTGTCAGCCCAGTGTGATGTTTTCCACCTCCACGGGTTCGTGCAGGAAGAGCTGCGCCGACTCCTTGAAACGGTCGGGACTCTCGGTCGTCAGGTAGTGCACCTGTCCACCCTTGGTGCAGCGTTGCTCCATGTCCGCGTGCCGCTCGAAATACTGCTGGAGCGACCGTGCCACATACTCTCCCTGCGAGACGATGCGCACACCACGGGGAATAAACTTGTTGATTTTGGGCAGGAGAATCGGGTAATGCGTGCAACCGAGAATGACAGTGTCGATGTCGGCATCGAGGCGCAATAGCTGGTCGATGCGCTTCTTCACGAAATAGTCGGCACCGGGCGAATCCGCTTCGTTGTATTCCACGAGCGGCACCCAGAACGGGCACGCCACGCCCGACACCTGGATGTCGGGGAAGAACTTGTGAATCTCCAGTGTATAGCTCTCGCTCTTGATGGTGCCCTCCGTGGCGAAGATGCCCACATGGCGCGTCTTGGTCAGCGTGCCCACCACCTCTGCCGTGGGGCGGATGATACCCAGCACGCGCCGGTTGCTGTCGAGCTGTGGCAAGTCCTTCTGCTGGATGGTGCGCAGGGCCTTGGCCGATGCCGTGTTGCAGCCCAAGATGACCAGTTGGCAACCGCACTCAAAGAGTCTGACCACGGCCTGCCGCGTGAACTCATAGACCACATCGAACGAACGCGTGCCGTAGGGCGCACGGGCATTGTCGCCCAGATAGAGAAAGTCGTACTGGGGAAGCAACTGGCGGATGCCATGCAGGATGGTGAGTCCGCCGTAGCCGCTGTCGAAGATGCCGATGGGGCCGGGAGCACTGGAGAGCATGGCTGGACAATTATCGCAGTGCGGCCTGTACCGCACTGGTCACGTCAACGGCCAATACAGGGTGTGTCCAGGCCAGCGGCTGGCTGTCGGTATTGACGATGAAAAGGAGACCGCGCTCCATGCCGACGTTGCCCATGGCCTCGGCGATGCGCTGGCGGAGGGGAGCCTCAGCCTTAGTTCTGGCCTTCTCCAAGAGTTTCTGGCTCTCCTTCTTGAAGGCGATATTGCGGTCGAGCAACTCCTGCAGCTCACTCTGCCGTTTCTGCAGGATGGACTGCGGCATGTCGCGCTGGCTGTCGAGGAACTCCTCGTATTTCAAGTTAAACTCGTTCTCGGCACGTTGCTGCTCAGCCGTATACTTCTCGGCGAGTTGCGTCATGCTGGTTTCCACAGCGGCGTATTCCGCCATGCCGTGGAGCACGGAGTCATAGCTCATATAGCCGTAGCGCAGAGGAGTGCTTTCCGTAGTGGTTGGGGCGGAAGCGGTGGTCTGGGCAGAAACGGCCAATGGCAAGAAAGCAAAAAGGCAAAAAGGAACAACCCGTTTTACCGCATTTCTTACCATGCTGTCAATGGTCATTTTTTTCATTCTGTCAGTTGTCGTTGTATTCTTTTTCACACTTTTGCTTTCTTACCGGGGGCTGCTGCCCTTATTTCAGACCGAGCTTGGCCTTCACCTGCGACGTCACATCGGTCGACAGGGTTGTGCTGATGTAAGGCACACCACCCTGCACATCCATAATATAGACGAAGCCACCAGCCTGTCCCACGGCCTTGATGGCATCGAGCACCTTGGCGTTGATGGCCTGCAACTTCTCGCTCTGAGCCTTGTCGAGTGCCTGGCGGTTGTCCTGGTAGCTCTGCTGAATCTTCTGGTACATTTCCTGAAGCTCCTGTTCGCGGCGCTGCTTGATGTTCTCGGGCAGGGTGGACTGCTCCTTCTCGAAGGTCTCGGCCTTCTTCTGCAACTCCTCCTGCATGCTCTTCAAGTCAGCCTCATACTGCTTGGTAAGGGCTTCAATCTCGGTGCGTGCCTTGGTAAACTCCGGCATGGCCTGGATAATCTCCTGCGTGTTGAGGTGGCCGAACTTCTGTGCGAATGTTGCCAGAGGGGCAAACACCAGCAACATCAAAAATAACTTTTTCATGAATCTGTTTGTTTTATTTAGTTGTTATTGTTTTCTGCTCTTTGCCCGTTTAACGGCTGTTGCCCAGGCGCGACAGCACATCGTCGGAGATGTCAATGCGCGGCGACCCGTAGATGATGCCGGAGTCGCTGGCACGGTCGAGCACCAACTGGTAGCCACGCGCATCGGCCACGTCCTGCACCGCATTGTAGACCATCTCCTGGATGGGGCCAATCAAGGCGTTGCGCTTCTTGTACAGCTCGCCCTCGGGACCGAAATATTTCTTCTTCAGCTCGGCAGCCTCGCGCTCCTTCTGCATCACGGAGTCCTGCCGTTCCTTCTTCTGTTCCTCCGAGAGGAACACCACGTCGCGCTGATAGTTCTTGTACATATTCTGCGCTTCCGTCTGGACAGCCTCCACCTCCGCCTGCCATTTCTTGGAAGCCTGCGACAACTGTTCGTTGGCGCGCTCGTAGGCGGGAATGTTCTTCAGGATATAGTCCATGTCCAGCAGTGCAAACTTCTGTGCGCTGGCCGTCTGGGGCATCAGCGTCAGCATCACAGCCACGACGAGCACTTTCACGGCCAAAGCCGCCACCAGGGTCTTGCCCATGGTCTTGTATTCTTTCTTCATGTCAACCGTTTCCTTTCTATTTGTTTAAGGGTTAGAATTCCTGTCCGAGGATGAAGTGGAACTGACTGCCGCCCTTCTGGTAGCTGCCGTTGTTGTATACCTTGTCGAAGCCGTAAGCCCAGTCGATACCCATCATACCCACCATCGGAAGGAAGATGCGGACACCGAGACCGGCAGAGCGCTTCATATCGAAGGGGTTGAACTTCTTCGTGTCTACCCATGCGTTACCACCCTCAAGGAAGCCGAGACCATAGATGGTGGTGTTGCCCAGCATGAACGGGTAGCGCAGCTCCAACGTGAAGCGGTCGTAGGCGTAGGCGTTGTAGTAGGCACTCGTGCCGGCCATATAGGCGGCAGTGTTGGAGACTGATCCGTTCTCGTAACCGCGCAGACCGATGGTCTCCTCAGCGTAGCCGGTAGAGTAGCCGCTCATACCGTCGCCACCGACATAGAAGGTCTCGAAGGGCGACTTCTTGTTCTTGTTGTAAGAACCCAGCAACCCGAGTTCCACACGCGTCATCAGCACGAAACACTTCTGTCCGCTGCTGAGTGCCGTATAGGTCTTCGACTTGAACTTCCACTTATGGTATTCTATCCAGCGGTATTTCTCCTGCAGCTCGTCCTCATAGGTGGCCGAGTAGGAGTTGGTGGCCAAGTTCGCGTAGTCCTTGTTGTCGAACAGCGACCAAGGCGGTGTGATCTGTACCGAGGCCGAGAACTCCGAGCCTTGACGGGGGAAGAGTTGGTTGTCGATGGAGGTGCGCGAGAGCGTCACTCCGAAGTTGATGTTGTTGCAGTTTCCGTTGTTGATGATGAAGTAGCTCCAGTCGCGCAGCATATAGCGTGTGTAGGCCAGCTGCATTGACAACTGGAAGTAGTCGTCGGGCCAGCGCAGACGCTTACCCCATCCCAACGACACGCCGAACATCTCAATGTACTTGTCGTCGTCGAGCATCGCCTCGTAGTTGTAGCTATAACCGTTGTAAGAGCCATAGCCGTACATATAGCTGAGGTAGTTGGAGTAGTAGCTGTTGTTGCGGTAGCTACTGGAGATGTCACTCTGTTTGGAGAAGAAGGCACTGAGGCTCAGTGCATTCGGACGCTTGCCACCGAGCCATCCCGTGCTGTAGCCCGTGGAGATCGAGGAGTAGTAGCGTCCGTTGGTCTGCAGCGACAGCGACAGCTGCTCACCGTCGCCGATAGGCATGATGCCGCGGTGCATCTTGTTCTTTCCGAACAGGTTACGCATCGAGAAGTTGTTGAGCTTGATGCCGATGCGTCCGATGACACCCGTCTGTCCCCATCCCAAGGAGAACTCCAACTGGTCGTTCGACTTCTGTTCCAGTTCCCAGTTGATGTCCACCGTGCCGTCCTCATAGTTCGGCTTGACATCGGGGTTGATGGTCTCGGGGTTGAAGTAGCCCATGTTTCCGATTTCTCGTGCGGAACGCATCACGGCATCCTTCGAGAAGAGGTCGCCCGGCTTGGTGCGCAGTTCGCGGCGCACCACCTCCTCATAGAGGCGATCGTTACCATAGATGCGCACGGCACTGATGTGTGCCTGTTGGTTCTCGGTGATGCGCATCTCCAGGTCGATGGAGTCTCCCACGATGTTCACCTCGGTGGGGTCGAGCTGATAGAAGATGTAGCCGTTGTTCCAATAGTAGTTGCCCACGGCATCGTCGTCCTCCTTCAGTCGCTTGTCCATCAGTTTCTGGTTGTACACGTCGCCCTTCTTCATGCCCAGCGTGGCGTTGAGGAAGTCGCTGGTGAGCACGGAGTTGCCCACCCATTCGATGTTGCGGATGTAGTAGCGCCGCCCCTCGTCCACCTTCAGGTAGACGTTGACGTGCTTCTCGTCCACGTTCCATACCGAGTCTTCCTGGATGACGGCATCGCGGTAGCCCAGCTCGTTGTATTTCTCGATGAGGTTTTTCTTGTCCGTCTCGTAGCGTTCCGGCGTGAACTTCTTGGCCTTGAACAGGTTCTTGAACTTGCCGGCCTCGTGGATCTTGGCAAAGGCCCCGTTCTTGAAGAACGAACCCGTAATTTTCTTTCTCGCCAGTTGGTTGTTGCCTTCGATGATGATGCTACGCACCTTCATCTTGTCCTTCTTGTCGATGTTGACGTCGAGAATCACCTGATCCTTGTTCGACAGGTCGTCGCGCTGCTGGATGTTGATTTCCGCATTCTTGTAGCCCTTGTCGTCGAAATAGCGTTTGGCCAGTATCTTCGCGCGGTCTATCATGTTGGGCGTAATCTGGTTGCCCTTCATAATGCCCAGCTTATTCTCCAGGTCTTCGCGCTCACTCTTCTTCACACCGTTATAGTTGATGACGCTGACGCGAGGGCGCGTACCGAGGTGGATGCAGAGGTAGACTTTCGATCCTACGATGGAGTCGGCCGTGATGGCCACCTTCGAGAACAGGCCGTGCCGCCAGTAGCGTTTCACGGCATCCGTGATTTCCGAACCGGGCACGCTGATGACCTGTCCGACAGACAGTCCCGACAGTCCCGTCAGCACATAGTCCTCATAGCCCTCCACGCCCTTCACAGCGATGCCGCCAATCTCGCAGACGCGCGGTGTTCCGGTATAGGAGATTTCGGGGTTGGCAATCACATCCTGCGCCTTTCCGGCAACGGGAAGGAAGAGCAGGAGACCCAGGAGCATAAGCGCCTTTGCCGTGTCCGCCAACTTGCAGTTGTTGAATATATTTCTCACTTTTCTAATTGTTTCCATTGTTGTTTACTGTTCGTTCTCCACCTGTTCCTCAGTCTTTCCGAAGCGGCGCTGCCGTTGCTGGTAGCTGGCGATGGCCTCGTGGAGGGCGGCCTCATCGAAGTCGGGCCAGAAGGTGTCGCAGAAATACAGCTCCGAATAGGCAATCTGCCATAGCAGGTAGTTGCTGATGCGCAACTCGCCCCCCGTGCGTATCAGCAGTTCCGGGTCGGGCATGAAGCGTGTCTCCAAGTGTTGGCTGACCGTTTCATCGCAGATGTCGTCCAGTGCCAGCGTCCCCTGCTTCACCTCATCGGCGATGTCTCGCACGGCTTTGGTGATTTCCCATTTCGACGAATAGCTGAGGGCGACCACCATAGTCATGGCGGTGTTGCCCGCCGTGTGTTCCTCCGTCTCGCGGAGCTTCTGATTGACGGTCTCGGGAATCCTCGATCGGTCACCGATGACGCGGAAGCGCACGTTGTTCTTCATGAATATCTCGTCCTCGAGCGACGTGAGCACCAGCCCCATCAGGGCGGCCACCTCGTCGGCCGGGCGGTTCCAATTCTCGGTGGAGAAGGTGTATAGCGTCAGGTACTTGACACCCAGCCGGACACACTCCGAGGTGATGCACCTCACGGCATCCACCCCGGCCTGATGGCCGTAGCTGCGCGCCTTTCCGCGCTGTTGTGCCCAGCGTCCGTTGCCGTCCATGATGATGGCAATGTGCTCGGGAATGTGTGTCATGTCCAGTTGTCTGTTCATCGTTTGTTGTTATATGTCGTTGTTACACGTTCTGCATTTCGGCCAAATGTCGTAGGTCAGCGAGATCCGCAGGTGGCTGTAGCCGTCGGTGTTCTTGAAAAGTCCGTGGCTCTTGATGCCATACGGGTCGGCCACGCCGTCAAGCCGGTCGTTCGTGGTGAAGTGAGCCGTCCACTCCAGTGCCACGTTCGTGCGCTCCCCCATCTTGTATTTCACGCCGCCCCCGATGGGCATCTGGAAGGCGGTCACGGTCTGCCCAGCCTGGACGACCGAAAGTCCAGCACCTATATATATATAAGGTGTAAACCGCCGCGCTCCCCGGTATTCCCGTCCTGTGCCGTAGGGCCAGAAGTGGTATTCGTAGCGCACATCCATATCCACCACCGGGTGCTTAAAACTCGTCCGTTCCAAATCCGGATAGCTGGTGTGTGCATCGTCCGACGACCCTTTCAACTGTCCCCAACCGACCTGTGCGGCCACGGCCATACGCGGGTTGAGGCGATAGCGCGCTACGGCACTCAGCATGGGTTGCTGATGGCGCAGCGGACTACCGTTGAAGTCGCCCTCATAGGCCACCAGCCCTATTCCCCCGCCTATCTCTGCCCGATATTCGGGAGATTCCTGCGCTGTGGCCGGAGCGGCCAGTGCCAGGAGCATCAGGGTCTGCGTTATCTTTTTCAAAGAGCACGTTCTCTTTTTACCAGGCCAAACGGTTCAGCCGTCCGCGCCACACCTCACCGTTCTTGCCGCCGAAGAGCCAGATGTTCACGCCGTCGGAGGTGACGGAGTAGCGCGTCACGCTGGTGTCGAATCCGTCCGGCAGTTGGTAGGTCTTATTGCTCTTCCACGTGATGCCGTTGTCGCGCGACTGGTACACGGTGGTGAAGTTTCCGTTCACGGTGCCGAAGGCCAGCACGCCGTCGTCGTAGGGCACCAGGGCGAGGTCGTTGAGCTGCGGCAGTTTGTAGCGGTTGCCGGGCACTTCCATATACGCCCACTGGCCCGGCTCGCTATGATAGTCGTATTCTGCTATTTTCCGCCACACCACGGCGGCATCGGTCTCGGCTGCGCTGTTGCCCGCCATAATGACATAGTCGGTAGAGTCGGCCATGCTCATAGGGTAGCAGGCGGTGGCGACAGACGCAGAGGGCAGCAGCGAGGCACTGGCATCGAGGGTCTCTGTCTGCCACTCGTGTCCGCCGTCGCGCGACACCATCAGTGCGCCGTCGGCATCCATACCATACAGCTCCTTCTTGCTCGCGCCGACAAGCCGTGTGACGGCCGTGGTCTGCCCTATCTCGTCCCACTGGCTGCCATCGGCCGTGCGGAACAGCACGTTGCCGTTGAGCATATAGAGGGAGTCAGCACTGGCCACGGTCTGCTTGTATGCGTCAGCCTCGAAGCGCGTATTGACGTTGGGGCTGAGGGTGGTCCATTCCGTGCCATCGCCGGTGGCAAAACCTACGGTGGTCTCGCCATCACTGCCGAACACAAACACGCGCCCACCCAAGGCCAGTGCCTTCATGCCGGTGAGTGCGGCCAACTGGCTATTGTCCGGCATCTGCGTCCAACCAAAGACATCGCCGTCCTGCTGGTGGACATTCACCTTGACCGTGTAGGCCTGGTACGACTGCCCGTCGGTGGCATAGACGCGCACCTCGCGTGGCTGCGTGAAGTCAATGCTGTCGGTCGAGGTGTAGTATTTCAGTGTGTCGCTGTCCACGTTCTTGAACACCACCACGCCGCTGTTCTTCGTGCTGATGGTGCACACCACCTTCTCCGCATCCGTTCCCAAAGGCAGGGAGTCGGGATTGAAGACGAGGCGGTTGGCCTGGTCGATGCAGAAGGTATAGGAGGAGCCGGTGACGGTTGTCGTATAGGTAGAGTCCTCGCCAGCGCTGGAAGTGGTGTGCATCGTGCGGTTCAGCGTGCCCAAAGAGAATGCGGTGATGGCCGCGTCGTTGTAGTAGACAGAATCGTCGTCATCCGCCCCCAGACACGATGTCAGTCCTGCTATTGCCAGCAGCATACAGGCGATATTTACGAATGTTTTCATTGACGTGTTTTCAATTTTGGGTGCAAATTTACGCACAATTCTGCAATTCACGGCAACTTTGCCCGATTTATTAAGTAAATTATATGTTAATGCGACATATTTTAGATTTCTTTTGATTTGGATTTTGCCGCCAAAGCAACGGTGCGGTGTTTTCGCTCGCCTCCACCGGCTCATGCCCGAGGAGTACGGGTCTCGTAGGTGCGGTAGACCAGATAGTAGCCATCGGCATCGAGGGAAAAACAGTTACCGATAGCCTCGTTGAGTGTGCCTTGCCACCAGGCTTGGTAGGGGTAGGAATTCCAGCGGAGTCCCTCGGAGGTTAGGCGGGTGGAGCCGAAGTTGAAGAGGCTGACCTGTTGCCCTTCGCAACTGTCGAAGGTCTGGCGGCCTTGTCCCACGACGAACCAGCCGTAGTCGGTCAGCATGATGGGTTCGATGCCCATATCCTGACGGTAGCGCACCATCAGGGAAATGTTGGCGATGGTGTGGTCTTCGCGTAGTCCCGTAGCACCGAGGTAAGCCAGTCGCAGACGGCCTTCACGGACGGGTGTGCAGTGCTCCAAACAATAGCGCGTGGCCTTGGTCAGGTCGTTGTCCTCCTGTTCGCTGACCTGCACCAGTCGTCCGTGAAAGGACGGTGGGATGCTGTCGCCGTCGCCTACAACGGCATCGGCCTTGGGCCAGTGGACGACAGCTCCGTCGCAACACACGACACAGGGGGTCTGATGGAGCACAGCGAGCGGAATGGCGTGTGTGGGAAACGTGCCGTTAGCCAGAATGACAGCATCGGGCTGGAAGTCAAGAATGGGTTTCATGGGCTTTTGAGTTGATGGTTGACGACTCAAGCAGGCTGTCCTGTTGCCGCATCAGTTGCCGCCACTTGAACCATCCCGCCACGGCAATCACGCTGTAGAGCGCGTAGAGACTAGCCTTGAACGGAATGTCCTTGGTGACGTAGAGGTAGGCACACACCACATCGACCACAATCCAGAAGAACCACTGCTCCATATACTTGCGTGCCAAAGCCCATAGGCCGACGAAACTCAGGGCGTTGGTGAAGGCATCCAGCAGGGGGACGGTGGAGTTGGTCCAGGTGACGAGGATGTAATAGGTGGCGCCCCACGCCGCCAGGAAGAAAGCCGTGGCAGGCAGGTAGAGGCGCAGCGGCATGTGGCTGATGGGCAGGAGTCGCTTCTCGCCGTGTCCCCACTTCCAGGCCCAGTAGCCGTAGAGGGCGGCCAAGGTGTAGTAGACGGCCATGCCGGCATCGCCGCACAGCCCGTGTTGCCAGTAGAGCCAGATGTCGAGTGCGGGCATGACGATGCCCACCGTCCAGAGCCAGATGCTGGCCCGATACTCCAGCCCGATGTAGAGCAGGCCAAGTATCGTGGTCAGTATGTCGAGTCCGTGCAGGGCGATGTATTCCTCCATGGCTTAGAAGTTGATGCTGACGTGCGCCATCATGTTGAAGGGTGCGGAGGGGGCGAACCCTGCTGCATCCATGTCGCGCACGCCCCATTCGTTGACGGCCTTGACCCCGTTGCCGTCCTTCACAAACTGCGGTGCGGCCCAGCCGTTGTTGTCATACTTGCTACTGAAGATGTTGTAGAGGGACAGTCCTACCGTTATGTCCTTGATGCCGCAGGAGGGCAGGGAAAACTGGTAGCTGAGGTCGACGTTGGTGGTGAAATGGGCTTTCAGCAGCAGTGTCTCGTGGGTGGTGTTGCCGTTGGCATCCGCACACTCCATCTCCTTGAAGCCCGTGTTGGTCAGGTATTGGTCGCCCACATACTGGCTCTGTAGCGCGGCTTTCAGTCCGTGGTATTCGAAGGTAAAGATGTTGTTGAAGATGGTCTCGGGCGAAAAGCTCAGCGGAGTCTTACCCAGGTTGTGCACGTCGCCGTCGTTGTCGGTGACGGTCCAGTCCTCGGCGCGGTTTTCTGAGAAGGTGGCGTTGGCGTCCCAGCGGAACCAGTTGACGGGTCGCCAGGCGGCCTCCAGCTCGATGCCGGCGCGATAGCTGTTGCCCACGTTCTTGGCCACGGCCTCGCCGATGGCGTTCAACTCGCCAGTGAGTACGAACTGGTCTTTATAGTCCATATAGTAGAGGTTGGCACCGGCCGAGAACGTGCTGCTCTGGAACTTGTAGCCGGCCTCCAGGTCGTTGAGTCGTTCTGCCTTCAGACCACTGCCGAGGTTGTCCTCATAGTCGTTGCGTGTCGGTTCGCGGTGGGCAACGGCATACGAGGCATAGACCTTGTGGTTGCGGGTGATGTCGTAGTGGAGTCCGAACTTGGGGTTGAAGAAGTTGAAGTTGTCGTCGATGACGTACCGGCCGTCCGTGTTGTAGCCGTAGCTGTCGGTGGGGTCTTGCATCCTGTAGTCCACGCGGCGGTACTGTAGGTCGACATAGGCGTTCAGTCCGCGCGCCAGTTCGTAGCTGACCTTGCCGTAGATGTTGAAGTCGCTCTTCTCAGCATTGTTGCGGTAGTATTCGAAGTTAGGCACACCCACCACCTGTCCGAAATGGTCACCGTCGTAGCGGTTCCAGCCGCCGCCCACTGTGGCGTTGGCCTTCTGGCCCGTATAGACCAACGAGGCGATGAGTCCGTAGAAGTCATTGCCCATCTTCTTCTGCTCGATGACATCACCCTTGTCGCCGGAGAGGCCGTATTTGGCCAGGCTCTTGTTGCGCTTGTACTGCTCGTAGTAGCCATCGCCGCGCGTATAGTGTGCCGTGGCGTTGAGGTTCAGCGTGCGACTAAGGTGCTGGTTCCATATCAGTTGGAAGTTCTGTTGGTGGTAGTTGTCCGTCTGGTTGTCGTAGAAGCGCATGTTCCCGTCACTGTCTGTGCCCATGTAGCCGCACGAGTTGTAGGTGCGGCCATAGAGGGCCTGTTCCTGCTTGGAGGTGTAGTTCCATGCGTGGTAGGTCTCCTCCTGTCCGTTCCAGGTGATGAGCTTCACCACGGTGTTGTCGCCGAAATAGCCGGCCTGCAACAGATAGGAGTTGAGCTTGGTACTGGCGCGGTCCAGGTAGCCTTTCGACCCGATGTTCGACAGTCGTCCCTGTACACCCCAGTGTCCGCCCAGCAGTCCCGTGCCGAAGCGCAGGGTCTGCTTGTGGGTGTCGTAGGAACCGCCGCTAAGGTCGAGTCCCATATAGGGTGTTGTCCCGATGTTCTCCGTCAGCATGTTGACCGTTGCGCCGAAAGCTCCCGTACCGTTGGTCGACGTGCCCACGCCGCGCTGGATCTGCACCGACTGCACGCTGCTGGCGAAGTCGCCCATGTTCACCCAGAAGAGCTGCGAACTCTCTGCGTCGTTCATCGGCACACCGTTGGCGGTGATGTTGATGCGTGAGGGGTCTGTGCCGCGCACGCGCAGGGTGGTGTAGCCGATACCGTTTCCTGCGTCGCTGGTCATGGTGACGGAGGGCGTCAGCGAGAGCAGGTAGGGGATGTCCTTGCCGTAGTTAACGGCCTTCAGTGCCTGTCGGTCCATGTTGGTAAAGGCCATTGGCGTTTTCTTCCCGGCGCGTGTCGACACGACCTGTACGTCCTGCAACTTCACGCTTTGCAGCGAGTCCTTTTGTTCTGCCTGTCCTGTCGCTGCGGTCAGCAAGGTGGCAAAAAACACGATCTTTCTCATTTTCTCTTTCCTTATTATTTATGTAAAACAAATTAATAAGGGGTTCACACATGTGTTTGATTGAAGCTCTTTCATCCCTACGTCGGCATTATCCGCATCAGGTTAGAGGGTATCATCTCAGCCGCCAACAGGCGACACCCCTTGAATTCGCTTGCAAAGGTACGAATAAGCGAGAAGAATACAAAGGGAAAACTTGTTTTTCTTTTGTATTCTCGAGCGTAAGTACCTTCGGGCAGAGTCAACCAGCAAGTGCAAGACGGGAGCAAAATTACGAATAATGTTTGTAAAACTCCTCC
>CAVBXH010000066.1:0-14696 GCA_963599475.1 Acutalibacteraceae bacterium | reverse complement strand
TAGAGCACTAGCCTTCCAAGCTGGGGGTCGCGGGTTTGAGCCCCGTTTTCCGCTCCAAGCCTGCTGTTATAGCTCAGTGGTAGAGCACTTCCTTGGTAAGGAAGAGGTCCCGAGTTCAAATCTCGGTAACAGCTCTTGATGGACGACAAAAGAAAACAAGATTTAAATCGAACATACATTAATTATTATAATAACAGAAAAGCTATGGCTAAAGAGAATTTTGTGCGCACCAAACCGCACGTAAACATTGGTACTATTGGTCACGTTGACCATGGTAAGACCACTCTGACCGCTGCCATCTCCAAGGTTCTCCACGAGAAGGGCTTCGGTTCGGAGGAAGTTAAGTCTTTCGACCAGATTGATAACGCTCCTGAGGAAAAAGAGCGTGGTATCACCATCAACTCTGCACACATTGAGTATGAAACAGCCAACCGCCACTATGCACACGTTGACTGCCCGGGACACGCCGACTATGTGAAGAACATGGTAACTGGTGCTGCCCAGATGGACGGTGCTATTCTGGTTGTAGCAGCTACTGACGGTCCTATGCCTCAGACCCGTGAGCACGTTCTGCTCGCCCGTCAGGTGAACGTTCCCCGTTTGGTGGTGTTCCTCAACAAGTGCGATATGGTTGACGATGAGGAAATGCTGGAGCTCGTTGAGATGGAGGTTCAGGAAATCCTTACCCAGTACGACTTTGAGGAGGATACTCCTATCATCCGCGGTTCTGCCCTCGGTGCACTGAACGGTGTTGCCAAGTGGGAAGACAAGGTGATGGAGCTGATGGATACCTGCGACACTTGGATCCAGGAGCCTCCGCGCGATACCGACAAACCTTTCTTGATGCCTGTTGAAGACGTGTTCTCTATCACTGGTCGTGGTACTGTTGCTACTGGCCGTATCGAAACTGGTGTGATCCACGTAGGTGACGAAGTGGAACTGCTCGGTCTCGGTGAGGACAAGAAGTCTGTGGTAACAGGCGTTGAGATGTTCCGTAAGATTCTTGACGAAGGTCAGGCTGGTGACAACGTTGGTCTGTTGCTCCGTGGTATCGACAAGAACGAGATCAAGCGTGGTATGGTGCTCTGCCATCCCGGACAGATCAAACCGTTCAAGAAGTTCAAGGCTTCCATCTACGTGCTGAAGAAGGAAGAGGGTGGACGTCACACTCCGTTCGGAAACAAGTACCGTCCTCAGTTCTACCTCCGCACCATGGACTGCACCGGTGAGATTACACTCCCCGAGGGAATCGAAATGGTAATGCCTGGTGACAACGTTGAGATCACTGTAGAGCTCATCTACGCTGTTGCCTTGAACACCGGTCTCCGCTTCGCTATCCGTGAGGGTGGACGTACCGTAGGTTCCGGTCAGATTACCGAGGTATTCGAAGACTAATTCCAACGAGGTTTCTCCTCTTGGAGGGATCGCTTGGAATGAATAATAAAGCCCCTGCTCTTCAGGGTGGGGGCTACTTTACGGGAATAGCTCAGTTGGTAGAGCATCGGTCTCCAAAACCGAGGGTCGTGGGTTCGAGTCCTCCTTCCCGTGCTAAAACAAGAAGATATGTTTAAATCAATAGTGGAATACTGCAAGTCATGTTATGACGAGCTGATGCATAAGATGACGTGGCCGACGCGCAAAGAATTGACACAAAGTGCTGTGTTGGTGCTTACTGCGTCTTTGATTATAGCAATTATAGTGTGGCTGATGGACGTTGTGTTCAAGGCCGTTATGAGTGCGGTTTATCCCAGCTAATCGTAAGAGAATAGAGAAAGATGTCTGAGACAGGAATGAATTGGTACGTCCTGCGTGCTGTAAGTGGAAAAGAACACAAGGTTAAGGAGTTCATCGAGGCTGCCAAGAAGCATAACGATGTACTTGAGGCTTGTGTTGGCGAGATACTTCTGCCCACAGAGAAATACGCCATGATGCGCAATGGAAAGCGTGTCATTAAGGAGAAACTCTTCCTTCCGGGCTACATCCTCATACAAGCGCAGTTGCAGGGTGAGGTGGCGCATATGCTTCGCTTCATTCCTAATGTACTCGGTTTCCTTGGCGGTATGGATAACCCCGAGGTAGTGCGTCAGGCAGATGTCAACAGAATACTTGGTACAGCCGAGGAGTCTACCATCGACAACACTGATGTTGCCATCCCGTACAGCGTGGACGACACCGTAAAGGTGACGGACGGACCGTTCAGCGGTTTCGGCGGAGTCGTGGAAGAGGTGAATACAGAAAAACGCAAGCTGAAGGTGATGGTGAAGATCTTCGGAAGGAAAACACCGTTGGAGCTTGCCTTTACACAGGTGGAGAAAGAATAGGACATATGTTACGGTATGTCCGTTTC
This sequence comes from Acutalibacteraceae bacterium, assembly GCA_963599475.1. Classification (GTDB taxonomy): domain Bacteria; phylum Bacteroidota; class Bacteroidia; order Bacteroidales; family Bacteroidaceae; genus Prevotella. The sequence goes on along the minus strand of CAVBXH010000066.1, from coordinate 12,349 downwards.
GTATATATGGTTGCCGGGGGCTTCCACCCGGGTGGCTTATATAAAGAAAATAAATAATAACAAACAGAAATGGCTAAAGAAGTTGCTGGATTAATCAAATTACAGATTAAAGGTGGCGCTGCGAATCCCTCTCCTCCCGTGGGTCCTGCTTTGGGTTCCAAGGGTATCAACATTATGGGATTCTGCAAAGAGTTCAACGCCAGAACCCAGGATAAGGCTGGTAAGGTATTGCCAGTTGTTATCACCTACTATGCAGACAAGTCTTTTAGCTTCGTCATCAAGACCCCTCCTGCCGCTATTCAGCTTATGGAGGCCGCTAAGATTAAGGGCGGTTCCGCTCAGCCTAACCGTAAGAAGGTTGCTGCCGTTACTTGGGATCAGGTGCGCACAATCGCTGAGGATAAGATGAGCGACTTGAACTGTTTCACAGTGGAGTCCGCGATGAAGTTGATTGCAGGAACTGCAAGAAGCATGGGTATCACTGTAAAAGGGGACTTCCCGGGTAAATAACAAATAACTTCAATTGTAACAATGAGTAAACTGACAAAAAATCAAAAGTTGGTAGCTGGTAAGGTTGAAGCAGGGAAGGCATACTCTTTGAAAGAGGCCGCAGAGCTGGTGAAGGAAATTACCACCACTAAGTTCGAGGCATCTCTTGATATCGATGTGCGCTTGGGCGTAGATCCGCGTAAGGCCAACCAGATGGTTCGCGGTGTTGTGTCGCTGCCGAACGGTACTGGTAAGGTGACGCGGGTGTTGGCCCTCTGTACACCAGACCAGGAAGCTGCCGCTAAGGAAGCTGGAGCCGACTACGTTGGTCTTGACGAGTATATCAACAAGATCAAGGGCGGCTGGACTGATGTTGATGTTATCATCACTATGCCTTCTTGCATGGGTAAGTTAGGTCCTCTCGGTCGTATCCTCGGCCCTCGTGGACTGATGCCGAACCCCAAGAGCGGTACGGTGACTATGGACGTTGCCAAGGCAGTTAAGGAAGTGAAGCAGGGTAAGATTGACTTTAAGGTTGACAAGGCTGGTATCGTGCACACGTCAATCGGTAAGGTGACCTTTACTGCTGATCAGATTTTCGAGAACGCGAAAGAGTTCATTCAGACTATCATTAAGTTGAAGCCTGCTGCTGCCAAGGGTACATACATTAAGAGTATCTTTATCTCCAGCACGATGAGTGCAGGTGTTAAGGTAGATCCTAAATCAGTTGAATAACTCGTAAAAGTTTAGTAACATGAAAAAGGAAGTAAAAGATACTATTATTGTAGAACTCGGAAAGAACCTCAAGGCATATCCTCATTTCTATCTCGTAGACGTAAATGGTCTGAATGCCGAGAAGACCAGCGACCTGCGTCGCAAGTGCTTCAAGGCTGAGATAAAGATGGTGGTTGTGAAGAATACCTTGCTTCACAAGGCTTTCGAGGCTTCTGATATTGATTTCGAACCGCTCTATGGTTGCTTGAAGGGCAGCACGGCAGTTCTCTTCTGTGAGACGGCCAATGTTCCCGCCAAGCTGCTCAAGGAGTACAAGAAGGAGGGCATTCCCACCCTTAAGGCTGCCTATGCCGAGGAAGGTTTCTTCGTGGGTGCCGACAAACTCGAGGAGCTGGTTTCCATCAAGAGCAAGAACGAACTTATCGCAGATGTTGTCGCCTTGCTGCAGTCGCCTATCAAGACTGTGGTATCGGGTCTCAATACCGGTGGTAAAATCCATGGACTGCTAGACGCTATCGCTGAGCGTAACAAATAAGCGAAACGTATAACAAATAACATTTAAAAACATTAAAAATTAGAATAAAATGGCAGATATTAAAGCTATTGCTGAAGAGTTGGTAAACCTCTCAGTTAAGGATGTACAAGAGTTGGCAACAGTCCTGAAGGACGAGTATGGAATTGAGCCCGCTGCTGCAGCTGTTGCAGTTGCCGCTGCTCCCGCCGCTGGTGGTGCAGCAGAGGCTGCTGAGGAGAAGAGCGCTTTCGACGTTGTCCTGAAGGAAGTCGGCGCTAACAAGCTCCAGGTTGTAAAGGCCGTTAAGGAGGCTTGTGGTCTGGGTCTGAAGGAAGCTAAGGATCTCGTTGACGGTGCCCCCGCCACCCTGAAGGAGGGTATGGCCAAGGACGAGGCCGAGAACCTGAAGAAGACCATCGAGGCTGCAGGTGCCGTAGTTGAGTTGAAATAACTCGGCGCACCCCGCACACAAACGGTTAAGGACTTCCCAGTCGGAGGTTCTTAACCTTTTTGTGTCTTACTGACACAATACGTTATAGAGATTTAAGGAACAGAATAGGTTTCTACGACATCATACATCATCAAATATGCCTTCAAAAGTAGTAAACAACAGAGTAAACTTCGGCAGCGTCAAGAATCCGTTACCCTATCCGGATTTCCTCGATGTGCAATTAAAGTCATTCAAAGATTTCCTGCAGCTGGACACACCACCTGAGGAACGCAAGAATGACGGTCTGTATAAGGTGTTCTCGGAAAACTTTCCCATCACCGACACCCGTAATAATTTCGTTCTTGAGTTCTTGGATTACTATATTGATCCGCCGCGCTACACCATCGACGAGTGTTTGGAGCGTGGGCTGACTTATAGCGTACCCTTGAAAGCGAAACTGAAGCTTTATTGCACCGACCCGGATCACGAGGATTTCAGTACGGTAATTCAGGACGTGTTCCTGGGCCCCATTCCGTACATGACAGAGAACGGAACGTTTATCATCAATGGCGCCGAGCGCGTCGTGGTGTCGCAGTTGCACCGTTCCCCTGGCGTGTTCTTCGGTCAGAGTGTTCACGCCAACGGTTCTTTGCTGTATAGTGCCCGCATCATCCCCTTCAAGGGTTCGTGGATTGAGTTTGCTACCGACATCAACAGCGTGATGTATGCCTACATCGACCGAAAGAAGAAATTGCCAGTAACCACCCTGCTTCGTGCCATCGGTTTTGAGAATGACAAGGATATTCTTGAGATTTTCGGTCTTGCCGAGGAAGTGAAGGTCAACAAGACAGCCTTGAAGAAGGTGATTGGCCGCAAGTTGGCAGCACGTGTGCTGAAGAGCTGGAACGAGGACTTCGTAGACGAGGACACCGGCGAGGTGGTATCTATCGAGCGTAACGAGGTGATGATGGAGCGTGAGACGGAGATTACCGAGGAGAATGTGAACGAGATTCTTGAGTCTGGAGCACAGACCATCCTTGTTCATAAGGACGAGAATCAAGCGCAGGACTACTCCATCATCTTCAATACCCTGCAGAAAGACCCGAGCAACTCGGAAAAGGAAGCTATCCTGTATATCTACCGCCAGTTGCGTAATGCAGACCCGCAGGACGACGCGTCGGCTCGCGAGGTGATTCAGAACCTGTTCTTCTCGGACAAGCGTTACGACTTGGGTGATGTCGGCCGTTACCGCATCAATAAAAAACTCGGACTGGACACAGATATGTCCGTGCGTGTGCTGACCAAGGAGGACATCATCGAGATTATCAAGTACCTCATCCAGTTGGTCAACTCGAAGGCCGCTGTCGATGATATCGACCACCTTTCCAATCGTCGTGTGCGCACCGTGGGTGAGCAGTTGGGCAACCAGTTCTCCATTGGTCTTGCCCGCATGAGCCGCACCATTCGCGAGCGCATGAATGTGCGTGACAATGAGGTGTTCACTCCGATAGACCTTATCAATGCCAAGACCATTTCGAGTGTCATCAACTCATTCTTCGGCACGAACCCCTTGTCGCAGTTCATGGACCAGACGAACCCCTTGGCAGAGGTTACCCATAAGCGCCGTCTCTCGGCACTGGGTCCTGGCGGTCTGTCGCGTGAGCGCGCCGGCTTTGAGGTGCGTGACGTACACTATACCCACTACGGACGCTTGTGTCCTATTGAGAGTCCTGAAGGACCGAACATCGGTCTGATTTCGTCGCTGTGCGTATATGCCAAGATCAATGAGCTCGGATTCATCGAGACCCCCTACCGTAAGGTGGAGAATGGGGTCGCCAACCTCAAGAACGATGAAATCCTCTATCTGACAGCGGAAGAGGAGGAAGGTCACGTTATCGGACAGGGCAATGCCCCGCTGAACGACGACGGTACCTTTATCCGCGAGGTGGTCAAGTGTCGTCAGGATGCTGACTTCCCCGTTGTTCCGCCCACTGACGTGGACTTGATAGACGTGTCTCCGCAGCAGATTGCCTCTATTGCTGCCTCGCTAATTCCGTTCCTGGAACATGACGATGCCCACCGTGCACTGATGGGATCGAACATGATGCGTCAGGCCGTGCCCTTGCTCCACAACGAAGCACCTATCGTGGGTACCGGTATCGAACGGCAGGTTTGTGAGGACAGCCGCACCATGATTACCGCAGAGGGCGACGGTGTCATCGACTATGTAGATGCCACTACCATCCGTGTGCTCTATGACCGCACGGAGGATGAGGAGTTTGTCAGCTTCGAACCCGCCTTGAAGGAATACCGCATACCGAAGTTCCGCCGCACCAACCAAAACATGACCATTGACCTTCGTCCAATCTGTGACAAGGGACAGCGTGTGAAGAAGGGCGATATCCTGACGGAAGGCTACGCCACGGAAGATGGTGAGCTGGCCTTGGGTCGCAACCTGCTCGTGGCTTACATGCCTTGGAAGGGGTACAACTACGAGGATGCCATCGTGCTGAACGAGCGCATCGTCCGCGAGGATGTGCTGACCTCGGTTCATGTGGACGAGTACTCCCTTGATGTGCGCGAGACCAAGCGCGGCGCTGAGGAGTTCACTTCGGACATTCCCAATGTCAGCGAAGAGGCCACCAAAGACCTCGATGAGAATGGTATCATCCGTGTCGGAGCGCGCGTGGAACCGGGCGACATCCTCATCGGTAAGATTTCGCCGAAGGGAGAGAGCGACCCGTCGCCCGAGGAGAAACTGTTGCGTGCCATCTTTGGCGACAAGGCCGGTGACGTGAAGGACTCTTCGTTGAAAGCCAATCCTTCGCTGACGGGTGTCGTGATTGATAAGAAGCTGTTCTCCCGTGCCGTGAAGACGCGTCAGGACAAACAGAAGGATAAGGTCAAGCTGGCCAAGATCGACGAGGAACACAATGCCAAGATTGACGATCTGAAGGACATCCTCGTGGAGAAGCTCCTCGTGCTGACCAAGGGCAAGACCTCGCAGGGTGTGAAGGACTACACCGGTGCCGAGATTATCTCCAAGGGCAGCAAGTTCACGATGGCCAATCTGAAGAATCTGGAGTATGGCGACGTGCAGGTAAGCAACTGGACGGACGACGACCATAAGAACAAGTTGATAGCCCAGTTGATTACCAACTTCATGAAGAAGTTCAAACTCCTGGATGCCGAGATGAAGCGCCGGAAGTTCGCTCTTACCATTGGTGATGAACTGCCTTCAGGCATCCTCCAGATGGGTAAGGTCTATGTGGCCAAGAAACGTAAGATTGGTGTCGGCGACAAGTTGGCCGGACGCCACGGTAACAAGGGTATCGTGTCGAAGGTGGTGCGCCAAGAGGACATGCCGTTCCTGGAGGATGGCCGTCCCGTTGACTTGGTGCTGAACCCGTTGGGTGTGCCTTCCCGAATGAACCTTGGCCAGATTTTCGAGGCCATCCTCGGTGCTGCCGGAAAGCGGCTCGGCGTGAAGTTTGCCACCCCGATCTTCGACGGTGCCAAGCTCGAAGACCTTGCCGAATGGACCGATAAGGCCGGACTTCCCCGCCTGTGCTCGACCCACCTGTATGACGGTGAGACCGGCGAGCGTTTCGACCAGCCTGCCACGATCGGTATCACCTACTTCCTCAAGCTCGGCCACATGGTGGAAGACAAGATGCACGCCCGTTCCATCGGTCCGTACAGCTTGATTACCCAGCAGCCCCTTGGCGGTAAGGCGCAGTTCGGTGGCCAGCGTTTCGGAGAGATGGAGGTCTGGGCCTTGGAGGCCTTCGGAGCCAGCCATGTGCTTCAGGAGATCCTCACCATCAAGTCGGACGACGTGGTGGGACGCAGCAAGGCCTACGAGGCCATTGTCAAGGGCGACCCCATGCCGACTCCCGACATCCCCGAATCCCTCAACGTGTTGCTACATGAGTTGAAGGGTCTTGGCTTGAGCATCAAGATGGACTGAACCGTGAGTTAACGAACAAAGAAAACAGTATATTAAGTATTGAAATATGGCTTTCAAGAAAGAATCAAAGATAAAGAGTAATTTTACCAAGATTACCATCGGGTTGGCTTCGCCTGAGGAGATTCTCGAGAACTCCTGCGGTGAGGTGACCAAGCCGGAAACCATCAACTATCGCACCTACAAGCCCGAGCGCGATGGCTTGTTCTGCGAACGCATCTTCGGTCCGACCAAGGACTATGAGTGCGCCTGCGGCAAGTACAAGCGCATCCGCTACAAGGGCATCGTCTGCGACCGCTGTGGTGTAGAGGTGACGGAGAAGAAGGTGCGCCGCGAGCGTGCCGGCCATATCGAGCTGGTGGTGCCGGTGGCTCATATCTGGTACTTCCGCAGTCTGCCCAACAAGATTGGTTATCTGTTGGGACTGCCCACCAAGAAACTCGATGCCATCATCTACTATGAACGCTATGTCGTCATCCAGCCCGGTGCTATGGAAGGACGCAAGGACTCAGAGGGCAATGCCGCCCTGGGAGCTACCAAGTACGACCTGCTCACCGAAGAGGAGTATATCGACATCGTGGATCGTCAGCTCACCCCCGAGAACGACCTGCTCGACGACAACGACCCCAACAAGTTCATCGCCAAGATGGGCGCAGAGGCCATCTACGACCTTTTGGTGCGCCTTGACCTCGACTCCCTGTCGTATGAACTGCGCGACCGTGCCAATAGCGACTCGTCCATGCAGCGCAAGAACGAGGCACTGAAGCGTCTGCAGGTGGTGGAAGCCTTCCGCTCCAGCGTGGAGAAGGGCATCAACCGCCCCGAGTGGATGATCATGAAGATTATCCCTGTCACACCGCCTGAGTTGCGCCCGCTGGTGCCGCTGGACGGTGGACGTTTCGCCACCTCCGACCTCAACGACCTCTACCGTCGCGTCATTATCCGCAACAACCGCTTGAAGCGTCTGATAGAAATCAAGGCCCCTGAGGTGATTCTCCGCAACGAAAAGCGTATGCTGCAGGAGGCTGTGGACTCGCTCTTTGACAACAGCCGCAAGTCGTCGGCCGTGAAGAGCGAAAGCAACCGTCCGCTCAAGTCGCTCAGCGACTCACTGAAGGGCAAGCAGGGACGCTTCCGCCAAAACCTCTTGGGTAAGCGTGTGGACTACTCTGCCCGTTCGGTCATCGTGGTAGGCCCGGAGCTGAAGATGGGCGAGTGCGGTCTCCCCAAGCTGATGGCCGCCGAGCTGTATAAGCCGTTCATCATCCGCAAACTCATTGAGCGTGGCATCGTCAAGACGGTGAAATCGGCCAAGAAGATTGTCGACCGTCGCGAGCCTGTCATCTGGGACATTCTGGAGAATGTGATGAAGGGACACCCAGTGTTGCTCAACCGTGCACCGACACTGCACCGTCTGGGTATCCAGGCTTTCCAGCCCAAGCTCATCGAAGGAAAGGCCATCCAGCTCCATCCGCTGGCATGTACCGCCTTCAACGCCGACTTCGACGGTGACCAGATGGCTGTGCATCTCCCGCTGAGCAACGAGGCCATCCTCGAAGCACAGATTCTGATGCTTCAGAGCCACAACATCCTGAACCCTGCCAATGGCGCACCAATCACCGTGCCTTCGCAGGATATGGTGCTCGGTCTGTACTATATTTCCAAGATTCGTCCCGGTGCCAAGGGCGAGGGACTGACCTTCTATGGTCCGGAAGAGGCCATCATCGCCTACAACGAGGGACGCTGCGACCTGCACGCCCAAGTGAAGGTGATGGTCGACGACCGTGTCGATGGCAAACCCGTCCGCCACTTGGTAGAGACCTCCGTGGGTCGTGTCATTGTGAATGGCATCATCCCCGACGAGGTGGGCTATGTCAACAAGATTGTGTCGAAGAAGTCGCTCCGCGAAATCATCGCCGATGTCATCAAGAACGTGGGCTTCGCCGAGGCCTGCGAGTTCCTCGACGGCATCAAGAACCTGGGTTACCGTATGGCCTATGAGGCAGGACTCTCGTTCAACCTCGACGACATCATCATCCCGGAATCCAAGAAGGACCTCGTGGCCAAGGGTAACGAGGAAATCCGAAAGATTACGGAGGACTATAACATGGGCTTCATCACCGACAACGAGCGTTACAACCAGGTCATCGATACCTGGACACACATCAACAACGACCTCGGCAACGTGCTGATGAAGGAAATGACGGAGGCCGACCAGGGCTTCAACGCTGTGTTCATGATGCTCGACTCCGGTGCCCGTGGTAGTAAGGACCAGATCCGCCAGCTCTCGGGTATGCGTGGTCTGATGGCCAAGCCGCAGAAGGCCGGTGCCGAGGGCGCACAGATTATTGAGAACCCGATTCTGTCGAACTTCAAGGAGGGCATGTCCGTGCTGGAGTACTTCATCTCTACCCACGGTGCCCGTAAGGGTCTTGCCGACACCGCCATGAAGACGGCCGATGCCGGATACTTGACGCGCCGACTGGTGGACGTCTCCCACGATGTCATCATCAACGAGGAGGACTGCGGCACGCTGCGCGGTCTGGTGTGCACCGCCCTGAAGAACGGCGACGAGGTGATTTCTACCCTCTACGAGCGCATCCTCGGCCGTGTCTCGGTACACGACATCATCCATCCCACCACCGGAGAACTCATCGTTGCTGCCGGTGAGGAGATTACCGAGACTGTGGCACAGGCCATTGAGGACTCACCCATCGAGAGCGTGGAGATTCGTTCGGTGCTCACCTGTGAGTCGAAACATGGGGTCTGCATGAAGTGCTATGGTCGCAACCTGGCCACGCGCCGCATGGTGCAGAAGGGTGAGGCTGTCGGTGTGATTGCCGCACAGGCCATCGGTGAGCCGGGTACGCAGCTGACGCTTCGTACGTTCCACGCCGGTGGTGTGGCTGCCAACGCCGCTGCCAACGCCAGCATCGTGGTGAAGAACGACTCGCGCATCGAGTTCGAGGAGGTACGTACCGTTCCGTTCGAGGAAGATGGTTTGGACTGCGAGATGGTGGTCAGCCGTCTGGGTGAGGTTCGTTTCATCGACCCCAATACCAAGATCGTACTCTCCACGATGAACGTGCCTTACGGTTCGTCCCTCTACTTCAAGCATGGCGACCTGGTCAAGAAGGGCGACAAGCTGGCACAGTGGGATCCGTTCAACGCCGTCATCGTGTCGGAATATGCAGGAACACTGAAGTTCCACGATGTGATAGAAGGTATAACCTACCGTGCCGAGACCGACGAAACCACTGGTCTTACCGAGAAGATTGTCACCGAGTCGAAAGACAAGTCGAAGGTGCCCACCTGCGACATCATCGGTGCAAACGGCGAGGTCATCGGAACCTACAACTTCCCTGTGGGTGGCCACATCGTGGTGGAGGACGGCCAGACCGTCAAGACGGGTGAAACGCTCGTCAAGATTCCGCGTGCCGCTGCCAAGGGTGGTGACATCACCGGTGGTCTGCCCCGTGTGACGGAGCTTTTCGAGGCGCGCAACCCGAGCAACCCTGCCATCGTTTCCGAAATCGACGGTGAGGTGACCATGGGCAAGCTGAAGCGCGGTAACCGCGAGATTATCGTCACCTCCAAGACGGGCGACCAGCGCAAGTACCTCGTGTCGCTGTCGAAGCAGATTCTGGTGCAGGAGCACGATGCCGTGCGCGCCGGAACGCCGTTGTCCGACGGCGTCATCACGCCAGCCGACATCCTGGCCATCAAGGGTCCGACGGCTGTGCAGGAGTACATCGTCAACGAGGTGCAGGATGTGTATCGTCTGCAGGGTGTGAAGATCAACGACAAGCACTTCGAGATTATCGTGCGCCAGATGATGCGCAAGGTGCAGATCAACGACCCGGGCGACACCTCGTTCCTGGAGCAGGAGATTGTCGACAAGCTCGACTTCGCCGACGAGAACGACCGCATCTGGGGCAAGAAGGTGGTCACCGATGCTGGCGACTCTGAGAACTTCCAGAAGGGACAGATTGTCACGGCACGCAAGTTGCGCGACGAGAACTCCATGCTGAAGCGTCGCGACCTCAAACTGGTTCAGGTGCGCGATGCCGTGCCCGCCACGTCCACGCAGATTCTGCAGGGTATCACCCGTGCAGCCCTCCAGACCAAGTCGTTCATGTCGGCGGCATCGTTCCAGGAAACCACCAAGGTGCTCAACGAGGCTGCCATCCGCGGCAAGGTGGACAACCTGGAGGGCATGAAGGAGAACGTCATCACGGGTCACCTCATTCCTGCCGGAACGGGTCTCCGCGAGTTCGACAAGCTCATTGTGGGTTCGAAGGAGGAGTACGACCGCATGCAGGCCAACAGGCGCAACGTGCTCGACTTTTCCAATGAAGCAGTAGTAGAAGAGAAGTAATTCCCTCTGCATTCCATACGCCTCGGGACTTGTAGACAAACCGATAGGGTAGTCCGCAAGTCCCGAGGTTTTTTGTGTCCATAAACCTGGAATTTTGTGATTTCTCTGCCGAAATCCTTTGGAATTTTGTGATAAAGTGGCCAAAAATACTTGGAATTTTGTGATTTTTTAGCCGAAATCCTTTGGAATTTTGTGATAAAGCAGTATCTTTGCAACCAGATAAATATATAAATCAACCGGTTATGGAGCTGTTGCGCAGAAAGATAGACCTATATCTGAAGACATGGAAGGCAGACAAGGACAGGAAGCCCCTCGTCGTCAAGGGGGCAAGGCAGGTGGGAAAGACCGCTTCCATCATGCAGTTCGCCCACGACAACTACCGTCATGTGGTGGCAGTCAATTTCGTATTGCAGCAGAAATACAAGGCAATCTTCGAAGAGGGATATGAGGTGGACAGCATCGTCAGAAACATGACGCTCATCGACCCCTCGCTGGAGTTGGAACCCGGTAACACCTTGATATTCTTTGACGAAATGCAGAACTGCCCAGCTTGTGCCACCAGCCTAAAGGCTTTCAAAATGGATGGAAGATACGACATCATCTGTTCCGGTTCACTTATGGGCATCAACTACCAGGAGATAGAGTCCAACAGCGTTGGGTATAAAGAGGACTACACCATGCATTCCATGGACTTTGAGGAGTTTCTCTGGGCCAAAGGTTACGATGACCGTTTCGTGGAGCGGCTCTGCGAGAAAATGCTCGCGGTCACACCGCTCTCCGCCATAGAGATGGAGATGCTGGACGGAGTATTCCGCGAATACATGACCATCGGTGGAATGCCTGCCGTGGTCAAGCAGTTTGTGACTAATGGCAACTTCAGCGGAACACTCAAACTGCAGCGCCAACTCCTGCTTGACTATGAGGAGGACATCACGAAATATGCTCAGGGACTGGACAAAGGGAAGGTCAAGAGTATCTATGACCATATCTCCGTATTTCTGGGACAGGAAAACAAAAAATTCCAGATCAGCAAGATTGCACGGGGTGCCAGAAACCGGGAATATATCGGTACCGTGGAGTGGCTCCGAGATGCAGGCATCGTCAATGTGTGCTATTGTCTTGCGCAGGTCGCCCTGCCGCTAAAGGGTAACTACGATCCGAAATGCTACAAACTGTACTATAAGGACACAGGACTGCTTGTAGCCTCGCTCGATGAGGAGTCGCAAGAGGACCTGCGGGTGAACAAGAACTATGGCACATACAAAGGAGCGGTCTATGAGAACGTGGTAGGCGATATGCTGACCAAACAGGGCTACGCCCTCTATTTCTACCGTAACGAGAAATCTACGGTAGAGATGGATTTCTTCATTCGCGATGCCCATTCGCTGGTACCCGTAGAGGTGAAGGCCACCGACAATGCCACCCGATCGCTGGTCAAGTTGACGGCGCAGGACGGCCGATTTCCCGACATCCACTATGGAATCAAGCTCTGCAACAAGAACATCGGGTTCAATGGCCAGTTCTACACCTTCCCTTACTTCCTGACCTTCCTGCTCAAGCGTTTTATGAAGGACCGCTGAGGAAGAAAAGGATGGGAAAAAATGGGAAGTATCTGCCACAAGCGCAAAAGGAGCGTATGCTGGTGCATACGCTCCTGTGCTGAGGGAGGTTACCTTACGGTGAGGGTGACGGGCTCGCCGCGTGCCTGACACGCTTGGATGCGGCGCAGCAGTTGGTCGAAGCAGTCGGCGCAGCCAGTGAGTACACCGCTCAGGTGGTGACGACCTACGGCGATGCTGCCGAAGCGGAGGGCGAAGGGCCCGTTGGCAGGGCAGA
>CAVBXH010000065.1:0-15370 GCA_963599475.1 Acutalibacteraceae bacterium | reverse complement strand
GCGTTGCCCTGGGCTATGCACTGTTGGGCTTTCAGCCCGTCTGCCATACGAACACGAAAAACTGGGCGTTGCCCTGGGCTATGCACTGTTGGGCTTTCAGCCCGTCTGCCATACGAACACGAAAAACTGGGCGTTGCCCTGGGCTATGCACTGTTGGGCTTTCAGCCCGTCTGCCATACGAACACGAAAAACTGGGCGTTGCCCTGGGCTATGAACAGGCTGCCCCTTCGGGATGTATATGTTCGGACTGGCTCACTGATGCTCAAAGCTAAGATCGGCTGAACAGTTACAAGTAATCTACCTCTGGCCTTCGGCCGAAGATACTGTATTGCACCGTTGTAGAAAGCTCTGTGAGCAGCATTTCTCAACTATTTCTCCCCATCGTTGTCCAGTATTTGTCCAGTATTTGTCCAGTATATATCCAGTACTTGTCCAGTGCAGACTGGACAAATACTGGATATATACTGGACATCTACTGCGCATCGGATGACGCTACTCCTTTGCTGCTCAGTTGAAAACTGGGCGTTGAGAGCTTGTTGCCGCCCTCCCTCTTCCGTAGCGGCCCGCAGATGACCAAATACTTTTTCGGCTCCCAGTGCGTGTTTTTACGGAAGAAATTGGTAATTTTGCATCGGATTTCCGAATCTGGGACTCAAAACACCGTTGAATATGGCAGAACCATTGGCTGAACGCTTACGACCACAGACCCTCGACGACTACATCGGACAGCGACACATCGTCGGGGAAGGGGCGGTGCTACGCCGGATGATAGACTCCGGCCACATCTGCTCCTTTATCCTCTGGGGACCGCCGGGAGTGGGGAAAACTACACTGGCGCAGATTATCGCGCACCGGTTGGAGACCCCGTTCTACACGCTGTCTGCCGTGACCAGCGGTGTGAAGGACGTGAGGGACGTGATAGAACGGGCACAGAAGGGACGCTTCTTCAACGAGGCATCGCCCATCCTGTTTATCGACGAGATACACCGCTTCTCCAAGTCGCAGCAGGACTCGCTGCTCGGGGCGGTGGAGAAGGGTGTGGTGACGCTGATAGGAGCCACCACAGAGAACCCGTCGTTCGAGGTGATACGTCCGCTGCTTTCCCGTTGCCAGCTCTATGTGCTGAAACCGCTGGAGAAGGACGACCTGTTGCAGTTGCTCGACCGCGCACTCACCAAGGACACCTATCTCAAGGAGCGGGACATCACGCTGAAGGAGACAGACGCGCTGCTGCGCTATAGCGGCGGCGACGCCCGGAAACTGCTCAACGTGCTGGAGCTCGTGGTGGAGGCGGCCGACAAGACCGCGCCCCTCGTCATCACCGACGAACTGGTGGCGGAGCGGTTGCAGCAGAACCCCTTGGCCTACGACAAGGACGGCGAGATGCACTACGACATCATCTCGGCCTTCATCAAGAGCATACGAGGATCGGACCCCGACGCCGCCCTCTACTGGCTGGCGCGCATGATAGCGGGTGGAGAAGACCCGAAGTTCATTGCTCGGCGACTGGTGATTTCCGCAGCGGAAGACATCGGACTGGCCAACCCCAACGCGCTGCTGCTGGCCAATGCTGCCTTCGATGCTGTGCAGAAGATCGGGTGGCCGGAAGGGCGCATCCCACTGGCCGAGGCCACGGTCTATCTGGCCACGAGTGCGAAGAGCAACTCGGCCTATCTCGGTATTGACGCGGCACTGGATCTCGTGCACCGCACGGGCAACCAACCCGTGCCACTGCCTCTGCGCAATGCGCCCACACAACTCATGAAGGAACTGAACTATCACGACGGCTACCGCTATCCGCACGACTTCCCCGACCACTTCACACCGCAGCAATACCTGCCCGACACGCTCACCAGTGAACGCATCTGGCACGCGCAGCATTCGCCGGCGGAGGAGAAACTCTACGAAAGGATGGTCGGCTGCTGGGGCGACCGATACAAGGAATGACTATGGAATACGACATACTGATACAACAGATTATAGAATTTCTCGGCACCTTTGCCTTCGCCATCTCCGGCATCCGTCATGCTGCCGCCAAGCAGTTTGACTGGTTTGGTGGCTACGTCTGCGGCATTGCCGTGGCCATCGGCGGCGGAACCATCCGCGACGTCATGCTGGGCACGCGCCCCTTCTGGATGACTAATCCCATCTATATGGAGTGTACGGCGATGGCCCTGTTGTTCGTCATCGTCTTTGCGCGCCATCTGGAGCGGCTGAGCAACGCTTGGTTTGCCTTCGACACGCTCGGACTGGCTCTCTTCAACATTGCAGGCATACAGAAGTCGCTGGTGTTCGGACAACCCTTCTGGGTGGCCATCATCATGGGTTGCATCACGGGGTCGGCAGGCGGCGTCATCCGCGACGTGTTGCTCAACAACGAACCAGTCATCTTCCGCAAGGAAATCTACGCCATCGCTGCCGTAGTCGGCGGACTCGTCTATTGGCAACTGGACGCATGGGGATGTCCCATTGAGGTCACCGTGCTCTCGTCGTTTGTCGTCACGTGTGCCATCCGCTTCCTGGCAGTGAAGTACCACCTCTCGCTGCCTAAGCTCAAAAATCAGTAGGAAGTCTGCTCTTCCCCTTCCTCCGCCTGCTTCGTCAGTCGGATGCGGTGGGTGATGTTGTCGGGCAGTTCCTCCTCGTAGTGGGTCACCATGACCATCGTCTTGTGTGGCCTTTGACAGAACGTCTCTATCACGTCCTTCACCAGTCGGCGGTTGTAGCGGTCGAGGCCGTGCAGCGGTTCGTCGAGGATGAGCAGCTGCGGGTCTTTGACGAAGGCACGCGCCAGCAACACCAGCCGCTGTTCGCCGCTCGACAACTGGAGGAACGGCTGGTCGTAGAGACCCTCCAGTCCGAAGATGTCCATCCACCAGCGGCAGACGGCATACTCCTCGGGGGCAGGGTTCACGTACAGTCCCACCGAGTCTTTCAGTCCGCTCGCCACGATGCGCACGGCAGGCAGGTCTTTCTGATAGGCGCGGTGCATCTCCGGCGACACGTAGCCGATGTGGCGCTTGATGTCCCAGATGCTCTCGCCCGAACCGCGCTGGCGGTCGAAGAGGGTGATGTCGCAGGCGTAGCTCTGCGGATTGTCGGCACACACCAGTGAGAGCAGCGTCGACTTGCCGCTGCCGTTCTGTCCGCTCAGTGCCCAGCGTTCGCCGTCGCACACCGTCCAGTCCAGCTCGTGCAGGATGGTGCGCCGCCCGTAGCGGATGCCCACCTTCTTCATGTCGATGATGCGGTGGGCGGTGAAGTCGTCGGCACGGGAGGGCAACTGCAGGATGGCCTCGCGCTTCCGTTCGGAGAGCACGTGGGGCGGCACGGCGTGTTGCCGTTCCCGGTATTCCGTCAGCGTACACTTCTCCAGCACCGTCCTGTCGCGCACCTCCACCACGTGGGTGATGAAGTCCGGGATGTCGTCCGTCTTGGAGAGCACAAGGATGATTTGCAGGGCGCGCTCCTCGGACAGGGTGCGCAAGAGCGCCTTGAGCTGGTCGCGCGTCTGTGCGTCGAGTCCGATGAAGGGATTGTCCATGATCAGCACGCGCGGGTCGGCCAGCAGCGTCTTGGTGAGCTGGAACTTGCGCAGTTCGCCGCTCGACAGGCTGATGATGTACTTGTCGAGCAGTGGCTCAATGTGGAACAGGGCGTAGAGGTGGGCTTGCAGTGTGCGACGCTCTGCGGTGTCGTTGCCCGCCATGCGGTAAGCCTCTTCCAGAAGGTCGCCCACGTGGGGTGTCTCCGGGTCGATGTCGTGCTGGTTCCAGCGTTGTTGCAGATAGTAGGCACCGTCCGACGTGCCGTAGGAGTCGCGAAAGGTGATGTAGCGGATGTTGTCCGACACCAGCGGTTTGGTGCTCGGCGTGAAGTCATATCTTGGCTCTTGCAGTCGCAATGGATGCCGTCCGGTGATGATGTCCACCAGCATCGACTTGCCACTGCCGTTGCGTCCCACGATGGCGAGGTGTTCCCCGTCGAGTGTCTGGAAATCCACGGGCTGCGCCATCCGCCACTGTTCCATGCGTGGCACGCCCTGTTTGATGTCTATGATTTTTTGCATATTCGGTCTCTGTTTTTGTTGGCGAAGTCCTTCCAGTTGCGGTAGGAAACCTGCGACTCGGGGCGTCCCATCTGCAGGAAATGACAGTAGGCGGCGGCCAGCGCATCCGTGGCGTCGCGAAACTTGGTCAGGGCATCGGTGTCGAACTTCAGTATCCGCTGCAGCATGCCTGCCACCTGTTCCTTGGAGGCGGATCCGATGCCCGTGATGGCCATCTTGATTTTCATGGGTGCATACTCGTGGATGGGCACGCCGTGGTGGATGGCGGCGGCAATGGCCGTGCCCTGGGCGCGCCCCAGCTTCAACATCGTCTGTGCGTTCTTCCCGAAGAAGGGCGCTTCGATGGCCAGTTCGTCGGGCAGGTAGGCATCGATGATGCCCGTGACGCGCTCGAAGATGTGGCCGAGCTTCAGGTAGCCGTCCGGGAATTTGCGCATATCGATGACCCCCATCGTCACCATCTCGGCGTGTTGGTCCACCACCTTCAGTACGCCGTAGCCCATGATGTTAGTGCCGGGGTCAATGCCCAATATGATCTTCTCCATGATGTTCTCGTGGTTGTGTGTCTCAATGGGACATTCCAAAATCCTCTTGCCGGTCTGCGCTCTCCTGTCCGTAGCGGTCGACGGCGGTGACGGCAAAATAGAGCGGTGCGTTATCCTCCCGCCGTTTCACCGTCATGGACGTGTCTTGCCAACCGACGGCGATGATGTTGCTGGCATTGTCGGTGTCGACGGGAAATGTGGTGGAGGCATAGACGGTATAGACCAGGTGCTCGGAGGCGTCGCGCCCTGCGGTGGACGGCCACGACAGGTAGTAGTCGGAGGCAGTAGCCTCCACCTTTAGTTGCTGTGGAGCCTGTGGAGCCGGCTCGGCGGTCTTGATGGGTGGCGTCAGTGCCAGTGTGGCGTCGAAGTGGCACGCAAAGTCATAGATGCCCTTCACGTTGTCCGTCAGGAAGCGGGCGCGAAAATAGGCGTGCCCCAGTCCCATCTGCCGTGCCACGTTCATCTGTCGCTCGATGGCTTCTGCCGTCCAGTTGTGTTCCTTCGGCGAGAGCTGGTAGATGCCCAGTCCCGCTGCCGTCTGTCCGTCGTAGCGGTTGTCGCTCCAGTCGCTGGCAAAGGGATAGAAATGCTTGCCGTCGAAATACATCATCGGGTAGAGCTGGTCCATGATGCCCTCGCGCAGCCAGCCCTGCGCATCCTGGCAGACGCGCGTGTAGGCATTCCATCCGTAGCTGTCCTGTCGGTCGAGGTCAGTGTACTTGCCGATGGGCGAGCAACTCATCTTCACCCATGGCTTGACGGCCTTGACGCGCTGGCTGATGGCGCGGGCGATGCGCGTGATATGGGTGCGTCCCATCTCGCGGCTGACGGCCATCTTCCACGCCTCGGGATAGCGGATGTAGTCCAGATGGATGCCGTCCACGTCGTAGCGTTGGGCAATGTCACCGCAGAGGTCGGCCAGATAGCGCGCCGTGCCCTCCGTCTCGGGGTTCATGAAAGCCTCGCTGCCGATGCGCTTCACCAGTTGTGGGTGGCGTTTGCGCAGGTTGCGCACCCCCGCGCTGTTCCATCGGCCGATGGGGATGGTCACCACCCAGGCGTGTAGCTCCATGCCGCGGCGGTGACACTCGTTGATGGCGAACTGCAGGGGGTCGTAGCTGGGAGCCTTGCCCGATTGGCCCGTCATACATTCGTCCCACGGCTCTTCCGCCGATGGAAAGAGCACGGTGCCCCGGACGCGCGTCTGGAACAGCACCGTGTTGATATGGGCTTTCTGGAATTGGTCAAGCATGCGGCAGAGTTCCTCCTGTTGCTGCTGGGCAGAACTGCTTGACAGTGCGTGTGTTCTGGGCCAGTCAAGGCCACTCATGGTGGTGAGCCAGACGGCCCGGATTTCGTGTTTCGGCTGTGCGATGCCCCCCAGCGAAAGGAGGCACGACAGACAGAGTATAAGGGTGAGTCGTTTCAATTTACTGCGGTTTTGGGCACAAAGGTACAAAAAAGTCAGTAGAATGAGGGTCAAAGTATAAAGTTTTTATTAACTTTGCACGAACTTTATAAATCAACACAAAAAATGATCACTTTTGTACTGAGCCTTGTGGCTCTACTTGCGGGTTATTTCGTTTACGGACGCTTCGTGGAGAAGATGTTCGACCCCGATGACCGCGTGACACCAGCCATTGCCAAAGCAGACGGTGTCGACTACCTCGTGCTTCCCAGTTGGAAGATTTTCATGATTCAGTTTCTGAACATTGCAGGCACAGGCCCTATCTTCGGTGCCATCATGGGTGCCAAGTTCGGCCCCGTGGCTTACCTGTGGATAGTGCTGGGGTGCATCTTTGCCGGTGCCACCCACGACTACCTGAGCGGCATGCTCTCCATCCGCAACGACGGAGCCAGCCTGCCCGAGCTTATCGGCAAGTACCTCGGTCGCAAAGCCAAGGTGTCGATGCTGGCCTTCACCGTGCTGCTGCTCATCATGGTGGGCACGGTGTTCGTCTATTCGCCGGCCGAGATTCTCCACTCCATCTGGGGTTCGAGCCTCTTCTGGATCATCGTCATCTTCGCCTACTATATCGTGGCCACGATGTTGCCCGTCGACAAGATTATCGGTAAGATTTATCCGCTCTTCGCCTTCTCCCTGCTCTTTATGGCCTGCGCACTTATGGTGATGCTCTTCGTGAAGATGCCGCAGTTGCCCGAGTTGTGGGATCACTTCTACAATATGGGTGCAGCGGAAGCTCCGGAGACCTGGACCGACCAGATATTCCCCTGCCTGTTCATCACCATTGCCTGTGGAGCCATCAGCGGCTTCCACGCCACGCAGAGCCCGTTGATGGCGCGCTGCATGAAGAGTGAGCGCATGGGTCGCCCCATCTTCTATGGTGCAATGATTACCGAGGGCATCGTGGCACTGATATGGGCCACCGTATCGTCGTGGTTCTTCTATGGCGACCCTGCGCCGGGCTACCAACTGGTGGAGGCTGTTAACAACGGCTTCGCCACCTCCGCTCCTGCCGTGGTCAACATCGTCTGCAACGACTGGCTGGGCACGGCCGGAGGCATCCTCGCCCTGCTGGGTGTGGTGGCTGCGCCGATAACCAGTGGCGACACGGCGTTCCGCTCTGCCCGTCTCATCGTCGGCGAATGGCTCCATCTGGACCAGCGCCCCATCGCCAAGCGGCTCTGCATCAGCGTGCCCCTGTTCGTGTCGTCCATCGTGTTGCTCATCTGGCAGATTAAGAACCCCGACGGTTTCAACATCATCTGGCAGTACTTCGGATGGGCCAACCAAGCCTTGAGCGTGTTCACCCTTTGGACGCTGACGGTGTATCTCGTGCGCGAGGGCAAGTCCTACATCATCATGCTCATCCCGGCCCTGTTGATGACCACCGTGTGCACCACCTTCCTCTTCGTGTCGAAGCAGGCCTTCGCACTGTCTGAGCCTGTCGGCTACTCGCTGGGCGGCGCTTGCTGCATCGTGGCACTGGTATGGTTCGTCCTGTGGTACAGGAAGGAGAAAAGCAAACTGAAGAAAACCCTTTAACAAAACAAGCATACTATGTTAAGTGTAGAACAACTCGTAGACCAACTCATTGACCTCTCTTTTGCCGAGGACATCGGCGATGGAGACCACACCACCCTGTGTTGCATCCCCGAAGACGCCATGGGGCAGTCGCATCTGCTCATCAAGGAAGACGGCATCCTGGCCGGCGTGGAAGTGGCCAAGGAAGTGTTTCGCCGCTTTGACCCTGAGATGAAGGTTGAGGTGCTGATGGGCGACGGATCGAAGGTGAAGAAGGGCGATGTCGCCATGATTGTCACCGGCCGTGTGCGATCGCTGTTGCAGACCGAACGCCTGATGCTGAACATCATGCAGCGCATGAGCGGCATCGCCACGATGACCCGACGCTACGTGGACCGGCTGGAAGGCACGGGCACTCATGTGCTCGACACGCGAAAGACTACCCCGGGCATGCGCATGTTGGAGAAGCAGGCCGTGAAGATTGGCGGCGGCATGAACCACCGCATCGGCCTCTTCGACATGATTCTGCTGAAGGACAACCACGTGGACTTTGCCGGTGGCATTGTCAATGCCATTGACCGGTGTCACAGCTATCTCAAGGAGAAGGGACTGGACCTGAAAATTGAGATTGAGGTGCGCTCGTTCGACGAGTTGCAACAGGTACTCGACCACGGCGGCGTGGACCGCATCATGCTCGACAATTTCTCCGTGGCCGACACCAAGGAGGCCGTCGACCGGATTGCCCACAGGTACGAGACCGAGTCGAGTGGCGGAATCACCTTCGACACCATCCGCGACTATGCCGAGCAGGGCGTCGACTTCATCTCTGTCGGTGCACTGACCCACTCGGTCAAGGGACTGGACATGAGTTTCAAGGCTTGTTGATCACACATTATTATATATGTAAGGAGAAAACACTATGAACAACATCAGAAAAACAATACTTTCCGCAGGCATCCTGCTGGCCGCCATGACGGCCACCGACGCATTGGCCTGCACCAATTTCATTGTCGGCAAGAAGGCCAGCACCGACGGCTCCGTCATCTGCAGCTACAATGCCGACTCCTACGGGGCTTATATGCCTCTCTACCACTATGCTGCCGGCAAACACGCCAAAGGCACGAAGCGACAGATCTACGACTGGGACACCAACCGCTATCTTGGCGAAATCGACGAGGCGGAAGAGACCTACAACGTGGTGGGAAACATCAACGAATGGCAGGTGACCATCGGTGAGACGACCTATGGCGGACGCGAGGAAATGGTGGACACCACGGGCATCATCGACTACGGCTCGCTCATCTACATCGCCCTGCAGCGGTCGCGCTCCGCCCGTGAGGCCATCCGCGTGATGACCACCCTCGTGGAGCAGTACGGCTACTGCTCGGAGGGTGAGACCTTCACCATCTGCGACCCCAACGAGGCGTGGATCATGGAGATGCAGGGCTGCGGATCGGACCGTAAGGTGTCGAAGGAACGCACCGTGTGGGTAGCCATGCGCATTCCCGACGAGGCCATCTGCGCCCATGCCAACCAGAGCCGCATCGGCCGCTTCGACATGAAGGACAAGGACAACGTGCTCTACTCCAAGAACGTGGTGAAATACGCCCGCAAGATGGGGTGGTTCAACGGGAAGGATGCCTACTTCGCCTGGAAATGGACGTATGCCGCTCCCGACTTCGCCGGTCGCCGCATCTGCGACGCGCGAGCCTGGAGCTTCTTCAACCGCCACAAGCAGGGCATGGATCGCTATCTGCCCTGGGCACTGGGACGGGACAAGGATGCGGAGGATATGCCGCTCTGGATTGTGCCCGACAAGAAGCTCAGCGTGGCTGACGTCATCGACGACATGCGCGACCACTTCGAGGGGACACCGCTCGCCCTTGACTCCACCGACATCGGGGCTGGCATCTGGCAGATGCCCTATCGTCCCACGCCGCTCTACTTCAAGGTGGACGGCAAGAGCTATTTCAACGAACGGCCTACTTCCACGCAGCAGACGGCCTTCTCGTTCGTCTCGCAGATGCGTTCGTGGCTGCCGCGTGAGGTGGGTGGATGCTTCTGGTTCGGCAACGACGACGGCAACATGGTGGCCTACGTGCCTGTCTATTGCTCCATGACGGAGCGCCCGGAGTGTTTCAACGCCCCCGGTGCCGATGCCGTGACGTTCAGCGACCGCAGTGCCTACTGGGTGTGCAACTGGGTGAGCAACATGG
This sequence comes from Acutalibacteraceae bacterium, assembly GCA_963599475.1. Lineage (GTDB taxonomy): Bacteria > Bacteroidota > Bacteroidia > Bacteroidales > Bacteroidaceae > Prevotella. Next base: position 5,551 of record CAVBXH010000065.1, on the reverse strand, counting down.
TTTATCCGCGCTATTCCGCCCTCTTCCCCGACCTGAAGCAGGTGCGCGACTCGCTCCAGCAGGCGTATTTCAGCCAGCAGGCCGACATTGAGGCCAAGGCCAAGGTGATGGATCCTGCCCAGCGGCAGCAGTTCCTCAACGAATACAGTGTCAGTCAGGCGCAGCAGATGCTGGCACGCTGGAAACAGTTGGCCGTCTATCTCATCGTGCGACACAACGACATGGCGGTGAAGCCCGTTGACGCACAGGGCCGCTTCCTGCGCAGCAAGGAAGGCTTTGGCGCTGCAGTGGAGCGTCCCGGCTACCCCACGCCCTTTGCCCGCCGCCTGGTGAAGCAGACGGGCGACCGCTACAGCAAACCGGAATAGTGTGCAGCGTGAAAAACGATGATGATCAGTCAACAACCAAACGATGAACAGACATGAAAAGATTTTTCTGGACAGCCGTGTGTCTCCTGACAATGACCAGTACGATGGAAGCAGGTGACTTGAAACTCTCCGAAATCTGCAAGGGGCAGTTTCGGAGTGAGGGCATCAGTGCCGTCAAGGCTGCCGACGACGGCGAGACCTATACGCAGCTCTCTGCCGACGGCAGAAAGGTGGAGCGACGCTCGTTCCGGACGGGAAAGACCGTGGCCACGTTATTCAGCCTCGACGTGGTGAAGGCCGACGGCGTGGATGTCATAGACGACTATGCTGTTAGTCCCAACGGCAAGCAGATGCTGGTGCGAACGCACACGGAGAAGATTTACCGCCACTCGCTGAAGGCCGACTTCTACCTCTACAATATGGGCAGCAACAGAATGGTGCCGCTGTCGAAGAACGGGCCGCAGCAGACGCCGCTCTTCTCGCCCGACGGTTCTATGGTGGCCTTCGTGCGCGACGGCAACATCTTCCTCGTCAAGCTGCTCTACGACAATGCCGAGGTGCAGGTGACCAAGGACGGAAAGCGCAACGCCGTCATCAACGGCATTCCCGACTGGGTCAACGAAGAGGAGTTTGGCAACGACCGCGCCATGGTGTTCACGGCAGACAGCCGCCAACTGGTGTGGGTGAAATACGATGAGAGTCAGGTGAAGGAGTACAGCATGCCGCTCTTCAAGGGACTGGAGCCCGAGCGCACCGAGTATGCGGAATATCCCGGCTTCTACACCTATAAATATCCGGTGGCTGGAGCCGACAATGCCAAGACCACGGTGTGGAGCTTCGACATCGCCAGTCGACAGACGCGCCAGTTGCAGGTGCCTCTGGACAACGACGGCTACATCCCGCGCATCAAGGCCATGGATGATGCCTCGAAGGTGATGGTGGTCACATTCGACCGCCATCAGAGTTGCCTGCGCATCTATGCCGCCAACCCCCTGTCGACCCTCTGCAAGTTGCTGATAGAAGATCGCGACAAGAAATACGTCAAGGAGGAGTGCGTCAGCAACCTCGTCGTGACGAAACGCTTTATCCTGCTGCCCAGCCAGCGCGACGGATGGATGCACCTCTATCTCTACAACACCAACGGACAGTTGCTGCGCCGCGTGGAGACGGGCAACGCCGATGTGGCGGAGGTCTATGGCGTGGACGATGCTACGGCGGATGTCTACTACGCCAGCCACGAACAGGGCGCAACGGAACAGCAGGTCTATGTGGCGCATGCCAACGGCAAGCGTGAACCGCTGACCCCCAAAAAGGGATGGAACACGGCCATCTTTGCCAAGAGCTTCCGCTACTTCATCAGCCAGTGGAGCGACCTCAACACGCCGCCCGTCTTTTCGCTCTGCGACCAGCGCGGCAAGACGCTTGCTTCGCTGGAGGACAACCATGAACTTGCTGGACAACTGAAGAACGTCACGCTCGGCAAGCGCGAGCTCTTCACGTTGACCACCGCCGACGGCGTGACGCTGAACGGATGGATGGTGAAGCCCGCCAATTTTGACGCTTCGAAGAAATATCCCGTCATCATGTACCAGTACAGCGGCCCCGGCAGCCAGACGGTGAAGAACGCCTGGGGCATCGGCATAAACGGACAGGGTGCCGTGCTCGAACAGTATCTTGCCCAGCAGGGCTACCTCTGCGTATCGGTGGACGGACGGGGCACGGGCGCACGTGGTGCTGACTTCGAGAAATGCACGTATCTGCAACTCGGTCAGCTGGAGGCTCACGACCAGGCGGAGGCCGCGCTGTGGCTCGCCAAGCAGCCGTATGTCGACGGTCAGCGGATAGCCATCTGGGGATGGAGCTACGGTGGTTTCAACACACTGATGTCCCTGTCCGAGGGGCGTGGCGTGTTCCGTGCCGGCATCGCCATCGCACCGCCCACCTCCTGGCGCTACTACGATACGATTTATACCGAACGCTATATGCAGACACCGGGCGAGAACCCCAAGGGCTACGATGTCAACCCCATCTCTCGCGCTGGACAGTTGCAGGGCAGTCTGCTGCTCTGCCACGGCATGGCCGACGACAATGTCCACTTCCGCAACACGGCGGAATACACCGAGGCACTGGTGCAGGCCGACAAGGACTTCAGCCAGCTCGTCTACACCAACCGCAACCACAGTATCTACGGTGGCAATACGCGCAACCACCTCTTCCGGCAATGCGTGAAGTTCTTCGACCGTGAACTCAAACAGTAACAGAACAAATTCCAAATTACAAAATTAACGCCAAGTATGAAAAAAACAGTGATGATGTTGGCCTTGGCCGTCTGCTGCATGACAGCTACGGCAGCCAAGAAGAAAGCCAAGACTCCGGCCAGGCCGCCGCTGACGGCCTTGGAAATCGTGGAGAAGGTGAACGACCACTATCAGCAGCTCAACAAGCCTACGCAGCGCGCCTTCTGGGACGATGCCGTCTACTATACCGGCAACATGGAGGCGTATAAGCTCACCGGATGTGCCCGGTGGCTGGAGTATGCCGACCAGTGGGCACGCCACAACAAATGGCGCGGTGCCGGTTGCGGCAGCAAGAAGATGTGGGTCAAGAACTACCAGACCTACGGCGAGGACAACCACCACGTACTCTTTGCCGACTGGCAGATTTGTTTCCAGACCTATCTGGATCTCAACGAGGTGAATCCTGCCGCCCACAAGATTGCGCGCACGATGGACGTGATTGACTTCCAGACCAATCTGGAACAGGACGATTTCTGGTGGTGGTGCGACGCGCTCTACATGGCCATGCCCATCTATTCCAAACTCTATCGGCAGACGGGCAAGACGGCCTATCTGGCTGCCATGACGCGCTTCTTCAACTATGCCGACTCGCTCATGTACGACAAGGAGTCGCACCTCTTCTACCGCGACGGAAAGTATATCTACCCGGCACACAAGACCGACTCGGGCAAGAAGGACTTCTGGGCGCGAGGCAACGGATGGGTGCTGGCGGCACTGGCCAAGGTGATGCAGGACATTCCCTGCGACAGCAAGTTCTACAATACGTATAAGGTGCGCTTCACGGAAATGGCGGAGGCCGCTGTGGCCTGTCAGCAGAAGGGTGGCTACTGGACGCGCTCGATGCTCGATGCCAAACACGTGGAGGGCTGCGAGACCAGTGGCACGGCACTCATCTGCTATGCCTTGCTCTGGGGCATCAACAACGGCGTGCTGGACCGCGCTGCCTATGAACCTGCTGCCTTGTTGGCTTGGAAGTACCTTTCCGAGGTGGCTCTGCAGGCGGACGGTAGCGTGGGCTTTGTGCAGCCCATCGGTGAGAAGGCCGTGAAGGGACAGACGCTCACGGCCGCCAGTGTCACCAACTTCGGCACGGGTGCCTTCCTGTTGGCGGCGTGCGAGAAGGTGCGCTACGATGATGCACTGACGGCCACGGGCAAGACGGTGACGCTCACCGTCAGCAACCCCTCGCCGACGTTCCGTCAGGAGGTGGTGGCCGTGGATGCCAAAGAGGTGTTCCAGTTGCTGGGCATCAGTGGCGGACGGCAGTTGCGCGTGGTGAATGCGCTGGGTCAGGAGGTGGCCTACCAACTGACCTACGACGGACAGTTGCTCGTTGATGCCGCGGTGCGTCCCAGCGCTACGGCCTCCTTCACCATCGAGCGCGGCACGCCGCGTCCCGTGGTCAGCACGGTCTACGGACGGATGTATCCCGAGCGTGTGGACGACATTGCGTGGGAGAACGACCGTGGCTCCTACCGCCTCTATGGCCCTGCCCTGCAGCGCTCGGGCGAGAAGGCTTTCGGCAACGATGTGTGGCTGAAGAATACGCCCGACCTGGAGAACGAGACGCGCTACTATGTGGAGCTGACCAACCATCCGCGCATCCAGAAGTTGAAGAAGGAAGGCAAGACGGCGGAAGCCAAGGCCTTGGAGGAACAGACCACCTATCATTTCGACCATGGTCACGGCCTCGACTGCTATAAGGTAGGCCCGTCACTGGGCTGCGGTGCTCCGGCACTCCTGTCGGGCGACACGATGACCCTGCCGTACTGCTACAAGGACTATGAGATTCTGGACAATGGTCCGCTGCGCTTCACCGTGCGGCTAACCTACAACACCGCGGAGGTTAACGGTGAGCAACTGACGGAGCATCGCCTGCTCTCCCTCGACAAGGGTTCGAACTTCAACCGCCAGACCGTGTGGTACGAGGGTGGCACGAAGTCGCTTGACATCGCCTCGGGTGTGGTCATCCACAACGAGGACACGAAGAATTTCTCGCTCGGCAAGGACTACGTGGAGTATGCCGACCCGACGGACAATCCCACGGCGCAGAACTTCCAGATCTACGTGGGTGTGCTCTTCCCCGACGGTGCCACGGAAACGAAGTTTGTGGCCAATCCCAGCAACACCAACGGCATTGCCGGCCACGCCCTCTGCATCAAGCGCAACTGCAAGCCCGGCGAGAAGTTGACCTACTACTGGGGCTCGGCCTGGAGCAAGTATGACGTGAGAAGCCAGAAGGCCTGGCAGCAGCTCATCGCCGACAAGCTCGAAGCCTTGAAGACTCCGCTTACGGTGAGCGTAGGACTTTAAGTAAAGAAACGGCGGTGCTCTCCTGCGGGGGAGCACTGCTGCTTCTTTGATTTCATTTTTTCAGATATTGCTTGAGATTACGTACTATAGGATTAGGGCAGCTGAATAGTTACTTACTGATAAGTTAAAATAACGTTAAATATGTATATTATTGAATGTTATTACGTTTTTTTGTTATCCTTGTATTTTATAACAATTAGTAGTATCAACGATGAGGCAACGAAATAAATCAGATAAACTTCTGGTATGGGTTCCTGAGCATGGATGGATATTTCATCATACGAGTGAATCTACGTATCTAGAAGTGCTTAAGCTTATTGGAGGAGAACGATTGAGTAAAGTCGCTCTTGAGATATCTCATCTGCCTGTTTTTACGAAAGAACCCTATTCCCAGTTTGCTAAATACATGAAATCTATCGGACATGGCTGGTTCGTGAATACTATTGGTGGAACTAGTAATAAATATCGGCTCTATGTTGAATCGTGTGGGTAATATTTGGTAGTATGGTCTATTCTTTGTAATTTTGCAGTCATGGATACGAATATGCTGTTTTCCCTTGGCCTGAACCTGAC
>CAVBXH010000064.1:0-15371 GCA_963599475.1 Acutalibacteraceae bacterium | reverse complement strand
TATTTCCGAATTCGGTTTCACAGCCACTACTGCCAAGCGTTATATGCGCCAACTGACGGAGTTTGGCTATTTGGAAGCACATGGCGGCAACAGAAATCGCAGCTATCGCATCATAACAACATGACGAGGATGTCATTGTCCACGACACACGGAAATTCCCGTGCCCTTTTTCCCGCCCGTTGCATTAAATCATCCCATTCGCTTTGCCTTCTGCGAAATTCTTTGTAACTTTGCGGCTGTATTTTCTTACAGACCCGTCTGATGAACACGAAAAGACTACTTACCCTACTCTTCTCCCTGGCCGTCGCACTCGCCGGCCACGCCGTGCTGAAAGAGAAAGACCTGCCGCAGACCCTGCACATCCTGCGGAGCGAGCTGACCGCCACCCACCGCGAAATGACCGGCAGGCAGGAGATGGAGAAGGAGCAGAGCAAACGGGTGCGCAGCGCACTCATCGCCACCATGGACCGCGCCAACCAGAACGCGCTGATGCTCTATTCGCAGAAACAGGACTACGTGTTTGACCTCACCTACGCCTGCCACGAAGCCACCGAGCAATATCATCAGTTCAAGCAGCAGCAACTGCCCTTCAACACGTGGATGATGAAGCTCAACGGCAACATTGCGCGCTACGACTCCCTCGTCACGTCGCTCCGATCCATGCCAACGATGATGCTCAGTGCGCGCGCCAAGGCCGACCGCAACGCGTGCATCAACCTTGCCACCAGCATCCGCAGCAAGCTGGAGCAGAACCGGGAGAACATGAAGGACTACCTCGCCTTCCACGACATGACGGAGAAGCGGCTCTCCTCCCTCAACGACTACGCACAGAAGCGATACAACGACATACAAACCAGCATCTTCCGCAACGGCGGCGACAGCTATGTGAGCATCCTTGCCGACTGGCCCCACCAGTGGCACTTCACGATGCAGACCGTGACGCGGAAATACCAACCCAACGCCAACTCGCAATGGGACAGCCGCTGGATTGTCGGACTGCTGATTTCCATTCTCGTCTATGCCGTCATTGCCACCCTGCTCAACTTCATCGTCATCCGCTACGTCGTGCCGAAACGCTTCCGCACAGAAGAGTTCCGTAAGAAACAGGCGTGCATCACGATGGCCACCACCACCGTGACCTTCGGCATCATCCTGGCCGTCACACTGACCGTCTCGCAACAGCACTTCTTCATCATGGCCTGCAACCTGCTGGTCAACTTCGCGTGGCTGATGGGTGCCATTCTCATCTCACTGCTGCTGCGCGTCAAAGGCAGCCAGATCCGGAGTGCCTTCCGCATCTACACGCCACTGCTGGCCGTGAGCTTTTTGGTCATCGTCTTCCGCATCATCCTCATCCCCAACGAGCTGGTCAACCTCATCTTCCCACCCATCCTCGTGCTCTGCGCCCTGTGGCAGTGGAGCGTGATGGCGCGCCACAACCGGAATATTCCGAAGTCGGACATCTTCTACGCCTACGTCACGCAGGCCGTCTTCATCGTCTCGGTGGTCTGCTCGTGGGCGGGCTATACGCTGTTTGCCGTGCAGTTGCTCATCTGGTGGACCATGCAGCTCACCTGCATCCTCACCATCACCTGCGCCCTGCAGTACCTTAAGCTCTACGGCATCAAGCATCACTACGCCGAGAAGCCCGTCACCAAGACGTGGGCCTACGACCTGCTCTACCAGGTGCTGTTGCCCGTAACGGGCGTGGCTTCCGTCATGGTCAGCCTCTACTGGGCTGCCGATGTGTTTAACCTCACCGATCTGTGCTGGAAAATCTTCAACGCCCAGTTTGTCAACCTCAGCAACCTGAAGCTCAGCATCCTCTCGCTGGCCAGCGTCGTCAGCCTGTGGTTTCTGTTCTCCTACATCAGCAAGACCATCCTGCAACTGCTGCGGATGCACTACCGCACCTCCGACCCCTCGACGGCAGCCAGCCGCGAGGTGATGGGGAAGAACGTGACACAGGTAGTGGTGTGGGGCGCGTGGTTCCTCATCACCATGAACGTGCTGGGCGCCTCGCTGGAGTGGCTGCTGGTGGTGAGCGGCGGTCTGTCCACCGGTATCGGTTTTGCCTCGAAAGACATCATCGAGAACATCTACTACGGCATCTCGCTCATGGCCGGACGCATCAAGATGGGCGACTGGATCGAGGTGGACGGCACCATGGGCAAGGTGACTGCCATCAACTACACGTCGACCATCGTCGAGTCCATCTACGGCGAGGTCATCACTTTTCAGAATTCGCAGCTCTTCACCAAGAACTACAAGAACCTGACGCGCAACCACGGATACATCTTGACCACCATCCACTACGGCGTGGCCTACGGCAGCAACCTGCAACAGGTCATGCAACTGGTGGACACGGCCGTCAACCAGCTGCGCCACCAGTGGATAGACGACTCCAAGACCGTCAAGTCGGCGGTGGGCGAGCTGGGCGACTCCAGCGTCAACCTCAAGATGTTCGTGTGGGCAGAAGCCACCAAGCGTTCCTACGTGACGAGCGACGTGCTCAGAACCATCTACGACACCCTCAATGCCAACGGCATCGAGATTCCGTTCCCGCAACAGGATGTCCATCTGCGCAGCGACCAGACCGACTGCGGCAAACAACCCAAAAACTGACAAGACAAGTATGAAAGCAACACTCATCGCAGGCCCCTGCGTCATCGAGTCGGAAGCACTGCTCGACACCGTAGCACAGAAACTGGTGGACATCAACCGCCGGCTGCACACCGACATCATCTTCAAGGCCTCGTTCGACAAGGCCAACCGCACCTCCATCCACTCCTTCCGCGGACCGGGACTGGAGCGCGGACTGCAGATGCTGGCCGACGTGAAGGCGAAATACGGACTGCGCCTGCTGACCGACATCCACGAGGCGTGGCAGGCCAAGCCCGTGGGCGAGGTGGTCGACGTGATACAGATTCCCGCCTTCCTCTGCCGACAGACCGACCTGCTCGTGGCAGCAGCCCGGACGGGGCGCACCGTCAACATCAAGAAGGCGCAGTTCCTCAGCGGACAGGACATGCGCTACCCCGTGGAGAAAGCCCGCGAGGCCGGAGCAACGGACGTGTGGCTCACCGAACGCGGCAATATGATGGGCTACAACAACCTGGTGGTGGACTTCCGCAACATCCCCGATATGCTGGAGATCGTGCCCAACGTCATCATGGACTGCACCCACAGCGTGCAACGTCCCGGCGGAGCCGACGGCAAGACAGGTGGCGACCGCCGCTTCGTGCCACAGATGGCACTGGCCGCCAAGGCGTTCGGAGCCACCGGCTGGTTCTTCGAGGTGCACCCCGACCCCGACCGTGGACTGAGCGATGCCGCCAACATGCTGGAGCTGGACAAGCTGGAGAGCCTCGTGGCCCAGTTGACCGACCATGAACAATAACGAAGAAAGAGAAACATGACAACCAAAGAATACGCCATACAATGTATTAAGGACGAGGCGCAGGCCGTGCTGGACCTCATCCCCCTGCTGAACGACAACTTCGACCGCGCCGTGGAACTCATCTATGCCTGCCACGGAAAGGTGATCGTCACAGGTGTGGGCAAGAGCGGCCACATCGGTGCGAAGATTGCCGCCACGCTGTCCTCGACGGGTACGCCGTCCTTTTTCATCAATCCCCTCGACGTCTACCACGGCGACCTCGGCGTCATGGCGAAGGGTGACGTGGTGCTGGCCATCTCCAACTCTGGCCAAACGGACGAGTTGCTGCGCTTCATCCCCATGGTGCTCCACATGGAGATTCCCATCATCGGCATGAGCGGCAACCCCAAGTCGCTGTTGGCCAAATACGCCACCTGCCACCTCAACGTCTCGGTGAAGAAGGAAGCCTGTCCCCTCAACCTCGCCCCCACCAGCAGCACGACGGCGATGCTCGTCATGGGCGATGCACTGGCCGTAGCACTGATGGAGAAACGCCACTTCCGTCCGCAGGACTTTGCGCAGTTCCACCCCGGCGGCGAACTGGGCAAGCGGTTGCTCACCACCGCCCGGGACGTAATGATTACCGAGAACCTGCCCATCCTCTCGCCCGACATGCATCTGGGCGAAGCCATCATCCAAGTCAGCAAGGGCAAGCTCGGTCTCGGCATTGCCATCGTCGACGGACAGATTGCCGGACTCATCACCGACGGCGACATCCGGCGCGCCATGGAACGCTGGCAGGCGGAGTTCTTCGACCGCACCGTGGCCGACATTATGACGCGCACACCGAAGAAGGTGTCGCCGCAGGCCAAAATTTCCGAGATACAGAAAATTATGAACAAGAACAAGATACACAACGTGCTCGTGGCCGACGACCAAAATAGGCTGCTCGGCGTTGTAGACCGCTACGCCTGCGTACTGCAGTAAACAAGACTGACACTGCAAAACCGCCATGCAACGACACCATATTCTGATTCTACTGACACTGCTGTCCCTCACCGTCCACGCGCAGACCAGCGACTCCCTCATTGCCCACGACGCACAGACCAGCGACTCCCTCATCGTCCGCACCCTGCAGGATCATGGTGTGCGCTTCTCCCACGACAACAGTGTGACACTGCTGATGTCAGGACAGGAGAAGTTCGACGACCTGTTCTGCGCCATCCGCCAAGCCCGGAGCAGCATCCACCTGGAGTATTTCAACTTCCGCAACGACAGCATCGCCTCCCTGCTCTTTGACCTCCTCAAGGAGAAACGCCGCGAAGGCGTCGAGGTGAGAGCCATGTTCGACGGCTTCGGCAATGACTCCAACAACCAGCCGCTGCGCAAGCACCATCTCCAGCGACTGCGCGCCGACAGCATCGACATCGTGGAGTACTCGCCCATCCACTTCCCCTGGGTCAACCACATCTTCGGGCGCGACCACCGGAAAATCGTGGTCATCGACGGCACGGTGGCCTACACGGGCGGCATGAACGTGGCCGACTATTATATAAAAGGTACAGAGCAGGTCGGCGAGTGGCGCGACATGCACTGCCGCATTGAAGGAGAAGCCGTCAACGACCTGCAGAACATCTTCGTGAACATCTGGGAGCGCACCACTGGCGAACACGTGCAGGGCGAGAAATACTACCGGGACGGCACCGGCACGGCCTTTGCCGGACTGAAGCCCGACACCACCGCCACGGCCGGGCGCAAGACCGTGGCCATCGTCAACCGCGAGCCACACCGCAGTCCGGCCATCATGCGCACCTTCTACGTCAATGCCATCAACCAAGCGCGCGACTCCATCAAGATCATCAACCCCTACTTCACCCTCATCCCCAAGGTGACCCGTGCACTGACCCGCGCCATCCACCGCGGCGTGAAGGTGGAGATTCTCCTGTCGGCCAAGAGCGACATTCCGCTGACCCCCGACTGCGCCTACTATCAGGCGCACAAGCTCATGAAGCGCGGCGCGACCGTCTGGATGTACGAGCCGGGATTCCACCACTCCAAGGTCATGATGGTGGACGGCCGCTACTGCACCGTGGGCAGTGCCAATCTGGATGCCCGCAGTCTGAAGTGCGACTTTGAGTCCAACGCCGTCATCATTGACACCTGCACCACGCGCGAGCTGGACACCATGTTCCAGCGCGACACGCGGAAGAGTTTCAAACTCACGCCCGTCTCCTGGAAGAAGTTCCGCACGCCATGGCAACGCTTCCGTGGCAAGTTTGCCCACCTCCTTGCCCCATTCCTCTGACCTCGCCATGCCCCGCAACACCGTTATCTCCATCTGCAAAGCACTGGCCATCATCCTAATGGTCATGGGACACGCCGACTGCCCCGATGTCCTCGCGAAATTCCTCTATGAGTTCCACATGCCGCTGTTCTTCATCACGGCAGGCTATTTCTTCTCCCTGCGCTACCTCGACGACGAGGCCACCTTCGTCAAGAAGCGTTTCAAGGGTCTCTACGTTCCCTTCGTCACTTGGTCTGTGTTCTTCCTCGTCATCCACAACTGGATGTTCGACCTCGGCATCCTCAACGAGTTGTACGGCAACTGGACGGGTGGCGTGACGCATCCCTACTCGGCCCACCGCATCCAGCAGAACCTCTGGAACATCGTCACTGCCATGGGCGGCTACGACGAGTTCCTCTGCGGCGCGTTCTGGTTTTTCCGTGCCCTCCTCGTGGCGAGCATCGGCTTTCTGGTGTGCTACAAGCTCTTCGACAAACTGGCTGGACGAGCAGGACTGCACCTCGGCGCAACGGCCATTACCCTTGCCGTTTGCGTGGCGGCACTGTTGTTGGCCGGATGGAAGACCTACGAGGGACTGCGCATCATCACCCTCGTGCAGGGCGGCTACCGCGACCTAATGGGGATGTTCTTCTTCGGGTGCGGCTTCCTGTTCCGCCAATGGGAGCACCGCTACAAGGCCACATGGTGGGCGACGATCGCGTTTGCCGTCGTTGTAGGACTGTTCTCGCATTATCTCACCGCCAACATGAACTGGCGTTCCACCTTCACGCAGTTCCTGTCGCTGCCCGTCCCGGCACTGTGCGGTTTCCTAATGACCTACAACATTGCGAAGTGGCTCGACCGCCATCCCGGACGCATCCACCGCTTCCTCGTGTACTGCGGCGACCATACCCTGTCCATCTTCATCTTCCACATCATCAGTTTCAAGGTGGTCAGTCTGGTGAAGATAGCCTACTACCATTTGGACTTCGCCCAAATCGGTTGTCACATGGTCATCCACTACAAGGCCAAGGACGACCTATTCTGGATACTGTACACCTTGGCCGGTGTCGGCATTCCCTTGGCCTGGACCTGGTGTTACCACCGGTTGAAGCCCTGGCTGCAACACGTTTTCAGAAAATAAAGATTGAACATTATACTTCGACTCGTTGCCGTCCTTGGTAACATGGACATAAATGCTACTACGTCTGCAAAATTAGATAAAATTTCCGAATTATAAGCCAGTAAAACAAAAAACTTAAATGTTAATTACTACAACGGCTACAACGGCGAGAAGACGAGGTCGAGCATGAGTTGCCGATCCGTCTCGCTGATTTCCCTTTCGTCCAGCATCTGACGGTCGAAATAGTCGGCATCATACGCTTTGCGGTCTGTCATTGCGAGGTGCTGGCGGAAGCTGTCTGCCGCAGCCGTCCGCTGGCCTTGCAGCCAGAGGCAATAGCCCCGGTTCTGATGGTCGTCGGCCGTCATCTCCCCCATCTTCTCCAAGCGGTCGTAGAACGTCTCCGCCTGCTGCTCGCGGCGGTCGCAGACCAGCGTCCACGCCAGGATGCGCATCACGCCCGCATGCTCCGGGTGCTCGTAGTTGAGGCGGTAGAGCAGTTTTAGGCTCTCCTCATAGCGTTTCTGATAGAGCATGCACACGGCCTTGTTGAGCGGATAGCCCATCTTGTCGGGGAAGCGTTCCATAAGGCGGTCGTAGATCCGTTCCGCCTGCTCGTACTCCCCACAGCCGAACAACTGCCGTGCCCGTCCGCGCGCGGCGCGCTCGTTGTCGGGGTCGCAGCGCAGCGCCTCTTCGTAGTTGCCCGTCCAAAGATAATAGGCCAGTCCGCGGTGGTTGTCCGCATAGCTGTCCAGTAGCCGTCGCGCCGCCCCTGCCATCTTCCGCCGGAAGAGCAGTTGCACGACCTCATCCTTCATCGCCTCCACCCCAGAGTCGCGAAACACGCGGCCTGTCAGAAAGAGGCAACCGCCCATCTCGTCGCCGTCAGTAACGAGAAACGGGTTGCGGTATTCACTGCGGTAGGCATAGATGCGGAAGAAGCGGTAGAGGTCCATCAGATACGATCGGCGCAGGCGTTCGGGTGTCGGTGTCACGTGGTGGTCTATCTCCAGCAGTGCCGCCCCTCCCTCGTCCATCGCCCTCACCGCATCGGCAGGCATAACCTTTAGAAATTGCTCGAAGCCCAAGGCGATGGAATATTTGTCGCTGTTGCAGAACTCGCCGTTGGTCACCACCTCCTGCAGGAACGGATGCTTGCCGCAGGCCTCCTTGAAGGTGCGCAACTGCGGATGGTCCACGAAGAACGGCAAGAACCAGTGAGCCACTTCGCGAAAAAAATCGAAGCGTTTCATCTGCGAGAATCCACCGAAGAACACATCAGAACCTTGCCGCTGCATGTCGATCATGCGCTGGAACGAGTCCTCTATCTTCTGCATCCGATCGTCAAACTCCTCTGGGTGGATCAGTTCCTGAATGTCCGGATCGTCGTCCTCCATCATCTGCGGCTTGATGTGCAGCGGTTTGTTGTGCAGGATGTCCGGCATGATTTCCTGTCGGATTTCCGTAGCGTCGCGTTCCGCACCCATACAGTAGACCAGTTGCATCTGCATTTCCGCCAGTTCGCGGCAGACCGCCTCCGACTGCAGCAGCGTCCCGATGCTGGCACACTGTTCAGGACAGACCCTGTCCCACTGTTCGTCCATGCCCAGCACCCACCCCACGAGGGCGCGCTGGCGCACCGCCTCGTCCGTGGCGTTACGGTAGACGTGGACGAGCGTCTGGAATTTCACGTCGTCAAACTGGTTGAAGAGCGACAGCGTAATGGCCGTCACTAATAACTGCTGGTCGTTGCTGTCGACGGCCGGCGAGAGGAGCAGTTCCTCCATCTGCCGCCCCACGCCTTCCGGCCACGCATTGGAGGTCAGCAGGAAGCCGAACAGGCGGTTCATGTATTGTTGGTGCGCCTCGTAGAGCGACGCGCTTTTCTGTACGCGGACATGAGGCTGTTCCAGCGAGAGCAACGCCACGTCCGCCACAAACGACTCCAGTTCCTGCCGTATCTTTCCGATCGAAAGCTTGACGCTGCCGTTCCTCGCCGCACTGCGGATGGCTGAGAGGTTCGACGCCGTGCTGATGCGGTCGAACACCGAGAGGTTGGCGTAGATGACGTACAGGCGTTGCAGCAGGCTCAAGTACTGTGCCGTGCTCTCCGCCCCATCCCCATGGTCTTGCCAGTCGCGGATCAGTTGCAGATAGTCCTCCTTCACCGCCTGGAGCTTCTGCTTCGTCTGCTCCTGCGGCCACGCCGCCAACAGCGTCTCCGTCTCGGCGATGGCCACGGCCACGCTGCCGTTGCGAAGCGGTTCGGCAATCCGTTGCAGGTGACTGCCCAGTAAAGACGTGCTGCTTCCCATGGCTATTTCCCGTTTTTATGCTTCTTCCACCAGCTCTCCGCCCGCGTCACATCCTTCTCCCTTACCCCGGTCGCGTGCCGGTATTTCAATTCAGGCAAGGAGTCCACCACCTGTTCCGTCGTCCGGCAGTATTTCACGATCAGCGGCTTGTAGTATTTCACGCCGTGCTTGTTGATGGAGTCGCACGCCGCATCGTAAGCCTTCATGAAGAGCTCCAACTGCTTGTGCCGCTCGGGCCGTCTCATCTCTTTCTCGCGGAAGGCCATCACGCCCATCCAGACATCCAGCTTCCGCGTGTCCAGCAGCACGTTGTTCAGGCCTGTTCTGGCCGCCGTGGCCTGTGGCTCGGTCATGAAGAAAGCATCCATCTCGTGGTTGCGGATCATCTGCAGGCGCACATTCACGTCGTTGACCTGCACGCGAAAAAGCCGTTCCGACTCTATCTTCGCCGAGTCGGCCACAAAGTCGCAGAGCCAGTCTGTCACGGAGTAGCGCGTCATGGCCACCATCTTGCCTTCCAGTTGCTTGAGCTGTTTCAGTCGCGCATTGCGGCTGGCCACGAGTTGCCAGTAGGCATTGGTCGCTGCCACGTAGCGCAGCGGCGTGCCGTTGTCCTTCATCCGTGTGGCTCGTACCAAATCCGTCACGAAACCCTCCACGCGTCCGCGCTCCACGGCCGTGTCGCAGTCCATCTGCGCATTGAAGTATTTTAGGCGCACGCCGCCGTGAATGGTGTCGTAGAGCTGGTGGTGCTGGGCCACGAACAGCGGCAGGCAGTCCATCGTGGGCAGAACCGCCACCTTCAGTGCGGCGGAGTCCTTCCGCAGGGCTTCCTTCCGCTGCTGGCGCGTCAGCCTTTTCGTTTCCTGGTACGATTGTCCGCACGCTGCCAGCAGCACGGCGGCAACCGCCACGTATATCATTGTTTTCATATCATGGTCATTTGCGTGCAAAAGTACGAATAAATTTTGTAACACCGAAAAAAACCACTAACTTTGTGCCCCGTTATGGCAAAGGACAAGATTGCATACGTCTGCTCCAACTGCGGACAGGAATCGGCCAAATGGATTGGCAAGTGCCCCGCGTGCGGGCAGTGGAACACGTTCAAGGAAATCCGCGTGGCAGACACGCGACAGCAGGCTTCCGTGGCCGCGGCCTCCGTGGGTCACCAGTTGCGCAAGAACAAGACGCTGACGCTGCGCGACATCCGCGCCACCGACGATCCACGCATCGACCTGCACGACGAGGAGCTGAACCGCGTGCTGGGCGGTGGTCTCGTGCCTGGCAGCATCGTGTTGCTGGGCGGCGAACCGGGCATCGGCAAGTCAACCCTCTCGCTGCAGACCATGCTGCGCCTGACCGACCGCCGCGTGCTCTACGTCAGCGGCGAGGAGAGTGCCCACCAGCTGAAGATGCGCGCCGAGCGCATTCCGCACGAGGAGAGCGACAACTTCCTGATTCTCTGCGAGAACTCCTTGGAAGCCATCTTCGAACACATCCGCGACGTGCAGCCCGACGTGGTCATCATCGACTCCATCCAAACCATCTCCACCGACGAGGTAGAGAGTTCCGCCGGCAGCATCACGCAGGTGCGCGAGTGTGCCTCGTCGCTGCTGCGCTTTGCCAAGACCAGCAGCGTGCCCGTCGTCCTCATCGGCCACATCACGAAGGAAGGCACGCTGGCCGGTCCGAAGATTCTGGAGCACATCGTCGACACGGTCATCCAGTTTGAGGGCGACCAGCACTATATGTACCGCATCCTGCGCAGCATCAAGAACCGCTTCGGCAGCACCAGCGAGCTGGGCATCTACGAGATGCAGCAGACGGGGCTGCGCCAGGTCTCCAACCCCTCGGAGCTGCTGCTCACCGAAGACCACGACGGCCTGTCGGGCGTGGCCATCTCGTCGGCCATTGAGGGCGTGCGTCCGTTTCTGGTCGAGACGCAGGCGCTGGTGTCGTCGGCCGCCTACGGCACGCCGCAGCGTTCCGCCACGGGCTTCGACCAACGCCGTCTGAACATGCTGCTGGCCGTGCTGGAGAAGCGCGTGGGCTTCAAGCTGATGCAGAAGGACGTGTTTCTGAACATTGCCGGCGGACTGCGCGTCACCGACATGGCCATGGACCTCTCCGTGATTGCCGCCGTGCTGAGCAGCAATGTCGACACGCCGATTGAGGAGGGCTGGTGCATGGCGGGCGAGGTCGGGCTGAGCGGCGAGGTGCGCCCCGTGGCGCGCATCGAGCAGCGCATCTCCGAGGCCGAGAAGTTAGGTTTCCAGCACATCATCATTCCGCGCTACAACCTCAGCGGTCTGAACCGCAAGAAGTTCAGCATCGAACTGGTGCCCGTGCGCAAGGTGGAGGAAGCCCTGCGCGCCCTCTTCGGCTGAGCACATTGCATTTCCCCTTTCGACACTTTTTTTCACACCAACAAATATCATGTACAAACCCCATTACAACCAGCGCAAGGCCCTGCGTTTCCGCCATTTCTCGCGGAAGCGTTTCGCCCTCTTTGCCTGTGTCGGACGGGTGGTGACCATCGGTGTACTGAGCGCAGCAACCCTGCAGTCTGCAAGTGCTGCAGAGCGGCTCAGCAAGTCTGCCGATGCCGTGGCCACAGACTCCATCCCGACCACCAAGGAGGCCCTGCTCGACGACGTCGAGGTGACAGGCTCACGCGCTCCGCTTGCCAACGGGCAAGCCGCGAGAATGGTAACCGTACTGAGCCGCGACGAGATTCAAGCGGCGCCAGTACACAGTGTCAACGACCTTTTGAAGTACGCCGTCGCGGTCGACGTGCGCCAGCGCGGTCCCCTCGGTGCACAGACCGACATCGGCATCCGCGGCGGCACGCAGGAGCAGGTCACCATCCTGCTTAACGGCATCAACATCTGCGACCCGCAGACCGGACACAACGCATTCGACTTTCCCGTAGACCTCAGCGAGATTGCGCGCATCGAGGTGATCGAAGGCCCTGCAGGGCGCGTCTATGGCACATCGTCGCTGTCGGGAGCTATCAACATCGTCACCGTGGCGGACAGCCTCTCCGGGGCTGATGTCCACGTCGAGGGCGGCTCCTTCGGCTATGGGGCTGCCGGAGGGCGCATCGTGCTGCGCCCCGACGGTGCACCGGTGACCTCCAGCCTCTCGGCCAGTCTGACGCGATCCGACGGCTACAGCCGTTCCGAGGCAGGGCGGCTGAACAGCGACTACCAGGGCGGCAAGGCCTTCTACCGCGGACGCTACGATGGCGACCGACTGACGCTCCACTGGCACGCCGGACTGAGCACCAAGGGCTATGGCTCCAACACGTTCTACAGCGCGCGCTACGACGATCAGTATGAGCGCACCGTCAAGTGGTTCACTGCCCTGCAGGGGGAGATGCAGTGCGGGGCGGTTCATGTCCGCCCCTCGGTCTACTGGAATCGCAGTCAGGACCGCTTCGAACTGATTCGCGGATCGGAGACGGCTGTGCCCTTCAACCACCACCGCACCGACGTGTTCGGACTGAGCCTCAACAGCTGGTTTGACACGCCACTCGGACGGACGGCCTTCGGTGCTGAGTTCCGCAACGAGGACATCGTCAGCAGCACCCTGGGCGAGGCACTCCCCTCCCCCAACGGCCACTACCGCTACGGTCTGAACCGCAGCAACCTCAGCTTCCATCTGGAGCACAACATCCTGTGGCGGCGGTTCACGCTCTCGGCAGGCTTCGTGGCCTTCCGCAACACGTGGAACCAAATGCCCTTCACGATCTATCCCGGCGTGGATGCCAGCGTGCGGCTGGGCAGCCGCTGGAAGGTGTACGCCAGCTGCAACACGTCGCTGCGCATACCGTCGTTCACTGAGCTGTACTACAGCGTGGGTGGCCACAAGGCCGACAAATATCTCAAGCCCGAAGAACTGTGTGCCCTGGAAGGCGGCGTCAAGTTCTATGCCGACGCGCTGACGGCACAAGCCAGCGTCTACCACCACCACAGCCGCAACCTCATCGACTGGGTGCTCGACCCCACCGCCGAAGAGCCTGTGTGGGAGAGCGTCAACTTCACGCGCGTCAACGCCATCGGCGCGGAACTGTCGGCACGTCTCGATCTGGAGCGCGCCCTGCGCCTGCCGCAGACCTACCTGTCCGTAGCCTACTGCTACAACCATCAGGACAAGGGCAACGAACACGGTCTGCAGACGCAGTCGAAGCTGGAATACCTGCGCCACAAGCTGACGGCTACCCTGCAGACAGCCCCTGCCGCTGACTGGACACTACTGGTCCACTACCGCCTGCAGCGGCGCACAGGCACGTACCTCACCGTCGACGGCACCACCCTGCCCTACCGCACCTACGACCTCGTCGACGCGCGGATCACGTGGAACCGTCCGTCATACAGCCTCTACGCACAGGTCAGCAACCTCTTCTCGCGCCACTACGTCGACTACGGCAACGTGGAGCAACCCGGTGCGTGGATAGTGGCTGGACTGCGGATGCACCTCGAACTTTGAAAAAAACTAAAAATATCGGTCGAAACAAGCCCGTTGTTCCATCTTTTTTTGTAACTTTGCGTGCGGATTAGAAAACACAAGTATCAATAAACCATAATTTTTACGCATTATGAAAATCAGAGATTACAACTTTGCCGGCAAGAAAGCCATTGTACGTGTAGACTTCAACGTACCCCTCAAAGAGGGTAAGATCACTGACGACACCCGCATCCGCGGTGCTGTCCCCACCCTAAAGCTCATCCTCGACGAGGGCGGTGCACTCATCATCATGTCGCACATGGGCAAGCCCAAAGGCAAGGTGAAGCCCGAGCTGTCTCTCGGCCAGATCAAGGATGCCGTGGCTGCTGCCCTCGGCGTAGCCGAAGTGAAGTTCGCCCCCGACTGCGCCAAGGCCCAGGAGGCCGCCGCCGCCCTGAAGCCCGGTGAGGTGCTCCTGCTGGAGAACCTGCGCTACTATCCCGAAGAGGAGGGCAAGCCCGTGGGCATCGACAAGGAAGACCCCGCCTACGACGAGGCTAAGAAGGCCATGAAGGCCAAGCAGAAGGAGTTCGCCAAGACGCTGGCCTCCTATGCCGACTGCTACGTGATGGATGCCTTCGGCACCGCTCACCGCAAGCACGCCTCCACCGCCGTCATCGCCGACTATTTCGATGCCGACAACAAGATGCTCGGTCTGCTCATGGAGAAGGAAGTGGCCGCTGTCGATGCCGTCCTTGGCAACATCAAGCGTCCCTTCGTGGCCATCATGGGCGGTTCGAAGGTGTCGTCGAAAATCGGCATCATTGAGAACCTGCTGGGCAAGGCCGACAAGCTCATCCTCTGCGGCGGCATGACCTACACCTTCGCCAAGGCTCACGGCGGCGAGATTGGTCAGTCCATCGTGGAGCTGGACAAGCTCGACGTGGCTCTCAACGTGGAGAAGCTCGCTGCCGAGAAGGGCGTGGAACTGGTGATGGCTCCCGATGCCGTCTGCTGCGACAACCTCGACTTCGCCACCATGACCGTCAAGCCCGGTTCGAAGATTGAGGTCTATCCCTCCGACGCCATCCCTGCCACGATGGAAGGACTGGATGCCGGTCCCGAGGCACAGAAGAAGTTTGCCGAGGCCATCAAGGGCGCCAAGACCATCCTGTGGAACGGCCCCGCTGGCGTCTTCGAGTGCGACGAGTTCACGGCCGGTTCCAAGGCCATCGGCGATGCCATTGCTGCCGCCACGGCCGAGGGTGCCTTCTCGCTCATCGGCGGAGGCGACTCCGTAGCCTGCTGCACCAAGTTCGGTCTGACGGACAAGGTGTCCTACATCTCCACCGGCGGTGGTGCACTGCTGGAAGCCATTGAAGGCAAGGTGCTGCCCGGCGTTGCCGCCATCCAAGGCGAGTAAGCCACGACGCAACATCCATCTAAAGAAGCGGCTGGCGAATGATTTGAGCGTTCGCTGGTCGCTTTTTGCACTGTTAAGTGTTGTGTATTAGATTCTCCTCCCCTTTCTACCCCTCCGTTTTTCGCTCTGCCGAGCGAGTTTTTTTTCTCTCCCGAGAAAGTGAAAATTCTGCGCGCTTTGTCCTTCCCACGGTGCGAAGGTACGAACTTTTCGGCGTTTCTGCAACAAATGGGACGGAAAAGTGCGCGAAAGTGTCATTAGTTGTGTTGTAAAGTACTGTACTTTAGCGCGTTGCACGTGTCTATCATGAAAACAAGTGAGAGAGCGGTCAAAAGTGGTCAAAGTGTCATGGTGTCATTTTGATTTTGAAAAAACAAATTTCTCTCACGTACCTT
>CAVBXH010000063.1:0-15779 GCA_963599475.1 Acutalibacteraceae bacterium | reverse complement strand
ATGTAATGCTTCCAAAGAACGCTCTCTTTTTTCTTTGCCCGCACCCTCGGAACTGCGCCCGATTGGTGAAAGCGGATGCAAAGGTACAACTTTTCTGGGAACTGGCAAACTTTTTCGGGAGAAAATTCACTTTCTATCCCCACTTTTTATGATTGATTGATGCAGGTCAACTGAAAGGGTGTATATACCTTTCTTTTATATACGCGCGAGAGCGCCGTTTTCACTCCCCGTGGATATGGTCGCCTTGAGATAATTGCGAAGCGGATTGGCATACATGGTCAACAGACGCTCGCGCAGGAATGGCTCGTCCTTGTGCGGAAGTCGGATCTTGCCCAGCTGGCCTGTCAGATAGGTTTCAAAACGCTTCTGGTCTGCCGGAGTATAGTGGTCGGCATAACGGTTGGAATGCTCCAACGCATCGAGTGCGATGTAGTTGCAGGGGAACAACTGATAGCCTGCATGCAACTGGCTGTCCATGCGCCTGCTGAGCTCCCGGAACAGTTCGTTGTGCGACAGTCCTTCCAGTTCGTCCACCCACGTGTTTATCGGTGCGGCACAATGGTAATGGACGCGTCCCTTATCACCGAAGATGCCCGTCTTCATGTTGTCGAGGTCATCCTGCCGACTTTTCTTGAAGGCCGGATTGTCGCGTTTCTGCTGGAACTCCTGCGCCTTCAAGTAGTCGCACGGGTCATACTCATAGCTGATGGTCAACGGCACGATATTCAGCTGTTTCAAGTTCTCCAGCGCAGTGCCATCGCCCCCCATGGCCAACATCTTGAGCACCGCATCCTGCGTCCGGTCGTCCGAGTCCTTGGCACGTCCTTCGCGCTGCGCAATCCAGATGTTCTCCTGTTTCTGGGTAACAGCATAATGAATGTAGCGGCTCATCAGTTGGCTGGAGTGCAACATCTCCTTGGGTGTCAGTCCCCGACGCACGGTAAACGCCTTGTTCATGCGCACCAGCCGACGTATCCACGGATAGATGAGCAGGTTGTCGCCGATACCGATTTCCACCGTTGTCGAATAGCCCGCATCCAGTAGCAGTACGTCGAGCAAGGCCGAGTCGAGCACGATGTCGCGGTGGTTACTGACGAAGGTGTAGCGCAGGCTGCGGTTGCGCGGCAGGCACCGCTCGTCGAAGGTGCACCCGTCGGTGTGTTTGCGGATGATGTAGCGCACGATAGGCTTCATGAACCGCTTCTGGAAGTCGAGCGGCGTCTTCACACCGACAAACGTCAGCCTCAGCAGGGCGTTGCGCAACGCCTTGGGCAGCCAGGGTACCAGTCCGCGGAGCAGGGTGGAGAACTGTCTGTCGGCAAGCAGTTCGTCGAACGCCTGCCGCATTTCGCCAGCCTCATAGGGGCGAATCCCGTCGAATTCAGAAGGAACAGCCATCGTGTATCGGTTAGAATTGGTTTTCGATGATTTCCGTAAGCACATCACCCATCTTCAGTCCGGCGGCCTTGACCTGCTGCGGAATAAAGCTGGTGGGGGTCATGCCCGGTGTCGTGTTGACCTCCAGCATGGAGATTTTGCCGTCGGGCGAAATGATATAGTCGATGCGGATGATGCCGTTGCAGTGGAGGATGTCGTAGATGTGACTGGTAATCTCCCTCACCCGGTGCGTGACATCCTCGGAGAGGCGGGCGGGCGTGATTTCCTGCACCTGTCCGTTGTATTTCGCGTCATAGTCGAAGAACTCATTAGCCGTGACCACCTCCGTGGCAGGAAGCACCACCGATTTCTCCTTTGTCTTATACACGCCGATGGAAATCTCCGTGCCTTCCAGATACTGCTCGACCATCACCTCCGGACTTTCCATCATGGCTTTTCGGATGGCCGGAGCCAACTGGTCGCGGTTCTTCACCTTCGACACGCCAAACGACGATCCGTCGGCCGCCGGCTTCACGAAGCACGGCATACCGATGCGCGCCTCGATTTCCTCATCGCTCACCAGTCGCTCGTAGCCTTGGCGTATCAACAGCGAGTCGGCCACGCTGACCCCATAGCCGCGTAGATACTGGTTGAGCACGAACTTGTCGAACGTGATAGCCTCCACCAGCACGCCACTGGTGCTGTAGGGCACGCCGACAAGGTCGAAATAGCCCTGCATGATGCCGTTCTCCCCCGGTGTTCCGTGTATGGTGATATAGGCATAGTCGAAATGTTTCGCCTTTCCGTTCTCAACGAAGGAGAAGTCGTTGCGGTCTATCCGTGCCGCCGTTCCGTCGGGCAGCTCTACCTTCCAGTCCTGTCCCTTGACGTCCACGATATACACATTGTACCGTTCTTTGTCAAAGAACGAAAAAAGTCCCTGCGCCGAGCGTAGTGACACGTCGTGTTCTGAAGAGTCGCCACCGCAGACGATGGCAATGTCCCGTTTCATATTCTTGGCCATACGTGTATTTGATTTATGTTGTTATTATTTCGTTTTCATATAGTTACGCCATTTGTCGACGAGTGCTTCCATATCCGCCGGCAACGGTGCACTGAAGTCCATCTGCTGTCGGGTGACAGGATGCACGAATCCCAGCGTGCGTGCGTGCAGCGCCTGCCGCGCACAGAGCTTGAAACAATTCTGGATATACGCCTTGTAGGACGCGGTACGCTCGCCGCGAAGGATCTCCATGCCCCCGTACCGTTCATCAGCGAAGAGTGGATGGCCAATGTGCTTCATGTGTGCCCGTATCTGGTGGGTGCGCCCAGTTTCGAGCACGCACTCTACGAGGGTCACATAGCCGAAACGCTCCAGTACGCGATAGTGGGTCACGGCGGTCTTGCCCTGATCGCTCCCCGGCGGGAACACCGCCATGCGCAGTCGGTCTTTCGGGTCGCGCCCGATATTGCCCTCGATGCGTCCTTGGTCCTTACTGAAACTCCCCCACACCAGTGCGTGATAGCTGCGGTGCGTGTCGTGGTTGAAGAACTGCGCGCCCAGCTCTGTCTTGGCTTCAGGTGTCTTGGCCACAACGAGCAGGCCGCTGGTGTCCTTGTCGATGCGATGAACCAGTCCAACGGCAGGGTCGTTCGGGTCGTAGGAGGGATTGTCGCGGAGATGCCACGCCACCGCGTTGACCAGTGTGCCGTGGAAATTGCCACAGCCTGGATGCACGACGAGCCCCGCTGGTTTGTTGACCACCATCAGCTGGTCGTCTTCATAGACCACATCGATCGGAATGTCCTCCGCCACGATAGTGGTGTCGTGGTGCGGACGGTCCAGCATGAGCGTGATGACATCGCCGGGGCGCACCTTATAGTTGCTCTTCACGGGCGTGCCGTTGACATGGATGAACCCTGCGTCGGCGGCCTGCTGGATTCGGTTTCGCGACGAGTGCTGCACATGTTCCGCCATGTACTTGTCGATGCGCAGGGGCACCTGTCCCCGGTCTACCTCCATGCGCAGATGCTCATAAAGTCCGTGGCTCGGTGATTCCTCTTGGGCATCTCCCCCGTCCATTCCGAACTCCCAGTCGTCGTCAGCGTCCATGGGTCTGAAATCCATTGCGTCCATCCCTTTACTGTTGCACCTCTTCAAAGTCATCAACACCGCCACCGTATAGCGCGGCATCGTCCTCCCCACTCACAACTTCCATGTCGTCGAACCCTTCGGCCTGGTCGTCATTCGTACCTTTTCCTACCATCAGCGTCAGCGGCAGGTCAATAGACACACGTTCTCCATTGTCCACACGACGACCGCGGCAGAGGATGCCATAGACCCAGTCTTTCTCCCCGGCCACCATCTTGGCCGGCTGCAACTTGAAACCGAGCGACTTAAGTCTCGCCTCGGCTTCCCGGTAGCTGGAGTTGTCCACAATGTCGGGTATCTCTATGGTGGGCGACGAAGGCGAGTTGACCGTGACATACACCACACGTCCCTCCTTGACCTTCGTGCCGTAATCCGGATTCTGTGCGAGGACACTGTTGGCAGGCATGGTCTTGACATACCCCGAATCACTGACGATGATGTTCAGTCCGTCCTGCCGAATCAGTCGCTCGGCCTTGGCGTAGTCCATCCCCTTCAGGTCAGGAACGGGGATGCCCACGCCATGCTTGGTGTAGATGCTGAGTCCTACGCCCACGCCCACGATGAGCACCACAACCACCGCTGCCATAGCCAGCAGATGGAAGCACAGATAAGGGCTGAACAGTTTGCTGAAGATGCTCTTGATGCTCATAGTATTCACCGATTAGGATGTAACGGAGGACAAAAGTACGAAGAATTATCCACACCGCCAAAGGAAAACAAAAAAAAGAGAGGCAACCTCCGGTCGTCTCCCTACATCTTGGTCTCGTCTTCTGTCGAAATCACCACTTACTTGCCGTGATGCTCGTGAGATACGGTCAACTTCTTGCGGCCTTTGGCACGGCGGGAAGCCAGTACGCGACGACCATTCTTGCTTGCCATACGCTGGCGGAAACCATGCTTGTTCACGCGGCGGCGATTGTGAGGCTGAAATGTTCTTTTCATTGTCTTATCTGTATTTTATTTGTTTTTATTCCACAAACTGGGGTGCAAAAGTACGCATTATTTTCGAGATACGCAAGTTTTGTGCGTTTTTAGTGCAGAAAAAACCGTTTTTTTATATTTTTTGCGTAACTTTGCACCACTTTTCGGAGGTTATACCCTTAGGAATTAACAATTTTACAAGATAAACACAGTATGATTAAATCACAAGACATCAAGAAGGGCACCTGCATCCGCATGGACGGGAAGCTCTATTTCTGCATCGACTTCCTGCACGTGAAGCCGGGCAAGGGAAACACCATCATGCGCACCACGCTGAAGGATGTGGTGAGCGGCCGCGTATTGGAGAAGCGCTTCAACATCGGCGAGTCTCTCGAAGACGTGCGTGTGGAGCGTCGCCCCTACCAGTACCTCTACCAAGAGGGTGCTGACTACATCTTCATGAACCAGGAGACGTTCGACCAGATTCCCATCGCCAAGGACCTTATCACCGGTGTGGACTTCATGAAAGAGAGCGACATCGTCGAGGTGGTCAGCGATGCCGACACCAACACCATCCTCTATGCAGAGATGCCCGTGAAGACCAACCTCCGCATCACCCACTCCGAGCCGGGCATCAAGGGCGACACCGCCACCAACGCCACCAAGCCCGCCACACTGGAGACGGGTGTAGAGATTCGCGTTCCCCTGTTTGTCGACGAAGGCGACCTCGTACAGGTGGACACCCGCGACGGCAGTTACCTGAACCGCGTAAAGGAGTAAATGAAATTTTCCGTCATCGTCCCCGTCTACAACCGCCCCGATGAAGTCGGCGAGCTGTTGGAGAGCCTTTGTTCCCAGACAGAGACCGGCTTTGAGGTTGTCATTGTCGAGGACGGTTCACAGAACCCCTGCAAGGATGTCTGCGCGAAATACGCAGACATCCTTGATTTGCATTATTATTATAAGGAGAATAGCGGGCCCGGCCCGAGCCGCAACTACGGAGCAGAGCGCGCCACGGGCGACTATCTCATCGTGCTCGACTCCGACGTGGTATTGCCCAACGACTACCTCAAAGTCATCAACCGCGCACTGGCGCAATGGCCGGTCGATGCCTTCGGCGGTTCCGATGCCTCCCACGCCTCGTTCACCGACATCCAGAAGGCCATCTCCTACACGATGACGGGATTCTTCACCACCGGGGGCATCCGTGGCGGCAAGAAGACCCTCGACCGCTTCTATCCCCGATCCTTCAACATGGGCATCCGCCGCGAGGTCTACCAAGAGCTGGGCGGCTTCTCCGCGATGCGCTTCGGCGAAGACCTCGATTTCAGTTACCGCATCGTGGAAGCTGGCTATCAGACCCGCCTCTTCCCCGAGGCCTGGGTGTGGCACAAGCGCCGCACCGACTTCCGCAAGTTCTTCCGGCAGGTCTACAACAGCGGCATCGCACGCATCAACCTGACGAAGCGCCACCCTGGCACGCTCAAGGCCGTGCATCTGTTGCCGATGGTGTTCACCGTGGGTGTCATCGCGCTCATCGTGGCCAGTGCCACAGGTCGCGTATTGATGCACTATTGTCCGGAAGGCGACTGGCTGTGGCTTTTCCTCTGGCCGTGGCTTCCCATCCTACTCTACGCCCTGCTCATCCTCACCGCATCGACCCTCAGCAACAAGAGCGTGAAGGTGGGACTGCTCAGTGTGCCTGCCGCCTTCATCCAACTGACGGGCTACGGCTTCGGCTTCCTTGAGGCGTGGTGGAAACGCTGCGTCAAAGGGCAGGACGAGTTTGCCGCCTTCGAGAAGAACTTCTATAAATAACCGTCCACAGCATTCATCGGTATGGACAAGCTCAGCATCAATCAATGGGCAGAAGACGACCGGCCACGGGAGAAACTCATGCGGCTCGGGGCCGAGGCGCTGAGCAATGCTGAGCTGCTGGCCATCCTCGTCGGTTCGGGGTCTCCTCAGGAGAGTGCCGTGGATCTCATGAAGCGGGTGCTGAACGACTGCAACAACAACCTCAATACGCTGGGCAAGTGCTCCATCGCCCAACTCACGGCCTACAACGGCATAGGACCGGCCAAGGCCGTCAGCATCATGGCGGCCTGCGAACTGGGCAAGCGGCGGCAGATGGAGCAAGCCGAGGTGCGCCCGCAGCTGGATTCCGCCATGGCCATCTACAACTACATGCACCCCAAGATGCAGGACCTCGACGTGGAGGAGGCCTGGACACTGCTGATGAACCAAGGATGCAAACTCATCAAGGCCATACGCCTCTCCCACGGCGGCCTCAGCGAGACGGCGGTCGACGTGCGCATCATCCTCCGGGAAGCACTGCTGGCCAACGCCACGGTGGTGGCCTTCTGCCACAACCATCCCAGCAACAACAACCGTCCGAGCCGGGACGACGACCGCCTCACTCAACTGGTCAGCAAGGCCTGCCAAACCATGCGCATCCATCTGCTTGACCACGTCATCGTGACCGACGGCAACTACTACAGCTATCGGGAGCAGGGGCGTCTGGACTAATCTCAGCCTTTCCTATATGATGAAAAGACACCTTTCCTCTCTGCTCTGCCGGTCTGTGGCTCTCGCCGTTGCATGCTGCGCCATAAGCCCCGTCGCCGCCCAAGACTTTCCCGTGGGCGTTGTCAGCCATCAGGACTCCATGCGTTACGTACAGCTCGGACTGGCGGCCACCATCGCAGACCGCCATGCCAACGGTCTGCAGCTCTCTCCCTTCACCAATATGTCGGCAACGCCTTTCCGCGGCATCCAGCTCAGTGCCGTCAACAACATCGCCATGGGCGTGGAGAAAGGCATCCAGCTGGGCGGCATCCTCAACGTGTCGTCCGGTTATATGCGGGGCATCCAGCTGGCCGCTGCCAACTATGCCGACTCGCTCAATGGTTCCCAAATCGGACTCATCAACGTGGCACTGACCCACCCCAGAGGTTGGCAGGCCGGCATCGTCAATATCACCCGCGACACCATTGCCCATAAGATCGGACTGGTGAACATCAACGCCAAGACCACCATCGACTTCCTGTTCTCGGCCGGAACGAGTTCCAAGTTCAATGCGGCGGTTCGCTACCGCAACCGCAGCACGTACAACATCCTCGGTGTGGGCACACACTATATGGGACTGGACCGCGACTTTTCCGGCGCACTCTTCTATCGCATCGGACAATATTTCCACCTCACGCCGCGCCTCACCGTCAGCGGCGACGTCGGCTTCTACCACATCGAGACCTTCCAGCATCAGGCCGAAAAGCCCGAGCGGCTCTACTCGCTGCAGGCACGCATCAATGCCGACTATCAGTTCAACCGGCATCTCGGAGCCTTTGTCTCCGTGGGCTATGGCGACACACGCTACTACAATCACCACCGCCATTTCCGCAACCGCCCGATCCTTGAAGCAGGACTGACCCTGCGCCGACAGCGTGCACAGGTACAGAACCTCTTTGACCTCCGCCGCGACGACGACAACATCACCGCCCACACCGATTCTGTACTGGCACTGCCCGTCAAGCCCAAACCTTGGCTGGCCGCCGCCGAGGCCACTGGCATCAATGTGTTTGTCCACTGCTTCGACCGCTTCATCCTGCGCGAGGACTTTGCCAAGACCACGCTCCACTCCCTGGGCCACAACATACGCAACGGCTTCGTGTGGGACAACGACCAGTTCTCCACCAACCTCTTTGCCCACCCCTACCACGGCAACCTCTACTTCAATGCCGCACGCAGCAACGGACTGAATTTCTGGCAGTCTGCGCCCTACTCTTTCTTCGGGTCACTGATGTGGGAAGTGGCTGGTGAGAAAGAGCCGCCAGCCATCAACGACCTGATGGCCACCACCATGGGCGGCATCTGCATCGGCGAGGTCACCCACCGCATCAGCGACATCATCCTCGACGACCGCGCCTTCGGCATGCAGCGTTTCCTGCGCGAGGCTGCCTCCACCATCATCAACCCCATCAAGGGACTGAACCGCATCCTCACGGGGGAGGCCTGGCGTTTGCACTCCAGCCATTTCCTGCACCACGACCGGGAGGCCTTCCCCGTCGACTGTTCCATCAGTGTGGGCGACCGCTATCTGGCCGACAACGGAGCCATCTTCCGCGGGGAACACAACCCATACGTCAACCTCTATCTGGAATACGGCGATGCGATGGACGGCGAGAACCACAACAAGCCCTACGACTTCTTCAGTGCCGAAGCCACCTTCGGCCTCAGCAAGAACCAACCCATCGTCAACGGACTGCACATCCTCGGGCGGCTCTGGTCTGCGCCCTTCAACTGGGGGAAAGCCATGGATGCGGAGTTTGGCCTGTATCAGCACTTCAACTACTACGACTCCAAACCCGTGAAGGACGGTTCCAGCCTCACTCCCTACCGCATCAGCGAAGCAGCCGCCGTGGGACCGGGTGTCATCATCGGCTTCCCGGCGGTGGGCGCGCTGAACCGCCTCGAACAGCGCATCTTCCTCAGCGGCATCCTGCTGGGCGGCACTAAGAGCGACTATTTCAACGTGATAGACCGCGACTACAACATGGGGAGCGGCTACAGCGTCAAGACCAAGACGCACATGGAGTTCAGACGCTTCGGGCGCTTCATCCTCAACGTCCACTATTTCCACCTCTTCACTTGGAAAGGGTATGAGAACAAAGACCTCAGCACCATCGACCCGCTCTACCTCAACGCGCAGGGCGACAAGGGGAATGCCCGACTGCTGGTGGTCAGTCCGATGCTGGAAATCGACCTGCCCAAGCGGTGGAGCCTGCTGGCCGCCGGTTCTTTCTTCTCGCGCCGGACGCACTACAAATACTATCCGGACATCAAGACCAAGACCTTTGAGATCAGGAGCGGACTGACCTATCACTTCTGACCCCAAGCAAGAAAATGGGCTTTTCCTTGCAGGATACGCGCATTTTTTATAACTTTGCAGGCACAACGGTTTTCGTTGATCGCTAAGACTAACCCTATAAAACCTATAACACAATGATGAGACACTACCTGTTAGCACTGGTCTGCTGCTGCCCCGTATGGGCATCGGCACAGGCCACCCGACCCGCCATTCCACGCGACGCACAACTGGAAGCCAAAGTAGAGAAGACACTCGCCAAGATGACGCTGGACGAGAAAATCGGACAGATGCTGGAACTGAACCTCGACATCATGGGCAGCTACGATGCGTCGGGACAGTGGCAACTCAACGAGACCATGCTCGACACCTGCCTCTCGAAATGGAAGGTGGGGTCTATCCTCAACGCACCGGGCACTCGCGCAGCCACCGTGGATCAGTGGCAGAAATGGATTCGACTGATTCAGAAGAAGTCGATGAAGTACATCGGCATTCCTGACGTGTATGGTCTGGATCACAACCACGGCGTGACCTACGTGCAGAACGGCACGCTGTTCCCGCAACCCATCAATCTCGCCGCATCGTTCAACACGGAACTGGCGCGCACGGGTGCGGAAATCTGTGCCTACGAAAGCCGTGCCGCCAACTGCCCGTGGGTATACAATCCGGTCACGGACTTGGGACGCGACCCACGCTGGTCGCGCATCTGGGAGAGCTTCGGCGAAGACCCCATCGTCAACGCACGCATGGCGGAAGCGGAGATCCTCGGCTATCAGGGCAGCGACCCCAACCACCTCGGCAAGTATAATGTGGCCACCAGTCTGAAACACTATATGGCCTACGGCGCACCCTTCACGGGTAAGGATCGCACACCGGCCTACGTTGCGCCCAACATGCTGCGCGAGAAATATTTCGAGCCGTTCAAGGCCGCCATCCAGGCCGGCGCTCTCACCGTGATGGTCAATTCCTCCAGCATCAACGGTGTACCGGTACACGCCAGCTACGAGTATCTGACGAAGTGGCTGAAGCAGGATCTGGGCTGGGACGGCATGATTGTCACCGACTGGGCAGACATCAACAATCTCTACACCCGCGAGCGGGTGGCCAAGGACAAGAAGGATGCCATCCGCATCGCCATCAATGCAGGCATCGACATGAGTATGGACCCGTACAGCGTGGAGTTCTGCATCCTGCTGAAGGAACTGGTCAACGAGGGGAAGGTCAGCCAGGCGCGCATCGACGATGCGGTGCGACGCATCCTCCGACTGAAATACCGGCTCGGACTCTTTGACCAGCCGAACACGGGGGGCAAGGGCTATGAGAAGTTTGGATCGGAAGCACACGCCACCACCGCGCTCCGCAGTGCGGAAGAGACGGAAGTCCTGCTGAAGAACGACGGCATCCTGCCACTGGCCAAAGGAAAGAAGATCCTGCTCACAGGACCGAATGCCAACCAGATGCGCTGCTTGAACGGGGGCTGGAGCTACACGTGGCAGGGCTCGAAGGCGGAAGACTTGGCGGAACAGTACAACACCATCTATGAGGCGCTCTGCAACAAATACGGCAAGGACAACGTCATCCTCGAACAGGGTGTGACGTACAACGAAAAGGGACAATACTGGGAGGAACACGCACCACAGATTGAGAAGGCCGTGGCCGCTGCGGGTCAGGCCGACGTGATCATCGCCTGTGTCGGCGAGAACAGCTACTGCGAGACGCCCGGCAACCTCAACGACCTCTGGCTCTCGGACAACCAGCGCAACCTCGTGAAGGCGCTGGCCAAGACGGGCAAGCCCATCATCCTCATCTTGAATGAGGGGCGGCCGCGCCTCATCGCCGACATCGAACCGCTGGCCACCGCCGTGGTGGACATCCTGCTGCCCGGCAACTACGGTGGCGATGCTTTGGCCAACCTGCTGGCTGGCGATGCCAACTTCTCTGCGAAACTGCCTTACACTTATCCCAAGGAGATCAACTCGCTGGCCAACTACGACTACAAGGTGAGTGAGGAGGTGGGCACGATGTCTGGTGCATATAACTACGACGCGAAGGTGTCGCTGCAGTGGCCGTTCGGCTTCGGACTGAGCTACACCTCCTTTGAATACGCCAACCTCCGGGTGGACAAGGCGCACTTCACGGCCGACGACGTGCTGACCATCAGCGTGGACGTGAAGAACACGGGCAGCCGCGCTGGCAAGGAACCGGTGCTGCTCTATTCCAGCGACCTCGTGGCCTCCATCGTGCCGGACAACAAGCGACTGCGCTGCTTCACCAAGGTCAGCCTGGAACCGGGCGAGACTAAGACCGTCACCTTCTCGCTGCCGGCCAAGGATCTGGCCTTTGTGGGTGCCGACGGACGCTGGACACTGGAGGAGGGCGACTTCCTGCTCCGCGTAGCGCGCCTCACCGCACCGACGGCCTGCACCCAGACCAAGGTGTGGGACTCCCCCAACATCTAAGACCGCAAAACGGCCTGACTGGCCAGAAAAAACGCGCTGGGCAGGGAAAATATTTTTCCTGCCCAGAAAAATTTCACGGCCCTAAAATTTGCCTTTCTCGCGGAAAATGGGTAACTTTGCACGATTTATTTATTTAGATGTAAGAAAACAAGATGAACGTAATCACGAAAAGTATTCAGTTGCCTGATGGAAGAACCATCACAATTGAAACAGGGAAAGTGGCAAAGCAGGCTGACGGAAGCGTTGTCCTCCGCATGAACAACACCGTACTTCTGGCCACGGTTTGTGCCGCAAAAGATGCAGTTCCCGGAACCGATTTCATGCCTCTGCAGGTGGACTACAGAGAGCAGTACGCCGCTGCAGGGCGCTTCCCCGGCGGCTTCACCAAGCGCGAGGGCAAGGCCAGCGACAACGAGATTCTCACCAGCCGACTGGTGGACCGTGTGCTCCGCCCCTTGTTCCCCTCCAACTATCACGCTGAAGTTTTTGTCAATGTCATGCTGCTGAGTGCTGACGGTGTTGACCAACCCGACGCGTTGGCCGGATTCGCCGCTTCTGCCGCACTGGCATGTTCGGATATTCCCTTCGAGTGCCCCATCAGTGAGGTGCGTGTGGCCCGCGTGAATGGCGAGTATGTCATCGACCCCACCATGGAACAGATGAAGGAGGCCGACATGGACATCATGGTCGGCGCATCGGCCGAGAACATCATGATGGTGGAAGGCGAGATGAAGGAGGTGTCGGAGCAGGACATGATCGGGGCACTGAAGGCTGCCATGGCCGCCATCAAACCGATGTGCGAGTTGCAGACGGCACTGAGCAAGGAGCTGGGCACCGACGTGAAGCGCGAGTATGACCACGAGGTCAACGACGAGGCGCTGCGCGAACAGATGAACAAGGAGCTGTACCAGCCGGCCTACGACGTGACGAAGCAGGCACTGGAGAAGCACGCTCGCGCCGAGGCCTTCGAGAAGATTTTGGCCGACTTCAAGGAACAGTATGCTGCCGCCCACACGGATCTCTCGGAGGATGAGATGGAGGAGAAGTACGCCATGATGGATCGCTACTACCACGACGTGGAGCGCGACGCCATGCGCCGCTGCATCCTCGACGAGGGCATCCGCCTCGACGGCCGTAAGACGGACGAGATTCGCCCCATCTGGTGCGAGGTGTCGCCGCTGCCCATGCCTCACGGAAGCTCCATCTTCACACGTGGCGAGACGCAGTCGCTGACCACCTGTACGCTCGGCACGAAGCTCGACGAGAAACTCGTGGACGACGTGCTGGACAAGAGCTACCAGCGCTTCCTGCTCCACTATAACTTCCCACCGTTCTGCACGGGTGAGGCTAAGGCACAGCGTGGCGTAGGCCGCCGCGAGATTGGCCACGGCCACCTGGCATGGCGCGGACTGAAGGGACAGATCCCTGCTGACTTCCCCTACACCGTGCGCCTCGTGTCGCAGATCCTGGAGTCCAACGGCTCTTCTTCAATGGCTACCGTGTGCGCTGGCACACTGGCTCTGATGGACGCTGGCGTACCCATGAAGAAGCCGGTTTCGGGCATCGCCATGGGACTCATCAAGAACCCCGGTGAGGATAAGTATGCCGTGCTGAGCGACATCCTCGGCGACGAGGACCACCTCGGCGACATGGACTTCAAGACGACGGGTACGAAGGACGGTCTGACGGCCACCCAGATGGACATCAAGTGCGACGGACTGTCGTTCGAGATTTTGGAGAAGGCACTTATGCAGGCCAAGGCGGGTCGTGAGCACATCCTCAACTGCATCACGGAGACCATCGCCGAGCCGCGTCCCGAGCTGAAGCCGCACGTACCGCGCATCGTGGCCTTCGAGATTCCGAAGGAGTTCATCGGTGCCGTGATTGGCCCTGGCGGAAAGATCATCCAGCAGATGCAGGAAGACACCAAGACGACGATTACCATCGACGAGGAGGACGGCGTAGGCAAGATTCAGGTGAGCGGTCCCGACAAGGACAGCATCGACGCTGCCATCGCCAAGATCCGCGCCATCGTGGCCATCCCCGAGGTGGGCGAGGTCTACGAGGGCACCGTGCGCAGCATCATGCCTTACGGTTGCTTCGTGGAGTTCATGCCCGGCAAGGACGGTCTGCTCCACATCTCGGAGATTGACTGGAAGCGCCTGGAGACGGTGGAAGAGGCCGGCATCAAGGAGGGCGACAAGATTCAGGTGAAGCTGATGGAGATTGACCCGAAGACGGGCAAGTTCAAACTCTCCCACCGCGTACTCATCGAGAAGCCGGAGGGCTACGTGGAACGTCCGCAGCGCCGCGACCGCGGTGATCGCCGTCCGCGTCCCGAGCGTGGCGAGCGTCGCCCGCGTCCCGAACGCCCGCAGCGCAACGAGGAGTACCACGAGCCGAGCAACGAGCCGAAGGACTTCTCGGACACGCTCGACAAGATGGACTTCTAATCCCGAATATGACGCAAGAAGAAAAGACGCTGATGGAGGAGCGCATCGTGGATGTGCTGAAAACCGTCTACGACCCGGAGATTCCCGTGGACATCTATAGTCTGGGGATGATCTATAAGATTGACGTGCAGGACGACGGTGCGGTGGATCTCGACATGACGTTCACCGCGCCCAACTGCCCGGCCGCCGACTTCATCCTGGAGGATGTGCGCACCAAACTGGAGAGCGTGGAAGGGGTGAAGACGGCCAACGTCAACCTCGTGTTCGAACCGGCGTGGGACCAGTCCATGATGAGTGAGGAGGCTCGCGTAGAACTGGGATTCGACTGATTCCAACCCAACGCTCCTCATAAAACAAGCGTATGCGTATGAAAAACATTTATTTCCTGTCGGATGCGCACCTGGGGTCGCTTGCTGTTCCGCATCAGCGGACGCAGGAGCGGCGCCTGGTGCGCTTTCTTGACTCCATCAAGGACAAGGCGGCTGCCGTCTACCTGTTGGGCGATATGTTCGACTTCTGGTACGAGTACCGCTATGTCGTGCCGCGCGGCTATACGCGCTTTCTCGGAAAACTATCGGAACTGACCGACAAGGGCGTGGAGGTGCACTACTTCACGGGCAACCACGACATCTGGGCGTATGACTACCTCGAACGGGAGTGTGGCGTGACGCTCCACAGGGGGGAACAGACGGTCGAGATCTACGGTCACGAGTTCTTCCTGGCACATGGCGACGGACTGGGCGACAGGGATCTCGCGTTCCGCTTCATCCGTGCCGTCTTCCACAACCGCCTCTGCCAAAGGCTTTTCTCGGCCCTGCATCCGCGCTGGGGCCTGGCGTTCGGCCTGGCATGGGCCAAGCACAGCTACATCCGCCACAAGAAAACGGACCCGCCGGTCTTTCAGGGCGAGGAGAAGGAGCACCTCGTGCGCTTCGCCCGCGACTACATGACCGACCACCCGGAAATCGACTATTTCATCTTCGGCCACCGCCACATCGAACTGGACATGCAACTGGAGCGTCACACACGCCTCCTCATCTTAGGCGACTGGATCACCCAGTTCTCCTACGCCGTCTACGACGGCACCCACCTCTTCCTTGCAGAATACGTCGAGGGGGAATCCCTACCCTAACCGCTGCAGGATGACTCCATAACGGCGGCCGCAGGGAAAGCCAAAGCCTTATACTACATAGTAACGGGCTGAATTGAAAATCGGCGGCCGCAGGGAAAGCCAAAGCCTTATACTACATAGTAACGGGCTGAATTGAAAATCGGCGGCCGCAGGGAAAGCCAAAGCCTTATACTACATAGTAACGGGCTGAATTGAAAATCGGCGGCCGCAGGGAAAGCCAAAGCCTTATACTACATAGTAACGGGCTGAATTGAAAATCGGCGGCCGAAGGGAAAGCCAAAGCCTTATACTACATAGTAACGGGCTGAAAGCCCAACAGTCCATAGCCCAGGGCAACGCCCTGGGTACACCAGGATCACCAACGGCCGCCCTGCTTCCTATGTATTTTACCAAACATATTTAGTTAATATTATTTAATCAG
>CAVBXH010000062.1:0-16058 GCA_963599475.1 Acutalibacteraceae bacterium | reverse complement strand
ATAGATAAACATTTAATTCATACTAAATGTGTCTACCTATATCAGTATAAGTCAGTGCAATACACTGGTCTTGCGAAGGGTTTGCCTAGGGCTTGTCTGGGACCACTCAACAATTCGCAGAACTGCCAGTTCTGAAAAAACACTAAAAATGCCGGCCCAACGACCCGTTTCCGGCTATTTTTCCTTATTTTTGCAGTCGCAATGCCGAAAGGCTCAGTATGCGGCAACCAATAAACGTATTAAACGACAAGAACAAATATAACTCACTGACACACGATGAAAAATCATACTTTCAAGATCATCATGACGGTGGTGCTGCTGGCACTGCTGCCCTTTGCAGGCATCTACGCCGCCAAGAAGAAAACCACCGTACAGAACGACCGCGAATACTGGTCTGCCCTGGCCTACCGAATGGCACAACCCGTGCTGGAGAACATGGCGAAGGGCGAACTGCAGAAGAATATGCAGACGGAGTTCAGCCCTTCGTTCGACAACCGCAACAAGAAGGTGGTCTATATGGAGTGCTTCGGCAGACTGATGGCCGGCATCGCCCCATGGCTCACCCTGCCCGACGACAACACCGCCGAGGGACAGCAGCGCAAGCAACTCCGCGAGTGGGCACTGGCCTCCTATAAGAACGCTGTAGACCCGGCGAGTCCCGACAACCTCTGCTGGGGCATCAGCGGACAGAACCTCGTGGATGCCGCCTACATCGCCGAGAGCTTCCTCCGCGCCTACGACACGCTGTGGCAGCCGCTGGACGACACGACCAAGCAACGCTACCTAACGGAGTTTGCCAAACTGCGGAAGATAGACCCACCCTACACCAACTGGCTGCTCTTCTCCTCCACCATCGAGAGTTTCATGGCCAAGGCTGGCGGTTCCTTCGACGAGTACCGCGTCAACTCGGCCTGCCGCAAGGTAGAGGAATGGTACGTGGGCGACGGCTGGTACGCCGACGGCCCCGTGTTTGCCTTCGACTACTACAGCAGCTATGTGTTCCACCCGATGTATCTGGAGACGCTGCAGGCCATGGTGGATGCCAAGGTCAACTCGCGCCTCGACTATCAGAAATACCACGACCGCGCACTGAAGCGTTGCCAGAAGTTCAGCATCATCCTCGAACGGTTCATCTCGCCGGAAGGCACGTTCCCAGCATTCGGTCGTAGCATCCCCTACCGCATGGCCACCATGCAGCCGCTGGCGCTGATGGCTTGGTACCAGACGCTGCCGGAAGAGCTGAGCAACGGACAGGTGCGCGCAGCACTGACGAAGGTGCTCCACCGGATGTTCGACCAAGAGAACAACTTCAACGAGAAGGGCTATCTCTCCATCGGTTTCTGCGGCACAACGCAGAAGGACGTGGCCGACTGGTACACCAACAACGGATCGCTCTACATGACCTCCCTCGCCTTCATGCCCCTTGGTCTGGCCGCTGACCATCCCTTC
Source organism: Acutalibacteraceae bacterium (assembly GCA_963599475.1). Classification (GTDB taxonomy): domain Bacteria; phylum Bacteroidota; class Bacteroidia; order Bacteroidales; family Bacteroidaceae; genus Prevotella. The sequence goes on along the minus strand of CAVBXH010000062.1, from coordinate 14,609 downwards.
TGGACCGATGCCGCACAGCCCTGGACCCAGGTGAAGGCCTGGAACAACCAGCCGTTCCCGAAGGACCACCACTGGAAGGACGACATCGTGACCCACGACAAATGGTAAACCATAACTCCTAAATAAACATTAGCATGAAACAAAGACTGTTCATCACACTGAGCATGGCAGGACTGGCCGCAGTGGCCTTCGGCATCCAAAAGCCGAAGGCTGCCGCCAAATCGGCAACAGCCCCTGCCATCCAACAACCCACCTTCACCGAATGGCACGACCTGCAGGTGAATGCCATCAACCGTTTTCCACTGCACACCAGCACCTTTGCCTTCGCGCCGGGCGAGACCGCCCCGGACGGCTCCAAGGCCGACAAGACGAAGAGCAGCAATTTCCTGTCGCTGGACGGCACCTGGAAATTTCGTTGGGTGGAGCACGCCGACCAACGTCCTACGGACTTCTTCAAGACCGACCTTGACGACTCCAAGTGGGACAACATCCAAGTGCCCGGCAACTGGGAGTTGCAGGGTTATGGACAGCCCGAGTATGTCAATATCGGCTTCGCCTGGCGCGGCCATTTCGACCAGCAGCCGCCTGCCGTGCCCACCAAGGACAACCATGTAGGCTCCTACCGCCGCACGGTCACCATCCCGGCCGACTGGGACGGCAAGCAGGTCATCGCCCATTTCGGTAGCGTCACTTCCAACATCTACCTCTACGTCAACGGACAGTTCGCAGGCTATGCGGAGGACAGCAAGGTGGCCGCCGAGTTCGATGTCACCCCTTACCTGAAGAAAGGCGAGAACCTCTTCGCCTTCCAGACCTTCCGCTGGTGCGACGGCTCCTGGTGTGAAGACCAGGACTTCTGGCGACTGAGCGGCGTGGCTCGCGAAAGCTACCTCTTTGCGCGCAATGCTGGGACACAGCTGGAGGACATCCGCGTCACCTCCGACCTGGAGAACAACTACCAGGACGGCGTGCTCCGCGTCTCCACGAAGGTGAAGGGCAACGGCACCCTCACCCTCACCCTGTTCGACCGCAACGGCAAGCAGGTGGCCACCACCACAGGCACAGCCAAGAACGGAACGGCCGACTTCACGCTGCAGGTGGCCCATCCCCACAAGTGGACGGCAGAGACCCCCTACCTCTACACGCTGCAGGTGGCCCTGACGGAGACACTGAAGAAAGGGCAGACAAAGGCCATCAGTGAGTCGCCCATCAAAGTAGGATTCCGCAAGGTAGAAATCAAGAACAAGCAGTTCTGCGTGAATGGACAGCCCGTGCTCATCAAGGGAGCCAACCGCCACGAGATGGACCCCGATGCCGGCTACAACGTCAGTGTGGCACGCATGATACAGGACATCAAGGTGATGAAGCGGTTGAACATCAACGCCGTGCGCACCTGCCACTATCCCGATGACCCACGCTGGTATGAGCTTTGCGACGAGTACGGTCTCTACGTCGTGGCCGAGGCCAACCAGGAGACCCACGGACTGGGTTACAAGGACAATGCCCTGTCGGGACAGCCCCTGTTTGCCAAGCAGATTCTGGAACGCACCCAGCACAACGTATCCATGTTCTTCAACCACCCCAGCATCGTGACCTGGAGTCTGGGCAATGAGACCCGCATGAGCAAGAACTTCCTCGATGCCTACTATTGGGTTAAGAGCCAGGACCAGAGCCGCCCCGTGCAGTATGAGCAGGCCCGCCAGGGCGAGGGCACGGACATCTTCTGCCCGATGTACTACTCCGTGGCCAAATGCGAGATATATGCAAAGAACCCCGACAGTCCGAAGCCACTCATCCAGTGTGAGTACAACCACACCATGGGCAACTCGGGTGGCAACCTCAAGGACTACTGGGACTTGGTGCGCAAGTACCCGATTTTCCAAGGCGGCTTCGACTGGGACTTCGTGGACCAGGGACTGCACCGCAACCTCGTGAAGCCCATGAGCATCGATGCGGAAAAGCTGAGCAACAAGGAGCTGCGCAAGATTGAATACACCTACGGCGGCGACTACAACGACTACGACCCCAGCGACAAGAACTTCAACTGCAACGGCATCATCGGTCCCGACCGGCAGCTCAACCCGCACGCCCACGAGGTGGCCTACCAGTACCAGAACATCTGGGCGACCATGAAGGATGCACAACAGGGCGAGGTCAACGTCCGCAACGAATATTTCTTCCGCGATTTGAGCAACTACGCACTGGCGTGGAGCCTGATAGTGGACGGCGTGGAGACGCAGAACGGCACCCTTGCCGACCTTGACGTGCCGGCACAACAGACCAAGAGCTACACCATCCCCTACGACCTGACCAAGGTGAAGGGCAAGGAAGTGTTCCTCAACATCGACTTCCGCCTGAAAAAGGCCGAGCCGCTGATGGAGGCCGGACAGATTGTGGCCTACGCCCAACTCACGGTGAAGGAGAAGCACTGCTGCGGCCACTGCAACGACAAGATGGCCCGCGCCAAGGACGGCAAGAACGTGAAGATGAAGCTCGTCAACAAGAAGGGCGCACAGGACATCACCGTCACCACGGCTGACCTCACCGTCCGCGTGGACCGCACCACGGGACTGCTCTCCGAATACACCTACCAGGGCACATCGCTGCTCGGTGAGGGCGGTACGCTGAAGCCCAACTTCTGGCGCGCCCCGACCGACAACGACATGGGAGCAGGACTGCAGAAGAAGTTCAAGGCATGGAAGAACCCCACGATGACCCTGACCGGCATCACCACCACGAAGGACAAGAAGGCCAACACCGTCACCGTGCGTGCCTGCTACGACCTGCCGGAGGTGCAGGGCCAGCTGACCCTATCCTACGTCATCATGGCCAACACCGGCACGGTGAAGGTCAACGAGGCATTTGAAGCATCGGACACCGCCACGGTGAGCGACCTGTTCCGCTTCGGCATGGTCATGCAACTGCCCTACCAGATGGAGCAGAGCCGCTACTACGGACGCGGTCCCATTGAGAACTACTCCGACCGCAAGGACTGCATGCGCATGGGCATCTACAGCGACAACGCCGACAACCAGTACTACCCCTACATCCGTCCGCAGGAGAGCGGCACCAAGAGCGACATGCGCTGGTGGACACAGACCGACGGCACAGGGGCAGGACTGCAGGTAAAGAGCTGCACACCGTTCTACGCCTCGGCCATCCATTTCGACACGGAAGAACTGGACGACGGCGATGAGAAAGACCAGCGCCACAGCGTCCACCTGAAGCCGTCGAAATTCACCAACCTCTTCCTCGACGGAGAGCACAGCGGCGTGGGCGGCGAGAACTCCTGGGGCGCATGGCCGCTGGAGCAGTACCGCCTCCACTACGGCGACAAATCGTTCACATTCTACCTTATTCCCGTTAATAAGCAATAAAACCAACCAAATAATGCAGAAAATCCACCCCGTATGAGGTGGATTTTTTGTACCTTTGTACGCAGAAACAACATCGTAAACCTAAAAACAAAACCACGACAATGAAAAGAACAAGACTCTTTGCCGCCTGCCTATTGGCGGCAGTGACAGGGACGAACGCATCGGCACAACGCCAGCTTTCCGTGGCCGCCAACAAGCCCAGCGCGGAAATCCAGTCCACCATGTACGGCATCTTCTTTGAAGACATTAACTTCGGAGCCGACGGCGGTCTCTACGCCGAGTTGGTTGAGAACCGCTCCTTTGAGTTTCCACAGCGTCTGATGGGCTGGAACACCTTCGGCAACGTGACCGTCAGCGACGTAAAACCGGCCTTTCCGCGCAACCCCCACTACGTGACGCTGGAGAGCGCAGGCTCCCGCGAGAAGCAGACCGGACTGGAGAACCGCGGCTTCTTCGGCATGGGACTGAAGAAGGATATGAAGTATGACTTCTCCGTCTATGCACGCCTCCACCTGCTGGACGGCAAAGAGGGCGCGATACGCGTGGAACTGGTAGGCGCAGACAACCAGGTGATTGACAAGCAATCCATCACCATCACCAACAACAAGTGGCAGAAGCACACCGCCACGCTGACCTCCTCCAAGACCGACCCCAAGGGTCTGATGCGCATCTATCTGGAGAAGGGTGCGGAGAGCGTGGATCTCGACCACGTGTCCCTTTTCCCAGCTGACAACTGGAACGGCCTGCGCGCCGACCTCGTGCAAGACCTTGCCGACCTGAAACCCGGCATCTTCCGTTTCCCCGGCGGCTGCATCGTGGAGGGCACAGACCTCGACACGCGCTACCAGTGGAAGAACAGCGTGGGCGCACCGGAAAACCGTCCGCTGAACGAGAACCGCTGGAACTACACCTTCCCCCACCACCTCTTCCCCAACTACTTCCAGACGTATGGTCTGGGCTTCTATGAGTTCTTCCTGCTCTCCGAGAAGATTGGTGCCGAACCGCTGCCCATCCTCTCCGTAGGTCTGGCCTGCCAGTACCAGAACAAGGACGACGACAAGAACGCCCACGTGGCCATGGACGACCTGCAGAGCTACATCGACGATGCCCTCGACCTCATCGAGTTCGCCAACGGCCCCGTCACCTCCAAGTGGGGCAAACTGCGTGCCGACATGGGTCATCCCGCTCCGTTCAACCTCAAGCAGATCGGCATCGGCAACGAGCAGTGGGGACCGCTGTACCCCGAGCGTCTGGAGCAGTTCATTAAGCAGATTCGCGCCAAGTATCCCACTATTAAGATTTGCGGATCTTCTGGTCCCTCGTCAGACGGCAAGGACTTCGACTACGGCTGGCAGGAGATGCGCAAGTTGAACGTAGACCTCGTGGACGAGCACTACTACAAGAGCCCGGAATGGTTCCGCAGCAACGCTACCCGCTACGACAACTACGACCGCAAAGGCCCGAAGGTGTTTGCCGGTGAATATGCCGCACACGCCAAGCACAGTCCCAACTCCTGGGAGGCCGCCCTCTCCGAGGCTGCCTTCATGACGGGACTGGAGCGCAACGCCGACGTGGTCTGGCAGGCCACCTATGCCCCACTCTTCGCCCACGTCGAGGGCTGGCAGTGGCGTCCCGACCTCATCTGGTTCGACAACCTCAGCTCCGTCCGCTCCGCCAACTACTACGTGCAGCAGCTCTACGGTCTCCACAAGGGCACCCACGTGTTGCCGCTGACCGAGAACGGCAGTGCCGTCACGGGACAGGACGGACTCTATGCCACCGCCTGCTATGACAAGCCGACGAAGAGCTACATCGTGAAGATGGCCAACACCTCGGACAAGGCACAGGACATCACCATTACCTTCAAAGGCGTGAAGAAGCTGAACGCTGGCAAGGCCACGCTGCTCCATGCCGACGATATTCTGACCGAGAACAAGATCGACAACAAGACCGCCATTGTCCCCGTCACCTCCGACGTACAGGCCGACGGCAACGTGCTGAAGGTGAAGATGAAGGCCAACAGTTTCGTGGTCTACCGCTTCTAACGAGGTCTGTTTTCAGCTTTTTCGGATAAAAGGCACGGAAATATTTGGCACTTTCCTCCTTTTTCGCTATTTTTGCAGTCCCTTCCTGTTTCCGCCAGTCGGAACGGAAAGGGACTGTAATGCTTGAAACATCAAAAAAAATATCGCAAAGAAAATGAAACTCAACGACATTCTTTCAGACCATTTCGATGCTGCGGAATGGGAGGCCAAGGGCTATCAACTGCCCCAGTACGACAGGGTCGCCGTGGCCAAAAAGACCCATGATGCCCCAACGTGGGTACACTTCGGAGCCGGAAACATCTTCCGCGCCTTCCCCGCCGCCATTCTCAACGATGCCCTCAACACAGGCAAGTACGACCGGGGAGTCATCGTGGCCGAGAGCTTCGACTATGAGATTATCGACAAGGCTTACCGCCCCTACGACAACCTCTCGCTGCTCGTGAGCCTCCAGTCCAACGGCACCATCGAGAAGAAGGTCATCGCCTCCGTCACCGAAAGTTTGAAGGCCGACAAGCAGTTTGCCGACGACTGGGCACGCCTGGTAGAGATTTTCAAGGCTCCCTCACTCCAGATGGTCACCTTCACAATTACGGAAAAAGGCTATTCCTTCAACGAGGCAGACCTCGCGCGCGGCCTGGACGCCGTTTTCGCCATGGGCAAGCTCACGGCACTCCTGCATGAAAGATACCGGGCCGGGCAGTTGCCTGTCACCCTCCAGTCTACCGACAACTGCTCGCACAACGGTGACCATGTGAAGGCCGGTGTGAAGGCCTATGCCGAACGCTGGGTGAAGGACGGCATCGTAGAGGCCGCCTTCCTCGACTATGTCAACGACAGCAGCAAGATTACCTATCCCTGGTCCATGATTGACAAGATTACGCCGCGTCCACACGAGAAGGTGCAGGCCATGCTGGCCGAGGACGGTTTTGAGGACAACCAGACCATCATCACCGAGAAGCACACCTACACCGCTCCCTTCGTCAACGCCGAAGAGGTGCAGTACCTCGTCTGTGAGGACACCTATACGAACGGCCGTCCGCCGTTGGAACTGGGCGGCGCACTCTATACCACGCGCAAGACGGTGGACGAGGTGGAGACGATGAAGGTGACCACCTGTCTGAACCCACTGCACACGGCCATGTCCATCTACGGCTGCATGCTCGGCTACACGCTGATTTCCGCCGAGATGGCCGACGCAGACCTCCGCGCCTTCATCCAAAAGATTGGCTACATTGAGGCCATGCCGGTGGTGACCGACCCAGGCGTGCTCAACCCCTATGAGTTCATCGGCACCGTCATCAACAAGCGGTTGCCCAACCCGTTCATGCCCGATGCTCCGCAGCGCATCGCCACGGACACCAGCCAGAAGCTCTCCATCCGCTTTGGCGAGACCCTCAAGAAATACATTGCCCGGGGCTTGGACAAGTCGAACCTCGTGCTCATCCCCCTCGTGCTGGCCGGCTACGCTCGCTATCTCAAGGCACTGGACGACGACCTCAAACCCTTCGAGCCTTCTTCCGACCCCCTGTTGGAGGAACTGCAGGCCATTGTGGCTCCGCTGGAGGTTGGCAAGGCCGGACAGGACTACTCCTGCCTCAAGCAGCTCTACTCTCGCAAGGATGTCTTCGGCCTTGACCTCTATGAGGCTGGCTTCGGCGATCAGATAGAAGGCATGGTGAAGGAGCTCTTCGTCGGCAAGGGTGCCGTGCGTGCCACCCTGCACAAGTACGTTTCTGCAAGATAATCATCAGACAAAAAACAAATATACAATATGGAAAGAACATGGCGCTGGTTTGGCAAGAAGGATAAGATCACCCTTGCCCAACTGAAACAGATTGGCGTGGAAGGCATCGTGACAGCCCTGCACGACGTGCCCCTCGGCGAGGTATGGACACGTGAGAAGATTCATGACCTCAAAGTCTACATCGAGTCGTATGGCATGAAATGGAGCGTGGTGGAGTCGCTGCCCGTTGTGGAAACGCTGAAATACGGCGGTCCCGACCGCGACCACCAGATTGAAGTCTACAAGGAGAGCCTCCGCAACCTTGGCGAGGAGGGCATCAAGTGCATCTGCTACAACTTCATGCCCGTGCTCGACTGGGCACGCACCGACCTCTCCCACGAGAACCCCAACGGGGCGAACAACCTCTACATGAACTGGGGCGAGTTTGCCTATTTCGACATCTACATCCTCGGACGCGAAGGCGCACGTGAGGACTGGGCAGCGTTCTCCAAACAACACCACTGGGGCAGAGACCTCGTGGCCGAAGCGGACGAAATCAAGAAGACGGCCACCCCGGAGCAAGACCATGCCCTGGTGGAGAACATCATCATCAAGACGCAGGGCTTCGTGTCCGGCAACTTCAGCGAGGGCGATGCCGCTCCCGTCCAGAAGTTCCGCGACCTCCTAAAGCTCTATGAGGGCATTGACAAGAAGAAGCTGCAGGAGAACATGAAATACTGGCTGGAGGCCATTATGCCCGTCTGCGACGAATACGACATCAATATGTGTGTCCACCCCGACGACCCGCCCTACCCGGTGTTCGGTCTGCCGCGCATCATCGGCACTGCCGAGGACATCCAGTGGATGCTTGATGCCGTGCCCAACAAGCACAACGGTCTGACCTTCTGCGCCGGATCGTTCTCCGCTGGCGAGCACAACGACTGCGTGGCCATGGCCCGACAGTTTGCCGACCGCACCCACTTCGTCCACCTGCGCTCCTGCCACATCTTCCCCAACGGCAACTTCACTGAAGCCTCCCATCTGGGTGGCCGCGCTGACCTCATCGAGCTGTGCCGCATCTTCGAGAAGGCCGAGCAGGAGGGTCAGTGCAACTCCGGCCGCCGACTCCCCATGCGCGTTGACCACGGAATGACCTTCACCGACGAGCCGGGCGGCGTGTTCGATGAGAGCACCCACGGCCACAATGCCGGCTACACCCTCCTGGGCCGTATGTTCGCCATGGGACAAATCCAGGGTGTCATTGCCACCGTAGACCGCGAGTTGGGCATTCCCTACAAACAGCCGGGATTCTACGATTGAACCGTAAAAAGGTCCCGTGAGTGACCTAATGCTTTTTCCTGGGAAAATCGATTGATTTTCCCAGGAAAAGTTTTTTATCCCCTTTTTTATAGCCTTGTGATTGTTGCCCGTCACTCGAAGATTTGTTCGGTGACGGAGGCCGCGTTGGCGTCATTGTCGGGCGTGGCGGTGTCCGTCTGGCAGGGTTCGTAGCCGGACGGCAGATCGAAGGTGGTGCTGGGCGAACAGTCCAGTCGCGTGTCGGCATAGACACGCTGCATGAAATAAGCCCAAACGGGCAGTGCGCCTGATGCGCCCTGTCCCATCTGCATGGTGGAGAAATGGATGTCGCGGTCGTCGCCGCCCACCCAGCAGCCGCTGACGAGGTTCGGGGTAAGTCCGATGAACCAGGCATCGCTGTTGTTGTTGGTCGTTCCCGTCTTGCCGGCGATGTCCCCCGTGAGGTTGTATTTATAGCGCAGGCGCACACCCGTTCCACCGTCGATGACGGCCTTAAGCATATAGAGCATCTTGTTGGCACTCTCCTCACTGATGACCTCGTTCATGCGCGGACGGAAGCGCGCTACGACGTTGCCCTCACTGTCTTCAATGCGCGTAACAAGAAGCGGTGCAGTGCGAATGCCATGGTTGACAAACGTGGTATAGGCACTGACCATTTCGGCCACGGTGATGTCGCAGGGGCCGAGACAGAGAGCCATGGAGGGATGGATTTCGGGGTTGTTGATGCCGTATTCACGGAGCAGGGTAACGAACGCCTGCGGGTTGAGCTTGCTCATAAGGTAGGCCGAAATCCAGTTGTTCGACTGCTGGAGTCCCCATTTCAGCGTCACCATCTCGCCGTAACGCTTGCGGCTGCCATTGCGCGGTGTCCACGGCTGTCCGGCCACCATATAGGTCTGCTGCACGTTGGGCGCGAGGTCGCAGGGCGAGAAGCCGTTTTCCATCGCCAACGAATAGAGGAAGGGCTTGATGGTGGAGCCCACCTGCCGCCGACCTTCCATACACATGTCGTAGGCAAAATGGGTAAAGTCAAGACCGCCGACATAGGCTTTCACCGCACCATTCTGCGGACACATGCTCATGAAGCCGCAGCGCAGGAACGTCTTGTAATAGCGGATGGAGTCGAGCGGTGTCATGATGGTGTCGACCTCGCCCCGATAGGTGAACACAGCCATCTCGGTCTTGGTATTGAACGACTTCATGATGTCTGCCTCCGTGGCTCCCGACTCTTTGAGCACCCGGTAGCGTTCGCACTGCCGCACGGAGCGCATCAGGATTTTACGCACCTGTTCAGGCGTCAGATTGCCTGAATACGGGGCATTTTTCTTTCCCCGCTGTTCACGGTTGAAGGCAGGCTGAAGATACTTCACGACGTGGCGATAGACCGCCTGTTCGGCGTATTCCTGCATGTGTGAGTCGATGGTGGTGTAGACGCGCAACCCGTCGGCATAGATATTATACGGCTGTCCGTCCTTCTTCCGGTTCTTGTTGCACCAGCCGTAGAGCGGGTCGTTCTCCCAGTTGATGGAGTCCTGATGGTAGCGCACCATGTTCCACGAGGGGTAGTCACTGCGCTCGGGACGCTTAGCCGTCATGTAGCGGCGCAGGTAGTCACGGAAATACACGGCCACGCCGTCCTTATGGTCGTTGGCATGGAAGCGCAGCTTCAGGGGTGCTGCCGCACAGCTGTCGCGCTCCGCCTCCGTGAGGTAGCCCGCCTTCTCCATCTGCGACAACACCACGTTGCGCCGCTCCGTGCAGCGGTCGGGATGGCGCACGGGGTTGAAGTAAGAGGGATTCTTGCAGAGGCCGACGAGGACGGCGGCTTCATTCGTGGTGAGTTCCTTGGGTTCCTTTCCGAAATAGGTGTTCGCGGCGGTCTTAATGCCCACGGCGTTGTGGAGGAAGTCGAAGTAGTTGAGGTACAGGGCGATGATTTCCTCCTTGGTATAGTTACGCTCCAACTGGACGGCAATGACCCACTCGATGGGCTTCTGCAAGAGTCGTTCCAGCACGCTGTGGGCGGTAGAGGAGTAGAGTTGCTTGGCCAACTGCTGCGTGATGGTAGAGCCGCCGCCCGCACTCTTCTGTCCGAACAGGCCGCGCTTGACAACGGCGCGCCCGAGGGCAAAGAAGTCGATGCCGGAATGGTCGTAGAAGCGCACGTCTTCCGTGGCCACGAGAGCCTGCACCAGCGACGGTGCGAGCTGGGAATAGTCGACAAGGACGCGGTTTTCGCGGTTGTAGTTCCATGTGCCCATCACCTTTCCGTCCGCACTGTAGATCTGTGTCGCATAGCGGCTTATCGGGTTCTGTAGCTCCTCGATGGGCGGCATATAGCCGATCCATCCCTTGGCAATGGCCCAGAAGGCCACCGCTGCGCCCAGTATGGAGAGCACGAGCACCGTCCAGAGGAAATGCACCATGGTTTTCTGTATCTTTCTCATCGTCTGTCCATTCGTATTCATATTCCGCTGCAAATGTACTGCTTTTTGACGAGATACGGAAATTTTCGCAGCAATAATACATAAAAACCGGCGGACTGCCCTTCACAGGGTTTGTCCGCCGGATCCTTCATTAAATTTTATTATCGAATGAAAAAGAATTTAGTCTTCATCCTTGCTCTCAGCCTCATGCTGCTGAACCAGTTGCTGCTGGATGTCGTTGGGCACGAGTTCGTAGGAGGCGAACTTCGTGGTGAACGAGGCACGGCCTCCCGTGATGGAGCTGAGGGCAATGGAGTAGTTGCTCAGTTCCTTCAGCGGAATCTTGGCAGAGAGCTTCTGGTAGCCAGCCTCGCTGTCCATGCCCATGATGAGGGCACGCCGTCCCTGCAGGTCGCTCATCACGTCGCCCATATAGTCGGCAGGCACATAGACCTCCAAATCATAGATGGGTTCGAGCACCTTCGGCCCTGCCTCGCGGAAGGCGGCCGAGAAGGCGTTGCGAGCAGCGAGCATGAACGAGAGCTCGTTGGAGTCCACGGGGTGCATCTTGCCGTCGTAGACGATGACGCGCACGTCGCGGGCATACGAACCTGTCAGCGGACCGCGTTCCATGCGCTCCATCACACCCTTGAGGATGGCCGGCATGAAGCGTGCATCAATGGCACCGCCCACCACAGAGTTGATGAACACCAGCTTGCCGCCCCACTCCAGGTCGACGGTCTCCTGGTTCTTGACATTGATGCGAATCTCCTGTCCGCCAAACTTGAAGACTGTCGGGTCGGGCATTCCCTCGGCGTAAGGCTCCACGATCAGGTGCACCTCACCGAACTGTCCAGCACCGCCCGACTGCTTCTTGTGGCGGTAGTCAGCACGTGCAGCCTTGGTAATGGTCTCGCGGTAGGGAATCTTCGGCTCTACATATTCTATCTGTATCTTCTCGTTGTTCTCCATGCGCCACTTCAAGGTGCGCAGGTGGAACTCACCCTGTCCGCGCACGATAATCTGGCGCAGCTCCTTCGACTGTTCCACCACCCACGTGGGGTCTTCCTGGCGCATCTTGGTCAGTGCGGCCATCATCTTCTCCGTCTCAGCCTCGTTGACGGCCTTGACAGCGCGCGAGTACTTGGGATTGGGATATTTGATGAAGTCGAAGCGGTTGTCGCAGTCCTTGTCGTTCAGCGTGTTGCCCGTCTTCACATCCTTCAGCTTGACGGCGCAGCCAATGTCGCCAGCCTGCAGCTCGTCCACGGCGATGCGGTTGGAACCGGCACAAGCGTAGATCTGTGCCACACGCTCCTTCGAGCCGCGGTCAGCATTCTGGAGGTCGGCACCGGCCTTCAGTGTACCGCTCATCACCTTGAAGTAAGACACCTCACCGATGTGCGGCTCCATGCCCGTCTTGAAGAAATAGATGGAGGTGGGAGCGGCAGCGTCCGGCGTGATTTCCTCACCGCGCGTGTTGTGCACCTTGGGCATCTCGCTGACGAAGGGGACTACGTTGCCCAAGAATTCCATCAGGCGTCGTACGCCCATATCCTTGCCGGCGCAAACACAGAAGACGGGGAAGATGGATCGGGTGACAAGACCCTTGCGGATGCCTTCGCGCATCTCGTCCTCGGTCAGCGTCTCACTCTCGAAGAACTTCTCCATCAGCGTGTCGTCGTTGGCAGCAGCAGCCTCCACCAGTGCGGCGCGCAGCTCCTTGGCCTTCTCCAGCTCCTCGGCAGGCACGTCCTCGATGATGGGCACACCACCCTCGGGCTTCCACGAGTATTTCTTCATCAGCAGCACGTCAATCACGGCATTGAAGCCGGGACCTGTGGCAATGGGGTATTGCACGGGCACGCACTTGTCGCCGTAGATGTCCTTCATGTTGGCCAGCAGCGTGTCGAAGTCGCAGTGTTCGCGGTCCAGCTGGTTGACGAGGAAGATGACGGGCTTGCCCAGTTTCTCCGTATAGCGGAACGCATTCTGCGTACCCACCTCGGGACCGTACTGTCCGTTGATGAGGATGACGGCCTGGTCGGTGACGTTGAGGGCGGTGATGGCACCTCCTACAAAGTCGTCAGAACCCGGGCAGTCGATGATGTTCAGCTTCTTGTTGTTCCACTCCACATGGAAGACGGTGGAGAACACCGAATAGCCGTATTCCTGCTCCACGGGGAAATAATCGCTGACGGTGTTCTTCTGTTCCACCGTGCCGCGACGCTTGATGATACCGGCTTCGAAAAGCATACTTTCGGCAAGCGTGGTCTTGCCGCTGCCCGCACTGCCAAGCAGCGCGATGTTCTTGATTTCGTTAGTCTGATAAACTTTCATAGGACTATAGTTTTATTAGGTTTTTGATGTTTTTTGAGGTTATCGGATGCTAAAGTATACATTTCTGTGCAAAAAACAAGCGTTTGCTTCTAAATATTAAACTTTATTAGTACTTTTGCACCCGATTTTTTCGAACTTCCATTCTGAACCACAAAAAAAGAGATGACACATAGCAATAAAGTCAAGGGATTTGCGGCAGGCATCGCCGCCGCCATATTTTACGGAACAAACCCACTCGGGGCACTGGAACTCTACGCCGACGGCTTCGGTCCCAGTTCAGTACTCATCTACCGCTACCTGCTGGCCGTGGTGATCTTCGCCGGTGTCATGGTCTGCCGGAAGGAACACTTCAGTGTGAAGTGGGGGCACCTCATCCGTTTGGCCGCGCTGGGCAGCATGTTTTCCCTCTCTTCGGCCGCACTCTACGTCAGCTTCCGCTATATGGCAGCAGGCATTGCCAGCACGCTGCTCTTCGTCTACCCCATCATGACGGCGGTGCTGATGACCGTGTTCTACCACGAGAAGCTGACCTGGACCACTGCCATCGCCATTCTGCTGGCCGTCGCTGGCGTGGGACTGCTCTACCGGGGCGACGGCAACGACAAGCTAAGCACGGCGGGCTTCGCCCTCGTCATGGTGTCGTCACTGCTCTATGCCATGTACATCATCTCCGTGAACCGCTGGGAGAACACGGGAATGTCCTCTGTCAAGTTCACCTTTTGGGTACTGGTGTTCGGCCTCGTCGCCGTACTGGTCATGGCCACCGTGTCGGGCGAAACGATCCAACTGCTCCACACACCAAAGCAGTGGCTCTGTGCCATCCAGCTGGCTCTCGTGCCCACGGTGCTGTCGCTCTTCCTCATGACCATCTCCATCACCCTCATCGGTAGCACGCCTGCCGCCATCATGGGGGCATTGGAACCCGTAACAGCCGTCTGCATTGGCGTGTGCATCTTCGGTGAGCACTTCTCCGCGCAGTTGGCTGTCGGCATTCTGGCCATCTTGGCCGGTGTCACGCTGATTATCGCGAAGGGGAAGTGAGCAGTATCTTCTTGAATGTCAGGTCGGCTTTAGGGTCGAGGTATTTCATGCGCGCGGTGTTGTTTGTTTCTGCTGGCAAAGGTACGCATTTTTTTTCTTTCCTGCAAGATTTTGTCGTTAGTATGTGCTCTATTTCTTTGTAAACAACTTAAACACAGACCGTTATACGCCTTCGACCGAAGGCCAGAGTAGTGCAAGCGAGGAAATGCCAAAAATCACTGAAGCAATTTCAGTCATTTAGTCATTAGTCATTAGTCAATAAGAAAAATGAAAATTCAAAAGGACAATATACATTATTAATAAATATTTATATATAAGGTACGTGAGGGAAATTTGT
>CAVBXH010000061.1:0-16131 GCA_963599475.1 Acutalibacteraceae bacterium | reverse complement strand
GTACGGTAACCCGCACGGCAGTTTAGCAAACTGCTGGTTTCAGCCACTCACCCAAACTTCCTAACCGGTTGTTCTTTCTTAACCTTAGGCGTCTTCTCTCAAACGCGGTGCAAAGGTACTACATATTTTCGAGAACGCCAAATGTTTGAAAAACTTTTTTGTTTTTTCTTTCATCATCTGCTTCTCGGGAGCGGATTACGGGACTCGAACCCGCGACCCTCGGCTTGGGAAGCCAATGCTCTACCAACTGAGCTAAATCCGCATAGCACGCTATTCTGTGCGATGCTCATGTCCACCCTTTTAAGGCGACAGGAGCTGGAACATTCATTCCAGCTCCCGTACCCTGATGAGCCGATAGCCGGACTCGAACCGGCGACCCACGCATTACGAATGCGTTGCTCTACCAACTGAGCCATATCGGCAACATTCAAAGAACCATTTGCGTTAAGCGGTTGCAAAGGTAGCAATAAAAAATGAATGCACCAAACTTTTTGTTCAGAAACATTCGGTTTTTCGAAAAAACACACTAACTTTTACACAAGCACTGTCCGCTGAAGCATTTTCGGAACTCCGTCTCGAAGTTAGGCGTGAAAATGTCTTTGCCCATGGCCTCGCGTATCTCCTGCAGGGTCCAGAAGCGGCCGCCGTCCAGTTCCTCGGCGGAGGGACGTATCTCCCCGATGTACGTAGTCCGATGGACATACACCAACTCACGCTCGCGCTGGCCGTCGAACACATACTTGGTGACAAACTCGGGTATGAAGGCCGTGATGCCGAGTTCCTCCCTCACCTCGCGGTGCAATGCCTGTTCGGGGGTCTCGCCATAGTCCACGTGTCCTCCGACAGCCGTGTCCCACTTGCCCGGCTGGATGTCTTTCCATTCAGGCCGTTTCTGCAGGTACAGGTCGCCCGCGGCATTGAACACATGCAGATGCACCACGGGGTGCAACAGTCGCGAGCCGTTATGGCACTCGCCGCGAGTGGCGGAACCTGTTACGTGGCCGTCCTCGTCAACTATAGGAAACATCTCATTCTGATTATCCATGTCTTTTCCGTATTGAAAGTATTATTATTGGTTCTCCCGTTTTCAGAACGGATAACCGACCGCGAAGTGGAGGGTCTGGTTCTTGTTGAAGCCGTCAACATTATAAAGTCCGCTCTTTACCGTGTCGTAGGGCACATGAATGCCGATGCCCCAGTCGAGGCGCAGCACCAGAAAGTCAAGGTCATAGCGCAGACCGACACCAGTGCCCACCGCCATTTCGCGGAACAGGTTCTGCAGTTTGAACTTCGTGGTGGCATAGGGCACGGAGGTGCCGTAGTTGTCGCGGAAATTCCAGACGTTGCCGGCATCCAGGAACAACGCGCCATAGAGACTGCCGAAGAGGCGGCGACGATACTCCATATTGCAGACCAACTTGATGTCGCCGTTCTGCATGAGGTACGACATGGCCTTGTCGTCAATGCCTGGGAAACTGCCTGGACCGATGCCGCGCACTGAGAAGGCGCGGATGCTGTTGGCACCACCCACATAGAACAACTCGCTGTTGGGTGCCCAGTCGCTGTTGCCGAAGCAGTAGAGCAGTCCGGCGTTGACATGAGCCAGCAGTTGCGAGGAAGCATTGAGCGTCCAGGTCTTGGTAAAATCCGTCTCCACCTTGACAAACTGCGAATAGGGATTCTTGAAGAGTTTCTTGCCGCTGTCGTTCCATTTCCTGCCGAAGGCCGCCAGCGCCAGCGAGGTCACGTTACCCGACTCCGACACCGTGGTGGTCCAGCGCACGGGATGCAGTAGCGCCGACGGACTGGTATAGGTATAGGTATAGCGCATCTCAGGCACGAAATAGTCCTGCATGGTGGCGCGGAGATAGGGATTCTCCTCCATCACACTGTCAAACGCTAACGTATGGCTGTTCATAAACTGGTATTTCACCATAAGCGGCGTGAACTCATGGCACGAGGTGGCGGAGGTCTGCCAGCTGTACGCCCACTTGCCGCTCACGATGTGCATCTTGTAATAGCCCGGGCGGCGGATAGTGTTCGACGCCACCTTTGCCACGGTGGACGGTGTGGCATAGAAGCGGGGCGGACGGCGCACGATGCGTCCGTCTGGCAGTCGGCGCCGCCTGTTGCTGTTGCCGCCGAAATAGGGTGCGATGAGTCGTGGAAACTCGATGGCGGCATCGAAGCCATACTCGTAATCACTCATACTGGCACTGCTGTTGGTGGCCCATTCATACGATCCGTGTACCGACACGTCAATCTTCTCGCCTCCACGGAAGGCATTGCGTCGCACCAGTCCCAGTTTGACCTCCGGGCCGACACGCCCGATGGCGCTGCCGTTGAAATTGGTTTCGATATACGAGTCCCAGGGCTTGTCGAACGTACAGTTGAGTGTCAAATCGAGCGTGTCGCAGGAGGGTGAGTTGTTGCGTGGCGTGAACTGGAACTCGGTGGAGGAGAATAGTCCCATGGCATTGAGTTTTTGGGCACTCTGCACATAGTTGTCGTAGCTGTAAAGCTGTCGCGGACGAATTTTTAGATCGGCCATGATGACACGCGGACGGACAGGCGGACGTTTCCCGGCGTAGCGAACGGTGAAAAAGCGGTGGCGGATGGAGTCGGTATAGGTTTCGCCGAAGGTCTTGCGCATAGTGATGTTGACGCGTCCGACGTACCACTTGTGGCGTGCCTGCAGCGGCGTTTCCTCCGCCAGTTGGAAGCGCAACTGTACCTTGCCGTCCACGGCAAAGGTGTCGGCTAAGTAGGAGGCGTAACCCGGTTGATAATAGTAATAACCACTATTGCGCAACAGGGTGCTGACGCGACTGCGCTCCGCGTCGAGGCGGCTCACCACGAAGGGGTCACCCTTGCGCACGAGGGCGGCTGCCGAGTCGGCGCGCACCAAGCTGTCCGCCTCAGCATCGAAGCCCACATAGCGGACGCTGTCCAGGGTGAAGAGGTGACCCGGCGACACCTGATAACCAATCTTGGCCGTCTTCGGATTGGACTGCGTCACCACCTCCGCCTCGACCTGTCCATGCAGGTAGCCATGGCTTCGCAGCACATTCCTGGCCACCTGGGCACGCAACTGTGGGTTGACCCACGACATGAGCACGGGCTGCTTGCCGAAGGTTTTGGTCATCCAGCGCCCCACGACAGAGCTGTCCTTCGAGAAGGCATTCCATACCGACACCCCCAAGGAGAACGGCAGACGATGATAGCTGCTGCCCAACAAGGCTCCGTTGGGACTTGTCGCAAGGGCAGCCTCCACCTCCTCCCGTGTCGTGTTGAAGTTGTCGTTCTGCTCGTAGTCCGTATAGTTAATCTTGGTCAGTCCGACGAAGAGCTGGTCGCCGTCGGGTACGGTCTTGGTCATGCTACAGCCGACGAGGAACAGAACAAAGGCCAGCAGGAACAGGTAGCGTTGTATTTTGGAAAGCATCATGGTCTTGGCAGTTTAGGGTTTCATATTCACTACTCGAACACTGTCGACGCGCAGACTGTCAGTACGTTCCGGAGGCCTCGGTGCAAACAGGGGCGTACGTCCACTGCGGAAGCGGATGATGTCGCCGAAGCTTTGCAGCGTACGCCGCCAGACAAATCCCGCCCCGTATTTCTGCGTATAGCCGTCCAGCCAGTCGTAGGCGTTGTTGTCGTAGAAGAACGTCAGGTATTTGTTGGCCGTATCGTCAAGGCGGTATTCCAGCGTCACGTTGTCGAACACCGACTCCGCCGCACTCTGGTAGTCGCTGCCCGACGACACCTTTCCTCCCACCGACACCTTGAGGCGGTTGTTCCAGAAGCGTTTGGCAAACTTGAACGAGTAGTCGGTGTGCATATTGCCCGAGGCATCAGTTGAGTTGTCGAGGCCGAAGGAGAGGTCAAGGGTACGCAGGGCATTGCCCGTAATTTGGTTGATTTCTGCGTTGAGGAACGAGCTCAGGGCCGAGTTCATGGAGAAAGCCCCAGTATTGCCCTCGGAGAGGTACATCCCTGTGGTCAGCATCGACACGGCGAGTTTTCCACGACGCTCCACGCCCATGGCCTGCAGTTCACTGTGGAGCTGCATGTCCTCCGGTGCGTCGAGCTTGAACTCCAGTCCCATGTCATTCAGCGTGCGCGTAAGGATGACACCGCAGGAGAACACGACACTGCGCCCCACCCCATTGCTTCCCGTCACGGTGGCCTTGGTCTGCTCGGTGGCCGTGATGTTGAGCGTGGGGTTCATCATGTCACCCGTGAACTCGATGTACGAGCCGTCCTGTATGACGAACGTCTTGAGCGGAATGACGGGCAGCGAGTATTTCATCTCACCGTTGCTCAGCGTGTATTTCCCCGTGAGTTGCAGGTTGTCGGCCGGACTGTAGGTCATGCGCAGCGTGCCGCCTCCCGTCAAGTCTACATAGTTGGAGTGGTCGGCATTGAGATAGGCGATGATGTGTGCGCCCTTCGAGACCTCCATCGTTAGGTTCATGTCGAAGCCCGTCAGGTCGGGACGGTTCACCACGGTCTGCGTGGTGTCGCTGAAGTCGGTGAACTTCACCAGTTCGTCCAGTTGGTTGTCGGTAGACAGCGGCGAGTCACGCAGGATGTAGCGCATATCGGTGGTGCCCAACACGTCGAGCTTGCCGCGCATGGTGAGATTGTCGAGACCGCCGTTCATGCGCCCCATGAAGTTGACGAACGCCTTACCGTAGGCTTCGCTTTTGGCGTTCTCCTTGGCATTTATGATTTGGTAGTTGACTGCCCGCATCCGCATATCTACCGTGACGTTGGCCGGGTCTGCGAAGTTGACGTTGCCCATGATGGTGAGCGGGTTGTCGTTGTAGGCATAGACGTTGAAGTTCTCCAGCAGCAGCTTGGAGTCCACGATGCGCACGGGGTCGTCGTCGAAGCGCAGCCGCATGCCATACGGCACACTGACCAGCCAGGAGTTCTCCAGCATGAGTTCACCGTTGACCTGCGGACTGGCGAGTGATCCCTTGATGGTCAGCTGTCCGTCGGCAAAGCCTTCCAGTCCGACAAGCTGGTCGGGCACAAAGCCGTTGACCAGGTCGAGCGGCAGGCGCTCCAGTTGTAACACGGCATCGAGTGCCCCTTCACCTTCATTATAATAGGTGCCGGAGAGCACGCCCACCTCCTCGTCGTCCTTCATCAGCCGCGCTTCCACGGCGTGTGCATCGTCTTCCTTCTGCAGATAGATGAGTTCGGTGCTGACATTGCCCCAGCGGCATCCCTCGTAGGTCATGTCGTTGACGGCCACATTGCCCACCACGGAGAAGTGACCGGAGGAATGCTGGATCACATGACAGTCGCCCTCCATCAGTCCGCCCAGACGCGGGGCATAGGGCAACACAGCGGTGAGACCCGCCAGGTTGAAGCGGTTCATGCTGACCGTGATGTCTTGCAGGGCATCGGGGTCGCTGTCGGTCGAATAGACCTTCACGCCCGTGCCGTCGTCCGCCACGAGGTTGACATGGGCCTTCACTCTGTTGTCGGCACCGAGGAAGATGTAGTTGTCCGTGTTGAGGGAGAACTCCTTGTAACCCAGCGTGGGGCGGTCGGGCAACAGGCGGATGCTGATGCCGCTGTCCACCATCTCGGCCTTGGCTCCGATGCGCACGCCCAACTGGTTCTTGTCGTCATAGTAGCGTAAGCCGATGGATGCGCCGCGCTCCTGCACCACGCCGTTGAACACGGTGTTGAAGACAAACTGCGGGTTGCGCCTGTTGTTGCGTATCTGGCCGTGGAACGCCAGTTGCTCCTTATACTGCAGGAGTTTCAGGTTGATGGTGTCGAGGCGCACGCCGTCGTAGACCAGCGCGTGGATGTAGCCGTCGCCGTTGATGCCCACGTCAGGTGCCGTCTCCACGTCGAAGTGAAGGTCTTTGTAGCTGACATCCATGCCTATCCGCAGCAGGTTGGCGATGGGGTTGTCGCTCTGACTCGCCACATGCAGGCGCATCACGGGCAACAGGCGGCGGATGGCCGACTGGTTGATGACCTTATGCTCCATCTGTGCCATCACCGAGTCCGACACCTGCGTCAGCGACTGTGCCAGCTGTTCGTAACTGCCAGCGGCGTTGAGTTGCACTTGGAAGTCACCACACTCCAGTCGGACTTCCGTGGTGTCGGGGTTCAGATTGGCAAAGAGGGTGATGTCGCGCGGACGGTAGACACGCACCGAGTCGCGGATGGTCAGGTCGTTGAACGTGCCGTTGACATAATGGGTGGTCTGCAGATTGCTGTTGACATCGACGTGGCCGCAGAGACCGACGGTAAGGGGCTTCTCCACCAAGTGCAGCCGATAGAGGTCAAGGTGCTGGAGGTCGGTGGCCAGCGTGGCCTGCAGGCGTTGCTTGCTCATCAGTGCATCGAGCGTGATCAGTCCCGTGGCCAGCGCATGACGACTGTCCACGGCAGCGTGGAGCACGCCTTGACGCAGGTCGAGGGTGGCGCGCGCCCCGTCGAAGTGTTGTGTCCCCAGCTCCAAGCCCTCCAACTGCACGTCGGCCTGCGCCATGGTGCGCGGCGAGAACACATCTGTGCCCTGCCCTTTCATGTGGGCCGCGGCCGACATATTATATATGGAGTCATGAGGCATGAAATGGTGGAGGTTGAGGCGGCTCACCTGCACATCGGCCGCATAGGCCATGCGCTGCGCGTCCAGCGAACCTTTCGCCGTGACCGTTCCCTGTCCCTCGCGCAGGGTCATGTCCGCCGCATAGCGTGTGCCCTCCGCCGACACCTGTCCGTGGGCGGTGATGCCGTGCGGAATACGGAAGCGTTGCCGGATGTCCTGGGGCAGCAGACCCGTGATTAACGACAGATTGCCCGTCTCCACCTGGAAGTCGAACTTGGTGCGCAACAGCTCCGGGTGACTGCCGTTGGCCACATAGCCCTCCGCCTTGGCATAGCATACCGTGGGCAGCGAGAGGGCGAGGTCGGCCACATTCATATAGGTCATATTGCCCGACAGCGAACCGCTGACAGCGAGCGGATAGTAAGGCCACTGCCGCAGGAAGTCCTGGGGCATCGCACCTATGAAGTGCATCAGATCCTGCCGTCCCAACTTGGCATCCAGCCGGAGCTGCATCCGATTCATCGCTCCTTCGTCCATCAGCGAGAGGGGCAGTTCCATGTTCAGCTTGACATCGGAAGAGGGGGTCTGGAGCTGGAGCAACGGCAAGCGCACCATGCCGTCCGCCATTAGGAACTGTCCGGTCAGTCCGACAACGGCGAGTCCACTCTGCTCCTTCAATTGCAACCGACGGAACGACAGGCGCATGGTGGTGTCGTGGAAGAACAGGCTGTCAAGGCCGAGGCGTATGCCGTCCAGCGACAGGTGGTTGGTATCGAAGCCGTCGGCCATGGGTTCGAAGCGGTTGTCGTAACGCAGGGTGCCCTGTGCCCAGTCTACCGCGCCCACCTTATAGATCTGTGTGCCGAGGTCGAGGTCGGCCTGCCGCACGCAGAGTCGGCCGAGACCTGTCCTCACCTGCATCGTGTCGCCGGGCGTATGGAGCACCAACGAGGTGCGCTGCACCACGATGCTGTCTGCCATGATGCGCCAACGGTTCTCCGTCGTAGTGGTGTCTTCCGGCACACTGTCGTTGAGGGCAATGTCCAAGCGGCAGTCTTCCAGTTGCGCGCCGTTGAGCTGTACG
Organism: Acutalibacteraceae bacterium; assembly: GCA_963599475.1. Classification (GTDB taxonomy): domain Bacteria; phylum Bacteroidota; class Bacteroidia; order Bacteroidales; family Bacteroidaceae; genus Prevotella. The sequence goes on along the minus strand of CAVBXH010000061.1, from coordinate 8,461 downwards.
GTCTGGTGAACCAAGTCAATGCCGCGACTGGCCAGCGAGAGTCGTCCCACCTCCCCCTCCACGCGGGCAGCAGCGATCAGTCCTGCCGTATGGATGCGGGCACGAGTCACCTCCAGTCCGTTGATGACCACACACCCCTTCAGTAAGGGCAGCAGCTGCACGTCGACGACGGTGCGCTCCACGCAGGCCAGGGTGTCGGGTCGTCCTATGACGGAGTCTGTGCCGACGACCTGCACGCCACCGATGCCGAGGTTAAGGGGGAAGGCCAGACGCACCTCATCCACCGTGACGGTCAGTCCCGTCGCTTCCGATGCCGCATCGGCCACCCTGCTGACTATCCAGCGTTGCACTGGAGGGAGATAGAGCAGCACGGCCAAGTCGATTGTCAACAGGACGGGGCTCAACAGCAGTCCGAGAATCCACCAGCGCGCTTTCTTCATAGGTTGTCGAAAAAGAGGATATTGTTCCAGATGGCATCGTCGGGCAACGGCGAGTCGAGGACGATTTCCTGCTTGGAGACAGGATGAACGAACGCCATGCGGCGCGAGAGGAGGGAGATGCTGCCGTCGGGATTGCTGCGCCGCGCACCGTATTTCAAGTCACCGCGGATGGGCATTCCCAAGGCCGCCAACTGGCAGCGTATCTGATGGTGGCGCCCCGTGAGCAACTGCACCTCCAGCAACTGATAACGGTCGGTCCGGCCGATGGCACGGTAGCGTAGCATGGCCTTCTTCGAACCAGGCACCTCATGGTCGTAGGCATACGACTTGTTCTGCTTCTCGTTGCGCGTCAACCAGTGCGTGACGGTGACGGGGGTCGTGTCGGTCACGGGCACCCCCTGCACCAACGCCCAGTAGGTCTTGTACACCTCACCGTTGCGAAACATCGCGTTGAGGCGCGACAACGCCTTGGAGGTGCGAGCAAACAACACCAAGCCACTGACGGGGCGGTCGAGGCGGTGCACCACACCGAGGAACACGGCCCCAGGCTTCTGGTATTTCTCCTTGATGTAGGCCATAACGGTTTCCGACAGCGGCGTGTCGCCCGTCTTGTCGCCCTGCACGATTTCGCCACTGCTCTTGTAGACGACGATGAGATGGTTGTCTTCGTAAACTACTTGCATGAGAACGGCTGTGGATTAGGGTTCGGCGATGATATCCAGCGGATGATGGGCAAACGTGGTGGCACCGTGGGCGGTCAGAAACGGCCTGTCGCGAAAACCCCACAGCACGCTGATGCACGGCAGACCGCTGTTGCGTGCCGTGGCCAGATCCACGTCGCTGTCGCCCACATAGACCGCCTCGTCCTTACTGACGCCCAAGAGGCGGAAGGCCTCGTCCACCGTGTCGGGGGCAGGCTTCTTGCGAATGCCCTCCGCCTCGTGTTCGCCTACGGCCACGGAAATCTCGGGGAAGAAGTGCGCCACCAGCTCCTGCGTGGCGGCATAGAACTTATTGCTAACCACGGCCATCCTACTGCCGCGCTCGTTCAGCGCATGGATGAGGGGGACGATGCCATCGTAGGGTGCCGTCGTGTCCAGCGAATGTTCCATATAGTATTGGCGGAAGGTGTCGAAACACGCCTCAAACTGGGGGTTGTCTGCCCCGTCGGGCACGGCACGCTCCATGAGCAGTCGGATGCCGTTGCCCACAAAGCGGCGGATGTCGTCCACGCTGTGCTCGGGCATCCCGAACTGTCGGAGGGCATGGTTGGTGGCTGCCGCCAAATCGCCGAGCGTGTCGAGCAGCGTGCCGTCAAGGTCGAAGATATAGGTCTTGTATTGCTTCATCACGATTCTGTTTTCGGGGCAAAGTTACCAATTTCTTCCGAAAAAGCGTACGCTTAAAGCAGGAAATGTTTTTCCCACGTCAAAATATACATGGAAATAGTATTGTCTTTTCAGCTGAAACAAATGGTTCATCTTACACCCATCGTACACCGCCTGTCCTTTTTTCTTCCCAGCTCTCATCATGGAAGCCGCCGTCCGCTTCGGCGTGAGGGTCAAGAGCGTGGCCACGGCCGCCAAGATGGGCACGGGACTCATCATCACGCGCCGCGTCATCCCCCCCCCAGCACCGCACTGCTCTCCGCCCTCGGTTTCTCCGTAGGGCAAGGCAGGCTCTCATCTTCAGCACTGAAAGAAGCGACCGGCGGATAAAAAATCCCGTCGACCGCTTTTTTGGGCTATTTTACGAATACATTGCACAAAAATTTTTGAAATGTACAATTTCTCACATATCTGATTGATTTTCAGCAAGAAAGAATGTTGCAAATCGTCCGACTGAAAGAAATTTGCAACATTCCCCCAATTTTCACTTATTTTAACGCCATTTGCATGAGCACCCTATACCAACCACGGATGGCGGCTTTCTTGACCTTGAACGGCTCGAAATTAGGGTTAATCGAGCGGCAGATGATACTACTGTCATCGTTCGGGCAAGGGTGGATGTTCTTCACGACGGCCCCGTTCTCGGTGTCGAGGACGTAGGTACGCCCCCACTCGATGAAAGCCTTGTCGTTTATCTTTTTGAGAAGCACCCGGCATCCGTTGGGGTATTCGGGCGACATAGAATCGCCCGTGATGGTCATTGCCAACTGCGCGCCCTTGATGGGCGACAGAATCATTTCGCAGTCACACTCGCGGACCTGTTCTTCGAAATCGTTCAAGTAGCCGCCCTGTGCGGAGATAGGGAGGAGGGGAATCTGCACCGAAGAGAGTGTAACGGTCTGTTCCTCGTCAAGAAGCGGACTGCCCTTGCCCGTGTTCAGAAAGTCGATATTGACGTTCGGGATGCGCTGCCGTATCTTCTGAGCCGTGCGAGGTGTGACCTTTGCCACGTTGGCAAAGAAAGCATTACTCAGCCCGCACTCGGCTTGCAAGCCTGCGACGGACAGCCCCATGACGTGGGCGAGGACTTCTGCTCGCTCCCTTAACGTCGTCAACTCGGAAGAACTCTTAAATTCCATAAATAACTTACACTAAAGGTTTAAATAACTATAATTTTTTAAAGTTTTTCTCTGCGCCATATAGCATTTTAGAGATTTTATTAGTAATTTTGAGCCTGATTAAACAAGCGCACTGATTTATGGTGCAAAGTTAGGCAAAATATTTAGAAGTATATATATTTATTTAGTTAAATAATTCAAAACATGACAAGAAAAGAAAGAGACGTTGCTATCGTGAATTTCTTCGAGAAGTGCATCAACGGAGGCATGACGAAGGGTGAGGCAACGAAAATGGCACAGGAAAAGTTCGGTTTCCTTACCGACGTTCCCATCTACAATGCCCGACGGCGAGTTGCTAACCAGACGGAAGGAAAGGAGGCGGAGAATGGTTAACGAACGCCCCAAGGTGTCGAAGGACGGAAGGTACAGCATCAGGGAAACCAGCCGACTGTTGGGCATCCACGAAAAAACGTTGTACCGTCACACCATCGCACAGGACATCAAGTGCGAACGTCGGGCAAGCAATGGCCGCCCGGTGTATCTCGGCAGCGAGATACTGCGGTATTGGGGCGCGAGCATGTAGCAATATACAAATAAGGTTCGCGCGTATGAAAAAAAAGATTTTCGGTAATTATGTAGACAAGGACTACGAAAAAATAAAAGTTTGAATAAATGGCGAAAACAGGTTTATGGAGAAAAATAGTTTCATACTATACAAATCGTTCTACCCTCCAGTTTCGTTCCTCACACTGGAGCAGAAAGGCAGACTGTTTGATGCAATCTTCCGCTATCAGATAGATGGCATTGAAGAAATCGATGATGACATTAAGACCCCATTTCTGTTCTTCTTGAATCAGTTCAAGGTTGATGAAGCAAAGTACTCCAGCATATGCGAAAAACGCAGGGAAGCAGGCCGAAAAGGCGGTGCACCGAAAGGAAATCAAAACGCTAAGCAAAACAAGCAAATGCTTTATAATGAAACAATAGCCACCAAAACAACCCGATATGAAAATGAAAATGAAAATGAAAATGAAAATGAAGAATATTCCTTTGATACTTTTTGGGACCTCTACGATAAAAAGCGAGGTGATAAGGATAAACTGCGCAAGAAGTGGGAAGGGTTTTCTATGAAGGTGCGGAAGTCAATCATCGAGTATATTCCGAAGTACAAACAGGCACAGCCTGATAAAAAGTATCGAAAAGACCCTCAAACTTTCCTAAACAACCACTCTTGGGAAGATGAACTGATATTTGAGAACCAAACAAGCGGCGGTGTGACAGGCCAAAGTGGTATAATTCAAAAAGACGGTTTCGAATGGAACAAATAAGTGATATATACGAAAGGATGCGCAAGAACGGGTTTTTGCACTCTGAGAGAATACATTTCAGCGTCGCCAATGCACGAACGCGGCTATACAACGGATTCAGGTACTTTTGCGGCGAGAACGCCCAATGGTTGCCCGAATACGAAGAGGTCGCCAAATGGATGGCAGACAATGAAGGTCTTGGTCTCATGCTTATCGGTTCAAACGGACGAGGAAAGTCAGTTATCGCCACAAGAATACTGCCTTTGCTATTCCATGAACAGGGTTACGGTTATATGATGTATCATGCATCGGAAATAAACAAAAAACGCGAGGAAATCGCCAAACATAAGATTCTATGTATAGATGATGTAGGGATTGAGGACCTCGCCAACAACTACGGCGAGCGCATTAATGTGTTTATGGACTTGATGAGTGCCGTCGAAAGGCAAGACAAATTGATAGTCATAACGACCAATCTCAAACAGGGTGAAATGGAACAACGGTATTCGACGCGAACAATAGATAGAATCAATGGAAATTGCAAAGTAGTTGCTTTCAATGGTGGAAGTATGAGAAGATAATTCATAAGTTTAACAATTTAAAAAGTATTGCAATGACAAAAATCAGATTACAGAGCATCGCCCTGCGGAACTTCAAGGGCACTCAGTATGTTCTGCTGAACATGGAAGGTAAGAACACGAATATTAGTGGCGCCAACGGAAGCGGCAAGACCACTATCTACCGTGCCTATTACTGGTGCTTGACTGGCAAGACAATGGAGCCTAATGAGTGCGTTCAGATGCTCGACGCGAACAACAACGTCATCCACAAGATTGAGACTGCCGTCACGGTGACGCTCATGATTGACGATGACTACGAGGTGACGTTGGAAAGGAAGTTGGTTGAGGACTGGAAAGCCCTCGGACAGCCCAACGAGGAATTGAAAGGCACGAAGCAGCAGCGTTTCTTCAATGACGTACCTTTATCCGTTGCGGAGTTCAATGCGAAACTGACGAGCATCTGCGACTTGGATAAGTGGCTGCTCCTGTCGGATATTACGAAGTTTATGGGCCTAAAGATGGAAGAACGTCGCAAGATTCTCATGTCCGTTGCGGGCGATGTGGACGAGGCGGCACTGATGGCTCCATTCCCCTCTTTGGTTCAGGCGACGCGAGAGAAGAAATCCGTAGATGAGCTGAAAAAACAGACCCTTTCGACCAAAAAACGCTCGAACGAAGAACTGACCTCTATCCCCGAGCAGATTAAGGCACAGGACAGGTTGAAGTCAACGGAGGACTTCGAGGCTCTAAAAAAGGAGAAGCAAGACCTCGACTTCAAGATTCAGGACCTCGATGTGCAGATGCAAGGCTCTACCGAAGAGTTGCAAGAGGTGAAGGAATACAAGGCCAAGGTTCAGGCTATCGAGGCCCGGCTGGAGCAGCGCAAGCAAGACTGGTCAAAAGAACTTAATCAGAAGGACGCGGAGTTGCGCCAGCAGATACAGAAAGCCAGCGTGGAGTGCACAAACGCTATGGACGCCAAGTCGAAGAACGAACGCGCACAGGCTGAACGTGTCGAAAAGAAGGGCAAGCTGTCACTGGAGTTCCAGACGTTGCGTGAGAAGTGGAACATCATCAATAAACAGGAGTTCTGCAACGAGGAGATGGACGTCTGCCCGACTTGCGGCCACCGTTTCACCGAGGAAGAGCGGCTGACAAAGAAGAACACGGCCATTGAGGATTTCAATAAGAAGAAGTCCGAATCTCTAAAAGCCCTCCAATCACAGGCCGAGAAGATGAATGAGCAGATTTTGGTTCTGACGGGTTTAATCAACGAGTATGTTAAGATTACCAAGCCGTCGGATGAAAACGCGGTGAACGCAAAACAAACCGCCGTGAACCACCTTCGCGCCAAGCAAGACGAGTTGATGAAATCATCCGTCACGGGCGATGCGGAGTATAATAAGATTTTAAAGGAGTTGAACGTGGCTCGCATCGAGGCCCCGAAGCCGAATATCAAAGATAACTCCGAGGCCGAGGCACAGAAGCGCGAACTGGCGACACGACGCGACGAGGTGATACGGTTGCTGGCCGGCGAGCAGCAGAATGAACGCATCGAACAGGAGAAAGCCCTCCTTGATAAGCGCAGCGAGGAACTGGCCCAAATCGTTGCCAGCTGCGATAAAACGCTCTATGAGATTCAGGAGTACCGCAAGGCGAAGGTCGATGCCATCGAGGACAAGGTCAACGGCTTCTTTACCATCGCACAATGGAAATTCTTCGAGAAGAACGTGTCGAACGATGACTTACAGGAGGTGTGCATCTGCCACCACAACGGGGTTGACTATAACTCGACGAACGGAGCCGACAAGATTAATATCGGTGTTGACATCACGGCTGGCCTCTCAAAAGCAATGGGTATCAACGCGCCGTTGTTCGTTGATTGCAAAGAGTCAGTCGCCAACCTCATTCCCGTAGATAATCAGATTATTTCCTTGGAGCACATTAAGGACGCTCCTTTTACATTTACAAATTTTTAAAACTACAGATTTATGGAAAAAAACAAGACAGAAGTGGTTATGCAACCGCAGCAGAACCAAGTAACGAACGTGAGTTACTTCACAAGCACCGACCTTTTCAAAGAGGGCTGGAACATCGCAGGTGCAATCGCAGAGTCAGACCTTATCCCAAACCAGTTCAGGGGCAAGAAAGCCAACGTACTTATCGCCATGAACATGGCACAAAGGATGCAAGCCGACCCGCTCATGGTGATGCAATCATTAGTTGTAGTCCACGGCACTCCGACGTTCGAGGCCAAGTTTGCCATCGCCTGTTTCAATGCGACGGGCAAGTATTCCCCCATCCGCTACCGCGAGGTTGGCGAGAAGGGCAAGGACACTTGGGGTTATGTCGCCTATGCCATCGAAAAATCGACTGGTGAGGTGTGCGAGGGGCCGGAGGTGACTATCGGCACTGCAAAGGCCGAGGGCTGGTACAACCAAAACGCGAAGTGGAAGAACATCCCCGACCTGATGCTCCGCTATCGTGCGGCCTCATGGTTCATCCGTACCACAGACCCCGGTGTGATGATGGGATTTCAAACGAAGGAAGAGGTCGAGGACTATGCCGACTATGAAGAAGTGCCGACGGAGAACGCTCCGCAGTTACAGCCGAAGGATGCCAACTCGGAAACCCTCGACATGAACGGACAGGGTGCCGATGCTGGCGCAGCCGCCAACGGTGAAGGTCAAGGACCGGGCGAGGGTAAGAACAATGCCCCCGAACCTGCGAAGCCCGAATCGGCAGCACCAGCAGCCGACCCGCAGCCACAGGCAGGTGAGAAGAAAACGTCCGAAACAAAGCCGCTTGGCAAGCAGCAAGTCCCAGACATCTTCGGCGAAAAGAATTAGTAAAGCAATCAATAAGGGAGACCGTGTGACAGGCGGTTTCCCTACTCCAAACGAAAAGACCATGATTCGTATCATCACGGTAGGCAGCGGAAGCGACGGCAACTGCTATATTATAGAATGCACGACTGAGGCGGGTTTCGTTGAGAGGCTGATAATTGAAGCAGGTGTACCATTCAAACGCCTTCAAAAAGCCTTAAAGTTCGATTTATCGGGCATTCCCGGCTGTTGTATCACCCATAACCACGGCGACCATGCGGGCTATGCCAAGCAGTACGCAGAGAAACACATCGTCATGTACTCGACAGCAGGAACATTCGAGGCTATCGGCCTGCCCGATAACACGCGCCAAATCAGTATGGCGAAGAAAGTTCCCTACGGAGTAGGAAAGTTCAAGGTATTGGCCTTTGAGACGGAGCATGATGCGGCAGAGCCGTGTGGTTTCCTTATTGACTGTCCCGACAGGAATAGAATAGTGTTCGCTACGGACACATGCTATCTAAAATACAAATTTCAAGGTGTGACGATTTGGATGATAGAATGTAATTACGACGAGCGATTATTGCAAGCGAATATTAAAACCGGCCTTGTTCATCACGGCGTCGGCGAACGAATACGAAAAAGCCATATGTCTATAGCGCAATGCATCGCCACGCTACGAGCAAACGACCTCGCGCAAACAAAAGGAATCATATTGATACATCTATCCAGCCAAAACAGCAAAGCAGACTTTTTTACACAACAAGTTGAGCAGTCCACTGGCAAGATGACTTATATTGCGAAAAGTGGTACAAAAACGACT
>CAVBXH010000060.1:0-16517 GCA_963599475.1 Acutalibacteraceae bacterium | reverse complement strand
TACGGTAATGCTGCTGCAAAGATACGCAGAATAGTTGGAAGTTCCAAACTTTCCCGCGTTTTCTCCCACAAAACCTTTGCGGTTTCACGGGAAAGTGGTATCAGGGCACGGAGGGTGTCAAGGATTCTGAACACCAATTTTTTTAGGGATAAATTCTTTTATGGCGGCTGTTTTCATGCAATAGGCTATACCTATATTATATGTACGCGCGCGAGGAGACTTTCCGATTGAAAAAAACGGGAAGTGACCGTTGCTCGCGAACAATACCTTCATTCCGATGCGAATGGACCTATTGTTTGCGAACAATACCTTCATTCCGATCCGAATGGACCTGTTGTTTGCGAACAATGCCTTCATTCCGATCCGAATGGACCCGTTGTTTGCGAACAATGCCTTCATTCCGATCCGAATGGACCTATTGTTTGCGAACAATGCCTCCATTCCGATCCGAATGGGCCTATTGTTTACAAACAATGGCTATTTCCCGAAATGAATGCCCCCTTTTTAGTGCTTCTCGGGCTATTTTCCTGTTATTTCAAACTTTTTTATCTGAAAAATGCAAAAAAAATCGATAAAAAACTTGCATATATCATTTTTTCTTCATACTTTTGTCATTGCAGAGCATGGAGAATCCTGCAAAGCAAATTTGTTTATTTATTTTTGTATTACTAATTTTAAAAACAGGATGACAATGAGAAAGAAGATTTCTTTTGTTAACGTGGTGCGCATGAACAATGGCGCGCACTTCGAGTTCGCAAGTTCTGTACTTGCAAGTGTTCAATCCAGCTTGATGGCCGAGCCGCAGCTTGAGGGGTACATCATGGCGTTTGCCGAGGCCCTCGATGTCGAAGACGAGGCGCTGAAGATTTCAGCCAAGAGCCTCATCACGGACGACATCGCACAGGCCGACGACGACCGCTGTGCGCTCTACATCGGCTACAAGAAGGCGGTGATAGGCTTCCGGAATATGACGGACGCCAGTATGGCGCAGGCCGCGAAGGTGCTGAACCAGCACATCAAGGACTACGGCATCCAGGTCAAGGCGCAGATTGACCAGAAGACGGGTCTCTTGGCCAACTTCATCGCCGACTTGGAGGGGAAGTATGCCGTGTATGTGACTACGCTCGGTCTCACCGTCTTTGTCACGCACCTGAAGGAGGCCAACGAGCGCATTCGTAGCCTCATTCGCCAGCGTGTCAACGAGCGGATGGGCATCACCGTCGGTGCACTGAAGACGGCACGTGCCAACACCGATGAGACCTACCACGACCTGGTCAACATGGTGAATGCACTGGCTCTCGTCAAAGGCGACACGGCCTATGCCTCGTTCATCGACTATGTGAACGCGGAGATCACGCGCTATAAGCGCGAGGTGCTGAACCAAAAGGCCGCAGCTGCCGACACCTCCGCCGACAGTGCCGACACCACGGACACGGAGTCCGACAGTGGCAGCGACTCCGACAGTGGCAACAGCGGAAGCGGCAGCAGCAGTGGCAGTAGCGACAGCGGAACGCAGTCGGGCGGTTCTTCTTCGGAGACTGGCGGCAGCAGTACGCAGCCCAGCGACGGCCAGACCTCGGGCGAGGACTGACGCAACGTCCAAACTCTCTTTTCAATGCCGTTCCTCCCGAAGGGACGGCATTTTTTTGCGCGCTTATTCGCATCTCTGACGCTGCGCATCGAAGGTACTCACGCTCACGGCCAGCTGCTCCGCTTCCATCCGGGCTGGTTTACCTGTCCGCGTCATGGGCAATCGGTCTACGGTCAGGATGCTGCGCGGCTGCCAATAGCGCGGAAGGCAACGCTGACAGAGACGGCGAAGCGACTCCCTGTCGGCACTCTCGGTCAGCAGCACTACCTGTTGACCGAAGACGGGATGAGGGGCGCGCGTCACCATCAGCGGCAGGTCGGTATGGGCACGCAAGAGCCGCTCCACCTCCTCCATTTGGATCTTGATGCCTCCCGAACAGATGACATTGTCGCGCCGTCCGAGGATGCGGAAACACCCGTCGCTGCGCAGTTCTGCCCGGTCGTTGGTCACGAGGAGGCCGTCGTGCAGGGCTGGAGCGTCTATCCCCAGACAGCCTTCAGCCGTCAACGAGAGTCCGATGCCCTCGAAGGGTTTGTACCAGTCAGACCGCTCCGCACCGTTGATCCTGCGGAGGGCAATATGCGAGAGCGTCTCCGTCATGCCGTAGGTGCTCCATACGCCATATGGGAAGTCGCGGAGCGCCGCTTCCAAGCGGTCGTCGACGGCTCCGCCCCCGATAATCAACTGACGGATAGCCCTCAGTCGCTGCCGTTCTTCGTCCTGCTGCAGCGACTGCCACACCTGCAAGGGCACCATGGCGGCAAAGTCGATAGAATCCTGCATGGGCGGCAACTGCGCCAAGGGATGACTACTGGGTTCTACGGCAACCAACCGAAGCCCGGCCACCAGCGATCGCACCACCATCATCTTGCCCGCAATATAATCCAAGGGCAGACAGAGCAATGCTGTCTGTCCTGCGGTGAGACCGAGGAAGCGGCACGTGATGCGTGCCGAGGCTTCCATGCGCCGCTTCTCCACCCACAGCGGTTTCGGCGTTCCCGTTGAGCCACTGGTGTGGACGAGCAGCGTCGTGCTGTCGTCATTCCATTCGTGAAGAAACTCGTCTATCTGCATCGCCATAGCTTGTCGCCCTTGATGGTGATGGGCATGGGGATATTGTCCGTGAAGAGTTGTCCTGTGCCGAGTCCCTGCGGCATACGGATGGCCCGTCCGTAGACAGCGGCGGCCAGTTGGGCGATGGCATCCAGTCCGACATTGCTCTCCAAGGCCGAGGTGATCCAACTGCCTATCCCCATGTCACGGGCCGTAGCTACCCACTCCCTCGTGCCCGTCATTCCTCCGTGCAACGAGGGTTTCAAGACGATATAGGCCGGACGGATGATATTCAGCATCTGCCGTTTCTGGTCGGGGTCGTTCACGCCGATGAGTTCCTCGTCGAGGGCAATGGGCAACGGCGAGTTGCGGCAAAGTTCCGCCATGTAGCTCCACTGACCGGCGCGGATGGGTTGTTCGATGGAGTGGATGGCATATTGCGCCAACAGCTCCATGCGGTAGAGCGCATCCTCATAGGAAAAAGCCCCATTGGCATCCACGCGCAGCTCCACCTCGCGGTGACTGTACCGTTTGCGGATGCGCTTCACCAGTTCCAGTTCATCGTCAAAGCGGATGGCGCCAATCTTGAGCTTCACACAACGGAAGCCCTGTTCGAGTTTCTGTTCAAGGCGTTCCGCCATCGCGTCAAAGTCGCCCATCCACACCAGTCCGTTGATGGGGATGCCCTCCTCGCCACGGCTGAAGGGCGTGTCGAAGAGCCTGTCACCCTGTTGCAGGTGCAGCATGGCCGTCTCCAGTCCGAAAAGCATGGAGGGACTGTCGCGCAACAGTTCGGCATCCAGATGCCCCGTCTGTTCCACCCGGTCACAGTACTGCCGGAGCCGCTGCGAATAGTCGGGACGGTCATCGCAACTGAGCTGTGGCAGGGGTGCACACTCCCCCACCCCTGTTCGGTCGCCGTCGGTCGCCGTCACCAGCCACGAACGCCGTTCGGTATAAATGCCGCGCGAGGTGCCGGCCGGTTGCCAGAAGTGGAAGACGCGCTCCTCTACATCTATCTTTAGTTTCATGGGATTTTCGGATATTGGTCGAAATCAGGTTTGCGTTTCTCGAGGAAAGCCCGTCCGCCCTCCTGCGCCTCGTCGAGGAAATAATAGAGCATCGTGGCATCGCCCGCCAACTGCTGGATGCCAGCCTGTCCGTCCAGTTCGGCATTGAGTCCGGCCTTGATCATGCGCAGGGCGATGGGCGATCGCTCCATCATCTCCTCCGCCCATGCCACGCACTCGTCCTCCAGCTGATGCAGCGGCACTACCTTGTTGACCATCCCCATGCTCTCCGCCTCGTGGGCAGAATACTGCCGACAGAGAAACCATATCTCACGGGCTTTCTTCTGTCCCACGATGCGTGCCAGATACGATGCGCCGAAGCCGGCATCGAACGATCCAACCTTCGGGCCAGTCTGTCCGAACACGGCATTCTCGGAGGCTATCGTCAGGTCGCACACCAGATGGAGCACATGGCCACCGCCGATGGCGTAGCCGTTGACCATGGCGATGACGGGCTTTGGCAACCGACGGATCTGCATCTGTACGTCGAGCACGCTCAGCCGGGGCACGCCCTCCTCGTCGATGTATCCGCCGCGCCCCTTCACGTGCATATCGCCGCCAGCGCAGAAGGCCTTGTCGCCGGCCCCGGTCAGCAATACGACGCGGATGCGCTGCAGTTCCCGGCAGAGGGCAAAGGCCTGACTCAGTTCGAGGGTGGTCTTCGGGGTAAAGGCGTTGCGGTAGCGCGGCCTGTTGATGGTAATCTTGGCAATGCCGTTGTATTCTTCAAAAAGAATCTCTTCAAATGCCCGGATGGGCTTCCATGGTCTGTTTGTCATAGTCTGTTTCTCTATACCTTAATTATATGGATGAGGCTTCTGTCCTGAAGCGGATGAAGCGATGATAGTCGCGTTGGGTCTGTTCGTCGATGGCGGAATCCGTCACCACTTCGAGCAGCAAGGGTGCATCGGTTTCCGCGGCAACAAGCCACTGCAGGCCCTCGTCAAGCGAGCGGTCGTCGTCAGCCCGGCGATAGCTGACCCCACACTGACGGCAGATGCCGTCGGCGGTGGTATGGTGACACCCAGCCACCAAGGCATCGCGCGCCGTGCTCTTTTCCAGTCCCGACAACAGTCGGAAAAGGCCGCCACCACCGTTGTTCAGCAGCAGGACGCGCAGGTTGGAGTGCAGATGTCGATTCCAAAGGGCATTCTGGTCGTAGAAGAAGCTGAGGTCGCCAATGACACAAAACAACGGTACGGGGCAGACCGCCGTGGCCTGTCCTACCGCCGTGGACAGCGACCCTTCAATGCCGTTGACACCCCGGTTGCACCACAATGCGCCAGTGGCAAAACTGTTGCCCAAGCGGATGGCCGTGGAGTTGGCATAGTGGCGACAAACTGCCGGTAGCGTAGTCAACCGTTCCTCCAGCAGTTTCACTGCGCGCATCTGGGAGAAGGGCGGTTCAAAGGCGGCGGCTGCGCTGTAGGCTTTTTCTGCCAGCGTCTGCCACCGCTGCAGGAACGGATGCGGTTGCTGTTCCATTTGGAAGTGCAGATAATCGGTCACGATGTCGGGGTCGCCCACGAAAACCTTCGTCAGGTTCTGCAGCGGGTCGCTGACCTCACCCGTGCGGTTGATGAGCCATGTCTCCTTGGAACGACGCAGAAAGCGGCGCACCCGCTTACTGACAAGGGGCAATCCTATATAGATGACCAAGTCGGGCACATAGTCCTCGTCCTTCTCCACCATCGTCACCATCTCGTCCAGACAGCGGTTCTGAGGTTGTCCGCTGATGAGCATGGGACGCTTGGACAACAGGAACATACGACCAATGTGGCTCAACACGTGGTTGGGCATCTCGGCTTCTATGCGCTCCATGCGGCGGACGGCAGGTAGTGCCGGGCAGGAGAAGTCGAACAGCGGTTCACTGATGGGGACATTGAGGTGCACGGGAGCATGACGCTCCAGCAACGCCTCGTTGACCAGTCGCTGACAATACCAGCGTGACTCCTCGTCAGCCGGTTCGGGCAGGTTGACCGCCTTGACGACGAAGCGACCCAGCGCATCGGGTTGGGGCAAGGTCTGTCCGTCCAATTGGTCAATCCACTGGGGCGGACGGTCGGCGGAAATCACCACCAGTGGACGTTGCCGATAGTAAGCCTCGGCCACGGCCGGCAACAGGTTGAGCAAGGCCGACCCACTGGTGACGCAAACCGCAACAGGCTGTCCTGTGGCATCGGAAAGACCGAGGGCAAAGAAGCCCGCCGATCGTTCGTCGGTCACGGGGTGGCACACGATGTCGGGACACGTCTCCAGATTATGGACGATAGGCGCATTGCGACTGCCCGGACACACCACAGCGTGGCGGATGCCGTGAGCCACAAGGAGGGCGGTGAGGATGTTAACGTTTTCTTTGGAGGAATACATATTTTGTTTAGCGGTCGTTGTTTAGGATTACTGGCAGACAGGCGGTCTGCGGAGCAGGTTGCGCATCGTGTCGAGCTTGCTTTCGGTTTCCTGCCACTCCAGCGGTTCACTGCTGTCGGGCAGCAGACCGCTGCCGGCATAGAGACGGCAATGATGCTTGAAGAGTTGCATACAGCGCAGGGTGACATAGAGACTGGTTGTTCCGCCGATCATCAACGGCCCCATAAAACCACTGTAATAGCTGCGGTCGTGTCGCTCGTTGGTGCAGATAAACCGGCGGGCATCGTCCTTGGGCAGGCCGCACACCGCTGGTGTGGGATGCAACGCTTGGATGAGTTCGCCCAAGCGGGTGGTGTCCGGCAGGAGGAAACGGAAGTCGCTGCGCAGATGCGCCAAATGGGCAGCACGCACCGTATAGGGGCCTTCCGCGGTGAAGTCCGTAGAGAAATGCTCCAGCACCTCGGTCACGTAAGTGGTCACATAACGCTGCTCCTGCAGGTTCTTGTCGTTCCACTGCATCGCGTCACCATAAGGCATGGTGCCAGCCAGTGCCATCGTCTGCCAATCCTGACCACTGCCAGCCAGCAAGGTCTCCGGCGTGGCAGCCAGCCACGTGCCGGCCTGCGGCGTGGACACCAGAGCCACCATCACCCGAGGATAGCGTCGGCAAGCCTCAGCGAAGAGCGAGAGTGCCGACACGCCCTCTGGCCGCGCGACATCGACGCTGCGCGAGAGCACGAGCTTACGGAAGTCGCCATTGACCAGATGCTCATGGAAATTGGCAAAGTCTATCCGGTAGTCCTCATGACTGCCAGGGCGGAAAGTCTCCGAGGTCTGCGCATCTTCCCAGGCGAGGGTCTCCAACGCTGCCACATCGTCCACACAGGGAAATGTCCGCACCCGGTCGGGGCGCAACAGCAACACTGGCTGGTCGGGCAAAGGGGCGAAGGGAGCCATCACGAAGCCTTCTCGTCCGCACAGTTCCGCACACGACGGCAAGGCGCAAGGCAGTCCGTCGGTCTGCTCCACCAGTACACACTGTTGCTGGAAGGGCAAGCGGAAGAGGGCCAAGGCCGTTGCGTCAGCCATGGTGTTTGATGACATAATTAGTGACGCGCACGGTGGAAATCAGTTCGCCAGCGGTGTCGCGAAGTTCCACGTTCCAGACGTGGAGCGTCTTGCCCCGGTGCCGCAACCGCGCCGTGGCCGTCACCATGTCGCCCTCCGCCACGGCCTTGACATGACTGCCGCTGACCTCAATGCCCACACAGGCACAGCCGGGACAGAGTGCTGTCGATCCGACTCCTGCCACATTCTCGGCCAAGGCCAGCGAAGCGCCTCCACTGAGAAAGCCAAACGGTTGGCGCGTGCGCTCGTCGACAGCCATTCGCCCCACACAGACATCGTCCTCAGGCGTGGAGAGGAACTCCATGCCCAGAACGGTACTGAGATTGGAACGCTCTGCGATAATCTGCTTGATTGGTTCGATGTTCATTCCTTTCGGTTGTTTGTTTGGTCGGCAAAAATACTATTTTTCCACAAAACAGCCAAAGGGAACGTACAAAAAAAGGAAAGTCGCTCCAAAATTTGCTTATTCCCTCGCTTAATCGTATCTCTGGCCTTCGGCCGAAGGTACTCACGCTCGGAAAAACTCAAATAAATTTGGTTTTTCGCTCGCTTAATCGTACCTTTGCACACACATAAAACAGAAGAAAAGCCAGATATGAACGTTTTAGAGCTTAGCGAACAAGAGATTGGCAGACGCGAGAGTCTGCAAGAACTGCGTCGGATGGGCATCAATCCCTATCCCGCAGAAGCATATCCCACCAATGCCTTTTCCACCGACATCCGCGACAATTTCCGCGACGAGGACGAGCCACGACAGGTGTGCATCGCCGGCCGCATGATGAGCCGCCGCGTGATGGGAAAAGCCAGTTTTGCGGAGATACAAGACAGCAAGGGGCGCATCCAGGTGTACGTCTCGCGCGACGACCTCTGCCCCGACGAGAACAAGGAACGCTACAACACCGTTTTCAAGAAACTCCTGGACATCGGCGACTTCATCGGCGTGAAGGGCTTCGTGTTCCGCACGCAGACGGGCGAGATTTCCGTCCACGCGCAGGAGCTGACCCTGCTGTCGAAGAGTCTCAAGCCGCTGCCCATCGTGAAATATAAGGACGGGGTGGCCTACGACAAGTTCGACGACCCCGAGCTGCGCTATCGCCAACGCTATGTGGACCTCATCGTGAACGACGGCGTGAAGGACACCTTCCTGCAGCGCGCCACAGTCATCCGCACCCTGCGCCGCGTGCTCGACGAGGCCGGCTACACGGAGGTGGAGACCCCTACCCTACAGTCTATTGCCGGCGGAGCCTCTGCCCGCCCGTTCATCACCCATTTCAATGCGCTCGACCAGGACATGTATATGCGCATTGCCACCGAGCTGTATCTGAAGCGACTCATCGTGGGCGGCTTCGAGGGCGTATATGAAATTGGCAAGAACTTCCGCAACGAGGGCATGGACCGCAACCACAACCCCGAGTTCACCTGCATGGAGCTTTACGTGCAGTACAAGGACTACAACTGGATGATGTCGTTCACCGAGAAACTGTTGGAGACCATCTGCATCGCGGTCAACGGCAAGCCGGAGCGCGAGATTGACGGCAACATCGTGAGCTTCAAGGCCCCCTACCGCCGGCTGCCCATCCTCGATGCCATCAAGGAGAAAACGGGCTTCGACTGCAACGGCAAGAGCGAGGAGGAAATCCGCGCCTTCTGCAAGGAGAAAGGCATGGACGTGGACGAGACCATGGGTAAGGGCAAGCTCATCGACGAGCTGTTCGGTGAGTTCTGCGAGGGCACCTTCATCCAGCCCACCTTCATCACCGACTATCCCGTGGAGATGTCGCCGCTCACCAAGATGCACCGCTCGAAGCCGGGACTCACCGAGCGTTTCGAGCTGATGGTCAACGGCAAGGAACTGGCCAACGCCTACTCCGAGCTGAACGACCCGATAGACCAGGAGGAGCGTTTCATCGACCAGATGAAGCTGGCCGACAAGGGCGACGACGAGGCAATGATCATCGACCAAGACTTCCTGCGCGCCCTGCAGTACGGCATGCCGCCAACCTCAGGCATCGGCATCGGCATCGACCGTTTGGTGATGCTCATGACGGGCAAGACGTATATTCAGGAGGTGCTGTTCTTCCCCCAGATGAAACCCGAGAAGAAGGTGCCGCAAAGCACCGTAGCCGAATGGGAGGCCGTGGGTGTCGGCGAGGAGTGGATTCCCGTGCTGCGCAAGGCGGGCTTCAACCTCGTGCAGAACATCCGAGAGGAGAAGGCGCAGGGCTTGCAGCAAAAGATTGGCGACATCGTCAAGAAGTACAAGCTCGACATGACCAAGCCTTCTGTCGCAGACATCCAAAATTGGATTGACCGTAGCAATGCGTGATTGCGGAAAGATAGCCATCATTGGCGGAGGCAGTTGGGCAACAGCCATAGCCAAGATTGTGGTGGGACACACCCACCACATCGGATGGTACATGCGCCGCGACGATCGCATCGAGGACTTCATCCGGTTGGGACACAACCCGGCCTACTTGATGAGTGTGCGCTTCAACATCGACGAGATTGCGTTTTCGTCGGACCTCAACAAGATTGTGCAGCAGTACGACACCCTCGTGTTCGTCACGCCGTCACCCTATCTGAAGAGCCACCTCAAGAAACTCAAGACGCGCATCCGCGACAAGTTCATCGTCACGGCCATCAAGGGCATTGTGCCCGACGAGAACCTCGTCTGCTCGGAATTTTTCCACCAGGTGTACGATGTGCCCTACGACAACTTGGCCTGCATCGGTGGTCCGTCGCACGCTGAGGAGGTGGCGCTCGACCGTCTGTCGTACCTCACCATCGGCTGTGCTGATCGCGAGAAGGCACAGGCCTTTGCCGACGTAATGGCCAGCGCGGTCATCAAGACCAAGACCTCGACCGACGTGGTCGGCATTGAGTATTCGTCGGTGCTGAAGAACGTGTACGCCATCGCTGCCGGCATCTGCAACGGACTGAAGTTCGGCGACAATTTCCAGGCGGTGCTGATGGCCAATGCCGTACAGGAGATGCAGCGTTTCCTGCAGGTGGTGCACCCCATCGAGCGCAATGTCGTCGACTCGGCCTATCTCGGCGACCTGCTGGTGACGGGCTACAGTAATTTCTCCCGCAACCGCACCTTCGGCACGATGATTGGCAAGGGCTATTCGGTCAAGTCGGCACAGATAGAGATGGAGATGATTGCCGAGGGCTATTTCGGCACCAAGTGCATGAAGGAAATCAACCGCCACTGCCACGTCAACATGCCCATCCTCGATGCCGTGTACAACATCCTGTACGAGCGCATCTCGCCGCAGATTGAAATCAAACTGCTGACGGACTCGTTCCGGTAATCTTCCCCAAAAGCAACGATAACAAAAGGAAAAACTTTAATTCATAACGATCATGAGCAACATCAAACTTGACATCACAAAAGCCGCCTCCTTCCTGAAGGCCGGCGCAGTGGAAGCCTTCGAACCGAAGGTAAAGGCAGCGCAGGACGCGCTGGAGAACGGCACCTGTCCGGGCAACGATTTCTTGGGTTGGCTCCACCTCCCGAGCAGCATCACGGAAGCCTTCCTCGACGAGGTACAGGCCGTGGCAGACACCCTCCGCGAGAAATGTGAAGTGGTGGTAGTGGCCGGCATCGGCGGCAGCTACCTCGGTGCGCGCGCCGTCATCGAGGCTCTGGGCAACTCCTTCAGCTGGCTCGTCCGCGACGGAAAGAACCCCACGGTGCTCTTCGCCGGCAACAACATCGGTGAGGACTACCTGTCCGAGATGACCGACTATCTGAAAGGCAAGAAGTTCGGTGTCATCAACATCTCCAAATCGGGCACGACCACTGAGACCGCGCTGACCTTCCGTCTGCTGAAGAAACAGTGTGAGGCACAGATGGGCAAGGACGTGGCCAAAGACGTGATTGTGGCCGTGACGGATGCCAAGCGCGGCGCTGCCCGCACCTGTGCCGACAAGGAGGGCTACAAGAGCTTCATCATCCCCGACAATGTGGGCGGCCGCTTCTCAGTGCTCACCCCGGTAGGACTGTTGCCCATTGCCTGCGCCGGCTTTGACATCAAACAGCTCGTCAAGGGTGCTGCCGACATGGAGAAGGCCTGCGGCAAGGACGTGCCCTTCGGCGAGAACATCGCCGCGCAGTATGCTGCCGTGCGCAACGGCCTGTACGGTGCTGGCAAGAAGATTGAGATTATGGTCAACTACCAGCCCAAGCTCCACTTCGTCTCCGAGTGGTGGAAACAGCTCTACGGCGAGTCGGAAGGCAAGGACAAGAAGGGCATCTTCCCCGCCAGTTGCGACTTCACCACCGACCTCCACTCCATGGGTCAGTGGATTCAAGACGGCGAGCGCACCATCTTCGAGACGGTCATCAGCATTGAGGAGCCTAACCGCACCCTGCTGTTCCCCAGCGACGAGGAGAACCTCGACGGTCTGAACTTCCTGGCTGGCAAGCGCGTGGACGAGGTGAACAAGATGGCGGAGCTGGGCACGCGTCTGGCTCACGTGGACGGCGGCGTTCCGAACATCCGCATCTCCATGCCGAAGCTCAACGAATACTACATCGGACAGCTCATCTATTTCTTCGAAATCGGCTGCGGCATCAGCGGCAACGTGCTCGGTGTGAACCCCTTCAACCAGCCCGGTGTGGAAGCCTACAAGAAGAATATGTTCGCCCTGCTCGACAAGCCTGGCTACGAGGCCGACTCGAAAGCCATCAAGGAGCGTCTGGCCAAGGAACAGTAATCGGAGGACTATGCGCGAAATAGCATTATACCAACAAAAGCACGGCTTCAGGCAGTTCTGTCCGAAAGCCGTGCTTTTCGATATGGATGGGGTCATCTACGACTCCATGCCTGCCCACGCCCACTCCTGGTGCGAGTCTATGGCTTCCTTCGGTCTCCGCATGCCACCCGAGGACACCTACCGCTACGAGGGTATGCGCGGCGTGGAGACCATCCAGCTCTTGGCGCGCCAGCAATGGCAGCGCGAGCTGTCCATCGAGGAAGCCCAGCGGATGTACGACGTGAAGTCTGGCATCTTTGCCCAACAGCCACAGGCGGGCATGATCCCCGGCATCCGTGCACTGATGGAACAGATCAAGCGCGATGGGTTGAAGATTTGCGTGGTGACGGGAAGCGGCCAACACTCCCTGCTCGACAAGTTGGAGAGCGACCTGTCTGGCCTTGTCTGCCGCGACCTCGTCGTGACCAGTTTTGATGTCACGCGCGGCAAGCCCGACCCGCAGCCCTATCTGACGGGCATGAAGAAGGCGGGTGTGCAGCCTTGGGAATCCATCGTGGTGGAGAATGCGCCACTCGGCGTGCGCGCTGGCGTGGCCGCGGGATGCTTCACCGTGGCGGTGAACACGGGTCCGCTGCCTAACCAGGCACTGGCCGACGAAGGGGCTGACCTGGTGCTGCCTGACATGAAAACACTGCTCGGCCTGTGGCCGGGACTATCCGCCGGGGCGGACGGGATGGCTCGTTAGTCGGCCACCTCGTCCGTCTCGTCGCCATCGTCAGCATTAGGCTCCATATCGCGCCGGAACGTCACGCTGCCAGACGAGGATAGAACGATGCGCACGGGGATGTACTCGTCGGTCTGCGGATGGCTGACGCTGCCGGCAAACTCCAAGTTGCTGCCGTTGATTTTGTCGTACACCAGGCCGTCGAGGATGCCCGTGTGGCGGTAGTCGTTGTCCAGACACCCGTCGAAGCTGGCCTTGGTAAACGTGCGCGAGAAGAACACCGTGCCGTCGGATCTTTTCACCGTCACCTCCACCTCGTTGTCCACAAACTTCTGGCCAATCTCGTCGGTCACCATCGGCAGGGAGTCGTTGGGCTGGCGGTGTATCTCCACCTTGTAGCCCTTGTCCATCCACTGTACCTCGTGCGTCTTATCGTAGCTGTCCTGACGGATGGGGGATTCCACCTTGGGTTGCTGTTCCACCTGCTCAGCGACGATTTCGTTGCTCTGTTTTTTATCGCCGTTGCCGCAGGCCGTCAGCATCGCTACGGCACATACCGTCAATAGGGTCGTGTTCCGTTTCATGTTCTGTATAATCGTTATTGGTTGTTCACTGCTTCCGGTGTCCAGTTCTTGAAGAACCGCAGCACCTTTTCTTCATCATAGCCCTCGCCCTGCTCCAGGAAACTGGAGTCCTGCGTGTGGACAACGGTTCCTTTTTCGTCCAGCACTACAAAGACGGGGAAGCCGAAGCGTTGCGGATTGTCCAACCGCTGCATCAGCCGCTCGGCTTGCTGCTGCGCCTCTGCCCCGACGGACTTGCGCGGGTTGTAGTTCACGTGGATGTACTCGAAATGCGCGTCCACCACCTGTTTTACGGCCGTGTGCTTCTCCACGAAGTCGGCAAACCGCAGACACCAGGGACACCAGTTGCCGCCCACCTGGCACACGACAAACTTGCCGTTGTCTTTGGCCTTCGCCAGGGCATTGTCAATCTGCGCCATCGGGTCTATCCGTTCGTCATACACGCGCTTCAGTGCCTCCTGGGCGTTCACCGTCAGCGTGGCCAAGGCCAGCATGAGGGCAACAAAAACCTTCTTTCTCATCCTTAAATTTTTCTGCAAAGTTACGAATTTAATCCTTCACTGCAGACAAACCACGCCATTTTTCTTCCATTGCAACCACATTTAACACTTCTTACCCTGACGAACCTTCGGCCGAAGTTCAAAGATAGGGTAGACAGATCGGAATTGAAAAAGCGGCTGTCGTCCCGACAGCCGCTTTCAAAACAAACTACTTAAAAACTAATCTACTAAAACAAATCAAAAAAATATCTCTTTCTTATTTCGCCTTATATCATTTTGCGTTGTTTTTTAACTTTCAACGCTGCAAAGATAGTCGTTTTATGCATACGATGCAAATTATTTCCATAGAAAATGATACAAAGTTGATATAAATCAAACCGGGAGACAAGGAATTGCGCCCCGTCTCCCGGTTTTTGTTATCTCTGTTTAGCAGAATTACATCATGCCGCCCATGCCAGCGTTGCCGCCCATCGGCATGGCAGCGTGCTCCTCGGGCTTGTCGACGATGAGGCACTCGGTGGTCAGGAACATGCCGGCAATGGAAGCCGCATTCTCCAAGGCTACACGAGCCACCTTGGCCGGGTCTACGATGCCTGCGGCGCGCAGGTCCTCATACTGGTCGGTGCGGGCGTTGTAACCGAAGTCACCCTTGCCCTCGCGCACCTTCTGCACGACCACAGCACCCTCGCCGCCAGCGTTGAGGACAATCTGGCGAAGCGGCTCTTCGATGGCGCGCTCCACGATGTTGATACCCGTCTGCTCGTCGGCATTCACACCCTTCACGTTCTTCAGCACATCGAGTGCGCGGATGTAGGTTGTTCCGCCGCCGGCCACGATGCCTTCCTCAATGGCAGCACGTGTGGCACAGAGGGCGTCGTCCACGCGATCCTTCTTCTCCTTCATCTCCACCTCGCTGTTAGCACCGACGTAGAGCACGGCAACACCGCCAGACAGCTTGGCCAGACGCTCCTGCAGCTTCTCCTTGTCGTAGCTGCTGGTGGTCAGTTCGATTTCCTTCTTGATCTGTGCAATGCGATCCTGGATGTTCTCCTTCTTGCCAGCACCGTTGACGATGGTGGTGTTGTCCTTCGACACCGTCACCTTGTCACAGGTTCCCAGCATATCCAGCGTAGCCTGCTCCAGCTTCAAGCCCTTCTCCTCGCTGATCACGACACCGCCTGTCAGAATGGCAATGTCCTCCAGCATGGCCTTGCGACGGTCGCCGAAGCCCGGAGCCTTGACAGCGCAAATCTTCAGACCGCCACGCAGACGGTTCACCACCAGTGTGGTCAGTGCCTCGGAGTCCACGTCCTCTGCGATGACGAGTAGCGGGCGTCCGCTCTCGGCGGCAGGCTGCAGGATGGGCAGGAAGTCCTTGATGTTGCTGATTTTCTTGTCGTAGATGAGGATGTAGGGGTTCTCCATCACGCACTCCATTTTCTCGGAGTCCGTTACGAAATAGCCGGAGAGGTAGCCACGGTCGAACTGCATGCCCTCTACCACACCGATGTGCGTGTCGCGGCTCTTCGACTCCTCGATGGTAATGACACCGTCTTTCGACACCTTGCGCATGGCGTCAGCCAGCAGCTTACCGATTTCCTCGTCGTTGTTGGCACTCACGGTAGCCACCTGCTCAATCTTGTCGTAGTTGTCGCCCACCTGTTCGGCACTCTCCTTGATGTGGTCCACGACGGCCTTGACAGCCTTGTCAATACCGCGCTTCAAGTCCATGGGGTTGGCACCGGCGGTGACGTTCTTCAGTCCTTCGGTCACGATGGCCTGTGTCAGGATGGTGGCCGTGGTCGTTCCGTCGCCGGCATCGTCGCCCGTCTTCGAGGCCACGCTCTTCACCAACTGTGCACCGGTGTTCTCGAACTTGTCCTCCAGTTCGATTTCCTTGGCCACGGTGACACCGTCCTTGGTAATCTGCGGAGCACCAAACTTCTTCTCAATCACCACGTTGCGTCCCTTCGGACCGAGGGTTACCTTCACTGCGTTAGCCAACTGGTCGACACCGTTCTTCAACAGGTCGCGTGCTTCGATATTGAATTTGATATCTTTTGCCATAATGTTTTTCTCCTTTATCTGTTAATGTCTTGTTACTGTTTCGTTATTATTTCTCGATGATGGCGAGCACGTCGCTCTGGCGCATCATCAGGTACTTCTCGCCCTCGTATTCGAGTTCCGTGCCACTGTATTTGCCGTAGAGCACCTCGTCGCCGGCCTTCAGCACCATTGTTTCGTCCTTGGTGCCCTGTCCTACGGAAACAACCGTACCGTGGAGGGGCTTCTCTTTGGCTGTATCAGGAATGATAATTCCACCGATTTTCTCTTCTGCCGGTGCGGGCAATACCAGCACGCGGTCACCTAATGGTTTAATGTTCATCATAATTGTTACTTTTTTGTGTTATTGAATTTTTTTATGTTTCTGCTGACCCTATTGCCAAAAGCATGCCACACGACCCTGACTGACATATTGGCAGAAAGCGCGGGTCATATCCCCCCAGTTTTGTTGCCCCCGTTTTTTTCCCTGCCGAGCGAGATTTTTTTCCCTGCCGAGCGCGTGGAAATTCTGCGCGCATGGTCCTTCCCACGGCGCGAAGGTACGAACTTTTCGGTGTTCCTGCAACAAATATTACGGGAAAGTGCCCGAAAGTGTCATTAGTTGTATCGTAAAGCATTACTCTTTAGCAGGTTGCACAGGTCTATAGTAGAAGAATAAGTGAGAGAGCGGTCAAAAGCGGTCAAAAGTGTCATGGTGTCATTTTGATTTTG
>CAVBXH010000059.1:0-16587 GCA_963599475.1 Acutalibacteraceae bacterium | reverse complement strand
GAACACCCTTGCTCTTGGCTATGTAATTCCCGCTATTAGGGCTTACTCGGGACTTCCACCCGTTAGACAATGCTCATGCCGAGCATACTAATATAAGAGGGAGGAGCGATGCTCCTCCCTCTTAGTGTGGTGATATGATGGTGGTGAGAATTACTCTACCACGATGGGCTTGTATTTCGGCACGAGCACCTTCATGATGGTCCAGCCGATGATGTAGGCCACGGCGCAGATGCAGAACACAATCATGTAGCCGGCAGGCTTGCCTTCGAAACCGAAGAAGGTGAAGGCGGCACCCTGTTCCTCAGCATAGGTGAAGAGGCTGCCCGAGCACTTATTGATGAGCATGGAGCCCAGACCGCCGGCCATGGCACCGATGCCGGTGATGGTGGCAATGGTAGATTTCGGGAACATATCACCGATAGTCGAGAATAGGTTGGCTGACCAGGCCTGATGACCGGCACCGGCAAGACCGATGATGATGGCGGGCCACCATGCGGGGTCAATGGGAGAATCCTTCCAAACTGCCAGCGGCTGTGCCAGCAGGGCGGTCATCGGGAAGAACGTAAAGAGCAGCATGGCGCGCATACGTCCTGCATAGGCACCCATGCCTTTCTTCTCGACGAAGTATTTGGGCAGGTAGCCACCGAAGATGGACAGCACGGTGACGATGAAATACAGGGTGAAGATGAGCAGCTGTCCCATGCCCGACGACGACTTGTAGCCGAACTGGTCGGAGAAGTAGGCCGGAGCCCAGAACAGGAAGAACCACCACACGCCGTCGGTCATGAACTTGCCGACGATGAACGACCACGTTTGGCGGAACGTGAAGCAGCGGGCGAAGCTGATATGCGGGCCTTCGTCATCCGCATCCTTCGGGTCTTCATCGGTCTCGGCATCCTGATTGATGTAGGTCAGCTCAGCGGCATTAACGTGCTTGCTCTTGTTGGGTTTGTCGTAGAACAGCACCCAGAAGCCCATCCATACGAAGCCCAGCACACCGATGATGATGAAGGCCATCTCCCAGCCGAACCATTCGGCCAACGGCGGAATGGACAGCGGGGCAACGAGGGCTCCCACCGATGCACCGGCGTTGAAGATGGAGGTAGCGAAGGCGCGGTCTTTCTTGGGGAAATACTCCGCAGTCACCTTGATGGCGGCAGGGAAGTTGCCCGACTCTCCCATGGCCAGCACGGAGCGGCAGAACAGGAAGAGGTAGACGCTGATGGTGGCGATGGACACGGCGGTGACGGATCCGGCCTCTACGGCGCGGAGGGCAGCGACAGAGTCAAGTCCCTCAATCTGCATCGTTATCCAGCCGCAGCCAGCATGGAGACAGGCGCCCAGCGACCATACGAAGATGGACCAGAGATAGCCTTTTTTGGTGCCCATCCAGTCGATAAACTTGCCGGCGAACAGGCAGAACACGGCATACAGGATGGAGAATGCAGCCGTAATCGTACCGTAGTCGTCGTCGGTCCAGTGGAATTCGGGAGCGATGAAGTCCTTCCACGTCAGTGAAAGCACTTGTCGGTCCATGTAGTTGACAGTTGTCGCAAAGAACAACATCGAGCAAATTACCCAGCGGTAATTGGTCATTTTGGTGGTCTGTACAGAACTCATTTTTATTGTTTTTGTTGATGTTTTAGTGTAGTCCGACTGCAAAGATACGCATAAAAAACGAGAAAGCAATCGGTGGCGCGCATCTTTTTCACGTAAACGTTAACGTCCATACGGTTTTCAGTCTTGGAAATAGACCTTCTTCACGCGGCTGCTAATGCCGGTCAGTATCTCGTAAGGGATGGTGTCGAGCACGTCGCTGAGCACCGTAACGGGCAGGTGCTCCCCGAAAATCTCCACGCTGTCGCCCTCCTTGCAGTCGATGTCCGTCACATCAATCATGGCGACATCCATGCAGATGTTGCCGACGTAGGGTGCCCGTTGCCCGTTCACCAGACAATAGCACGCTCCACGTCCCAAGTGGCGGTTCAGACCGTCAGCGTAGCCGATGGGGATGGCCGCAATCACGGAGTCGCGCTCCAGCACGCCGCGGCGGCTGTAGCCCACCGTCTCTTCCTTTGGCACACGGCGCATCTGCAGAATGGTGGTCTTCAGGGTGCTGACGGTATGGAGCACCTGATTGTTGCGGGGATTGATGCCATAAAGGCCGAGGCCGAGGCGGCACATGTCGAGCTGACGCTCGGGGAAGTGTTCGATGCCGGCGGAGTTGTCCATGTGGCGGAGAATCTTATGGGAGAAGGCGGCCTGCAACTTGCTGCTTCCTGCATCGAACTTACGGAACTGTTCGGCAGAGAACGCGTCGAAGTCATCGCTGTCGCTGCCCACAAAATGGGAGAAGACGGATCGAGGAATGATGGCGTTCTGCCCTTTCAGCCGCGCAATCACTTCATCGATGTCCTTCTCCGGGTCGAAGCCCAACCGATGCATGCCTGTGTCCAGCTTGACGTGGACAGGCCAGCCCGTGATGCCTTCCTTCTCGGCCGCGCGGATGAGCGCCTCCATCAGCCGGAACGAATACACCTCCGGCTCCAGGTCGTAGTCGAACATCGTCTTGAAGGCCGTCATTTCCGGATTCATGATGATAATGTTCTGCGTGATGCCGTTGCGGCGCAGGGTGACCCCTTCGTCGGCTACGGCCACAGCGAGGTAGTCCACCCGATGGTCTTGCAGCGTCTTCGCCACCTCCACGGCTCCCGCCCCATAGGCATCGGCCTTCACCATGCACACCAGCTTCGTGCCAGGATGGAGAAACGAGCGGTAGTAGTTCAGATTGTCAACCACGGCGTTGAGGTTGACCTCCAGAATCGTTTCGTGCACTTTCTGCTCCAGTAGCTCCGTCAGTCGGTCGAAGCCGAAGGCGCGTGCGCCCTTCAGCAGGATGACCTCGTCGCGTAGCGTATGGAACATGCTGCTCTGCACGAACTGGTTGACATCGGTAAAGAATGCCTTGTCGGCGACGGTGATGCGGTCGGCGCACGACTGGAGGACGGGTCCGATGCCGATGAAACGGCTGACTCCTCGTTGCAGGCACAGCCTGTTCACCTCGTCGTAAAGTGCCGCGGCACCCATACCACTCTGCTGGATGTCGCTCAGGATGAGGGCACGCTTGCGGCCTTGGTGGTCTGGGCGGCGGTTCATAAAGTCGAGCGCGATGTCGAGGGAATTGACGTCCGAGTTGTAGGAGTCGTTGATGAGGGTGCAACCATGGCGTCCTTCCTTCACCTCCAGGCGCATGGCCACGGGTTCGATGCCCTGCATGCGCGCGTCGAGGTCGGCGGCGGTCACGCCGAGATAGCGTGCCGCTGCGGCACAGGCAATGGAGCACTCCACCGACGCATCGTCGATGAAAGGCAGATGGTAGGTGGCGCGCTCGCCCTTATATACATAGGTCACTGCCGTCTCTCCCGGACGGTCTGTCACAGGCACTACACTGACCACATAGAACGGAGCCATCTCATTGTTGCGACTCCATCCCATCTTCTCACCCGTATAGCCCGAACGGCGCATGCAGCGGCTGACAGTGTCGTTGTCGCTGTTGTAGAACACCACCTTTGCACCGTGAAACAGTTGCAGCTTCTCCGCGCATTTCTCGTCCAGCGAACGGAAGTTCTCCTGATGGGCATCGCCCAGGGAGGTCAGGATGCCGATGGTGGGCTGAATGATGTCGCGCAGGTGTTCCATCTCGCCGGGCAGGCTGATGCCCGCCTCAAACACACCGATGTCCGTCTGTTCCGACAGTAGCCATACGGAGAGCGGCACTCCAATCTGCGAGTTGTAACTGCGCGGCGAACGCGTCACGTTCGTCTGTGGGGCGAGCAGTTGATACAGCCATTCCTTGACCATTGTCTTGCCGTTGGAGCCCGTGATGCCCACAATGGGGATGTTGAACTCGTCGCGGTGACGCTCGGCCAGCCGCTGCAGGGCGGAGAGCGTGGAGGGGACTAGCAGGAAGTTGGCATCGGAGCAGGCCGGGAACGGTTCTCCCCCGATGTCCGTCTTTTCCACCACGAAGTTGCGGACACCCCTGCGGTAGAGGTCTTGAATATAGCGATGGCCGTCGTTGCGCTGCGACTGCAGGGCAAAGAACAGCGACTCTTCGGGGAAACACAGGGAACGGCTGTCAGTGAGCAACCATCGGATTTGCGCGTCGGCATGGCCGATGCGGCGTGCACCAATCAGTGTGGCGATTTTTTCTATCGAGTAAATCATAGCGCAAAATTACCATATTTTTTCCGTAGTTCTTCCACTTTTAACATAGTTTTATCCATAAACGCACGATAAGCCTCCGATTCGGGCGCGAAGGGCTTGTGGGCGAGTGCCTGGCGGACAGGCTGCCATTCCGCCAGAAACTGGTGGACGCGGTCGCTGAGACAGGTGGCGCAAAGGCGCTCCCAGATGTAGTCGATGGCCTGCTCGGAGGGATGAATCATATCGGCGGCATAGAAGCGGTAGTCGCGCAACTCGTCGTTGACGATTTCGTAGGCCGGGAAATAGTACACCTGCGGCAGACGGGCTACCTCTTCGGCGGCCAGCAGCAACGTGGCCTTCGACAGTTGACTGCCGTGGAAGCCGTATTTCTTGTAGCGGATGGGGCTGACCGTCAACACCACCTTGGTCTCCACGCAGCGACTGCGTAGCAGGTCGATGGTCTGGTATAGGTAGTCGACACACTGGCGAACTGTCAGCACCTCCTCCTCGAAGAGCTGGTGCGGGCGTTTCTCGCAATTGTCCACAATCTCGCCGCTCGCCTTCAACCGATACACGTGATTGGTGCCGAGCGTGAGGAAGGCCACGGGGAAAGTCCCTTCGGTGCGCCTCACCGTATGGAGAATGGAAGCCGGATTATACATCACGCCATAGGGGTTCACCGTGGCGCAGAACTTATTGTCGAGAAACCGTCTCCCCATATGGTCTGCGAAGCAGGACCCCACGCATAGTATCCGTTCCAGCGGTTCTATCCGGAAGGACGGTGGCGTGATGTCCACGGGTGTTCTGAACTCCATGCGGCGCGGTTAAAGGGATTGCGGCTGGTCGGTGGCCTGTCGTCTCTTGCGGATGAGTCTGACGGCCAGTGCCACTATCAGCAACAGCAGGACACCCATGGCACAATAGGCCACGGTCTCCGTCCGCGTGATGCTCTTCGGCTTGAAGGTGAGCACCACCTGATGCTGGCCGGGAGCGACCTTTAGGGCGCGGAGCACGTAGTTGACGCGCCCCAGTTCCTGTTCCTGTCCGTCTACCGTTGCCGTCCATCCAGGGTAATAGATTTCGGAGAACACCACCACGCCACCTTTTCCCGTCCGCACCTCGTAGGTCAGCTCGTTGGGCTGGTAGGCTTTCAGCGTCACGATGCTGACGGTGTCCTGCGGCGTGCTGTTGCCCAGCACCGCTTCAAACTTTCGGTCGGCCACTGCCCGGTGGCGCAGGTCGAGGTGATGCAGCGCATCAATCTCGTCGTTGGCACTATCGACATAGTCCACTTGGCCCACCAGCCACGCGTTGCCGTAGCGATAGGGGTTCTCCACCGGCACGGTCTGGCTGGCCTGCAGCGGCAGGATGAAGTATTTCGTGTTGAGCATGTTCAGCACGGGGTAGAGCGAGTCACCATTGACCTTCGTCATGTCACCCTGTGCCGCGTTGAAGGCTGTGGCCAGTCCCTGTATTTCTTTCTTGATGTGCTCGTCGATGAGTTCTTGGTAGCGGCGCAGCTTGGCGGCATGATAGCCACCGATGCTCTTCAGATAGAAGCTCGTCTCGTTCTCGTTGAACGTGTCGCCTGCCAGGTTAAGCACGCGGAAGTCGAGCGTCTGGTCCTGCAGGATGTGGTCGATGGCAGCCGACTTCTGTATCGGTTCTTCGCGGACGGTTTTCGACACGAACATCTCGTCGTTGAGGTAACGCTTGTTGACCTGCCACATGTCCAGCAGACAGAGCACAGTCAACGCACCAACCAGCCACTCCTTGCGGATCTTTCGTTGGCGGAACAGCAGCAGGAACACCATGCCAATGGCAATGACGACGAAGGAGCGCAGACAGTCTGCCGTGAACACCGCCTTGTGCATGGCGGCGAGACTGGGCATGAGGCGCGGCAGGACATGCTGCTGATAGTCGGCCAGCAGGTCGGGGTAGTTGGCCAGGATGCTGCTGAGCTGGCTGTTGAGGCTGTTGACGGTGTCTGCATCATGGATGGAATTGAAATCGAAGAACACGTCCGGCAGTGCGGCAAAGAGCAAGGCAACGCCGCCCGTCAGTCCGAAGGAGAGGTAGAGCCAGCGCTGCTTGGTCTTCAGTATCTCGGGTTCGTCCACGATCTTCTTCAGTGCCAGCATGGCCAGCAGCGGGATAGTGAACTCCGCGATGACGAGGATGGAGGCCACCGTCCGGAATTTGGCGTACATCGGCACATAGTCGAGAAAGAAATCCGTGAACGGCATGAAGTTCTTGCCCCACGACAGGAGGACGGACAGCACGGTGACCGCCAGCAGTGCCCACTTCATCGGTCCTTTGACGATGAACAGGCCGAGGATGAACAGCATCAAGACAAAGGCACCCACATAGACCGGTCCTGCCGTCATGGGCTGCGTGCCCCAATACTCTTGGAAGTTGCCGTAGATGTCCATGTTGAAGGTGTTCTGGAAGAACTCGCTCACCGTGGCGTCGGCTTTCTTCATGGCGGTAGGGTCGGAGGCAATGCTCACACTGGCACCGCCCTTGGCATTGGGAATCAGCAGCGTCCAGGTCTCGTCGATGCCGTAGCTCCACTGGGTGATGTAGTCGCGGTCCAGTCCGCTGGCCGTCTGGTTGGCAGCGTCCTTCTTGACCAGTTCGCTCTGTCCGCGCATGGTCTCCTTGCCGTACTGCCAAGTGTGGTAGAGGTTCGACATATTGATGCAGATGCCAATGGCTGCACCGGCGATGCACACGCCCGTGGCCTTGGCGAGGTGTTGCCAGTCCTTGCGCATCGCTCCCTCGATGAGGAAGGCAATGACCATGGCCACTACGACAAACAGGAAATAGTAGGTCATCTGCACGTGGTTGGCGAGCACTTCAAGGGCGGAGAACAGTGCGGTGACGAGGAGTCCGGCCATGTACCTGCGCCGGTAGGCCAACACCACGCCTGCTATCATCGGCGGCAGGTAGGCCAGTGCGATGACCTTCCAGATGTGTCCTGCGGCGATGATGATGAAGAAGTAGCTGGAGAACGCCCATACGACAGCTCCCAGCGTGGCCATATACCAACGGAAGTCAAAAGCCCTCA
This sequence comes from Acutalibacteraceae bacterium, assembly GCA_963599475.1. Taxonomy (GTDB): domain Bacteria; phylum Bacteroidota; class Bacteroidia; order Bacteroidales; family Bacteroidaceae; genus Prevotella. The sequence continues at coordinate 9,311 of CAVBXH010000059.1, read as the reverse complement.
GCAGGATGTAGAAACCCAGCAGATAGACAAAGACATACCACACGTTTTCTGGCAGCCACAGGTGGTAGGCATTGCCCACCTGCGAGAGCGTGTCAGTACTATGGTAGGACGGCGCCGTCTGGTAGGTGGGCATTCCGCCGAAGAGGGCGTTGGTCCAACGGGTGCGCTCTCCCGTGCGCTGGTAGTATTCCGATGCTTCCTGCCCTGCCCCGCGTCCTGCCGAGGAGTCGTGGCGGTAAAGGATGCGCCCCTCGATGTCTGCGGGGAAGAAATAGGCAAACGAGATTGCCGCAAACAAAATCACTGCCAGAAGGTCCGGCAACCACTGCTTCAAACTTTTCATAACCGTTTCGTTTTTGTTTCCGCGTGCAAAGATAACCATTTTACGCAAATTTTAGTACCTTTGCACGCAGAAATCAATGGAAACGAAAGATGAAAATAGGAATTATCGTTGCAATGGACAAGGAAATGCAGCAATTGCAGCACCTGTTCAGTGACGACCGCGTGGTCGTGGAGAAGTGTGGCATCGGCAAGGTGAATGCCGCTTTGGGAACGGCCGAGATGATTCACAGACACCATCCCGACCTCATCGTGTCGAGCGGTTGCGCCGGAGGCAACGGCGACGACATCAGCGTGCGCGACGTAGTGGTGGGCGCAGAGGTGCGGTTCCACGACGTGTACTGTGGCAGTGCCGTGGAGTACGGACAGGTGCAGGGCATGCCGGCCTGCTACAAAGCCGACACCCGGCTGCTGGAGAAAGCATGCCGGGTGAAGGGTGAGGGGTTCTCAGTCCATCCGGGACTGATTGTGACGGGCGACTGGTTTGTGGACTCCAAGGATAAGATGCGCGACATCCTAAGCCATTTTCCCGATGCGAAGGCCGTGGACATGGAGTCGGCAGCCATCGCACAGACGTGCTTCCGATACGGTGTGCCCTTCATCTCGTTCCGCGTGGTGAGTGACATTCCCCTGCGCGACACCGATGCTTCGATGTATCACGATTTCTGGAACACCGTGGCCGACAACTCGTTCCACGTCACCAAGACGTTCGTGGAGTCGCTCTTTGAGTAGGGCCAGGTCCCGTTACGACTTGTTGGCCTTCTTGCGCTGGTCGTGGTCGAGGATAATCTTGCGCATGCGCATGGACTTCGGCGTCACCTCCACCAGTTCGTCCTCCTTGATGTATTCCAGACACTCCTCCAGCGACATGACCGTCTTCGGGATGATGCGGGCCTTGTCGTCAGAACCCGAGGCGCGCACGTTGGTGAGTTGCTTGGCCTTGGTCACGTTGATGACAAGGTCGTTGTCGTGGACGTGCTCGCCAACCACCTCACCATAGTAGACCTCTTCACCCGGGTCGATGAAGAACTTGCCGCGGTCCTGCAGCTTGTCGATGGAGTAAGCGAAGGCCGTTCCGGTCTCCATGGCAATCATCGAACCGTTGATGCGGCGCTCGATGTCGCCCTTGTAGGGCTGGTATTCCTTGAAGCGGTGCGCCATGATGGCTTCACCCTGTGAGGCGGTCAACACGTTGGTGCGCAGTCCGATGATGCCTCGCGAGGGAATGTCGAACTCGATGTCCACACGCTCGCCAAGATTAATCATGGAGGTCATGTCGCCCTTGCGACGCGTCACCATGTCAATCATCTTCGAGGCAAACTCCTCGGGCACGTTGATGGTGAGCTCCTCGATGGGTTCGCATTTCACACCGTCAATCTCCTTATAGATCACCTGTGGCTGTCCCACCTGCAACTCGTAGCCCTCGCGCCGCATGGTCTCGATGAGCACGGAGAGGTGCAGCACGCCGCGTCCACTGACAATCCAGCGGTCGTTGGAGTCCTCCACCTGGCGGACGCGCAGCGCCAGGTTCTTCTCCAGTTCCTTTTCCAGACGCTCGTTGATGTGGCGCGAGGTGACGAATTTTCCCTCTTTGCCGAAGAACGGGGAGTCGTTGATGGTGAAGAGCATGGACATGGTAGGTTCGTCGATGGCGATGGGGGGCAGCGGTTCGGGGTGCTCCACATCGCAGATGGTGTCGCCAATCTCGAACTTCTCCAGACCGATTACGGCACAGATGTCACCGCAGTCCACCTGATCGGTGCGCTGATGCCCCATGCCGTCGAACACGTGCAACTCCTTGATTTTCGTTTTCTCCTGCGAACCGTCGCGGTGGCTGATGACCACCTGCTGGCCGTCCTTCAACTGTCCGCGGTGGACGCGACCCACGGCGATGCGTCCCGTATAGCTACTGTAGTCCAGACTGGTAATCAGCATCTGCGGTGTTCCTTCAATCTGCTTGGGCGCGGGAATCACCTCGATAATCTTGTCGAGCAGATAGGTAATGTCGGTGGTGGGTTTGTTGTAGTCTTCACCCATCCATCCGTTCTTGGCAGAACCATACACGACGGGGAAGTCCAGCTGGTCTTCGGTGGCGTTGAGCGAGAACATCAGGTCGAACACCATTTCGTAGACCTCTTCCGGACGGCAGTTGGGCTTGTCCACCTTGTTGACCACCACGATGGGCTTCAGTCCGATTTCAAGGGCCTTCTGCAACACGAAGCGGGTCTGCGGCATAGGGCCTTCGAAGGCATCCACCAACAGCAGGCAGCCGTCGGCCATGTTCAGTACGCGCTCCACCTCGCCTCCGAAGTCGGAGTGTCCCGGAGTGTCTATGATGTTTATCTTTGTACCTTTCCAGTTGATACTTACATTCTTGGAAAGAATCGTGATGCCTCGTTCGCGCTCCAGGTCGTTGGAGTCCAGCACTTGGCTGCTCAGGTCTTGTCCCTCACGGAACAGGTTTCCTGCGAGCATCATCTTGTCCACGAGCGTTGTCTTGCCGTGGTCCACGTGTGCGATAATCGCAATGTTACGGATATCCTGCATTCTCATTATGTTAAAATCGGCTGCAAAGTTAGTGCAAATCGGGCGAAATACAAAGAAAACACCTCTTTTTTTAATATTTTGTCTTACCTTTGCAACGCGTAAACCAAGATGTAAGCATGAAACAAGTAAAGCCAAAGAAAAACCTCGGCCAGCATTTCCTTACCGACCTCGGCATTGCCCGGCGCATTGCCGACACCGTGGATGCCTGTCCCGGACTGCCCGTGCTGGAGGTAGGGCCGGGCATGGGCGTGATGACTCAGTTTCTGACGGAGAAGCCGCGGCCGCTGAAGGTGGTGGAGATCGACCGCGAGAGTGTGGCCTACCTCAACGAGCATTTCCCCCGGCTGCGCGAGAACATCCTCGGCGAGGACTTCCTGCGCATGGATCTTAATAAGGTGTTCGACGGACAGCCGTTCGTGTTGACGGGCAACTATCCCTACGACATCTCGTCGCAGATTTTCTTCAAGATGCTGGACAACCGCAACCTGATTCCCTGCTGCACGGGCATGATACAACGGGAGGTGGCCCTGCGCATGGCCAGCCAGCCGGGCAATAAAGCCTACGGCATCCTGTCGGTGCTGACGCAGGCCTGGTATGATGTGGACTATCTGTTCACGGTCGACGAAACGGTGTTCAACCCGCCGCCCAAGGTGAAGAGTGCCGTCATCCGCATGACGCGCAATAAGGTGGAGCACCTCGGTTGCGACGAACAACTCTTCAAGCGCGTGGTCAAGACTGTGTTCAACCAACGCCGCAAGATGCTGCGCGTCTCGCTGCGCCAACTCCTGCCCGACCTCCAGATGCTGGACACACCGCTGACGCGCCATGAGATGATGACGCAACGCCCCGAGCAGCTCACCATTGCGCAGTTTGTCGAGTTGACGAATCTGGTGGAAACGGAGTTGTGTGTGCGAACACAAAAACTTGATTAATGTCAAGATTACCGCCTTTTCTGCTGTTTTTTGAGCAAATTGCATGGTCGGTTCGAAAAATCCGCTTACCTTTGCAGCGTGATTTAGAGAAACACAGCACATTCAATAGGAAAACACAACACGAATAGCATTCAATAGGAATAGAAAAAAGAAGTTCAATAGGAAAGCAGTTCAATAGGAAAAACAGATTGTCAGTAGTAAATAGGTAGACAAGGTAGAAAGACAGGATGACAGACACGCGCAGAGATTGTAATAATATTCAGGTAAAGAGACAGGATGACTGAAAGAACAGAATAAGGATAACAGGATAAAAAGAATAAGGATAACTGAGATTGTGGCAAGGATAACGCACAAGGTATTTAGAGAAAGGTAGAAAGACACAACGACGACGAAGATTACCCTGTATGCAGCTTATGCTGCAACAGGTTTGGGGGTGAGGGACGGAGAGTCCCCTTTTTTGTGTCTCATGGTGAAGTGCTCCCGTCGGTGTGTATGCCCCTTACTGCTTGATGCTTTTTTGAAGCCAGCCGCCTCGGCAGAGGCGCGTCAGAAACATCAGTCCACGGAACGTCAGTTCGATGGCCATGGCCGTCCATACGCCGGGCAGACCGTAGCTGACGGCAAGCAGGGCGGCCAGTGTGAGGCGCACGCCCCACATGGAGGCCAGACTCATGATGGCCGGGCGCAGGGTGTCTCCGGCTCCGACAAACACACCGTTGCAGACGATGGCAGCGGCAAACATAGGTTCGGCAAAGGCTTCGATGCGCAGGCAGGTAACCCCTACTTCACGGATGGCTTCCACGGGGGTCATCAGTGCCATCAGTTCCGGGGAGAAGCAGTACATCAGTCCGCCCATCACCGTCATCACGGCAATGCCTAAGGTGACAGAGAGGCGTGCAAACGATCGGGTCAGCAGGCGCTGTCCGGCACCGACGCCCTGTCCGACGAGGGTTGTGGCGGCCTCAGCAATGCCGTAGCCGGGCATGTAGCACAGGCTTTCCACGGTGATGGCGAGCGAGTGGGCTGCGATGGCGATGGTGCCGAGTGGTGCGACGATGAGTGTACTCACGATCTGTGCCCCGTTCATCAGCAGATGCTGCAGTCCCATCGGTGCTCCGATGCCGAAGGCGGTCTTTACGGTGTCGCAGGTCGGGCGAAACGAACCGCATCGGCCTTTCAGATGCAGGATGTCCGAGCGGACAATCACGAAGTAGCCCATCAGTGCGGTAATCACCAAAAAGGCACTGGCCGTTCCCATGGCAGCTCCGACCACACCGTAGCCGAGCAGGAAGATGAATACGTAGTTGAACGCCACGTCGAGCAGGCACATCAGGACGTTGAGCAGGCTGGGCACCTTCATGTTGCCCGAGCATTTCAGCATCGAGCCGAACAGGTGTTCCAACTGAACCAAGGGTGCGGCACACGAGAAGATGAGAAAGTAGAGCGATGCGTCGCGGGCGATGTCTGCCGCACCGCCCAGCCAGAAGGGCAGTGGACGATGGATAGCCACGCCGATGGTGGCCAGACACACGCTGAACAGCAGGCAGCAGGTGATGGCCTGTCGCAGGATGCGGCGCGCCCTTTCGAAGTCGTTGGCGCCGATGGCGTGAGCCACCTGCACCGAGAAACCCATGGAACAGGCGGAGGCCAGACCGCCGAACAGCCACGACGTGCTCTCTATCAGTCCGATGGAGGCCGACGCCTTGGCGCCCAGATGCGCCACCATGGAGGCATCGATGAAGAACATCACGATGGTGGAGAGCTGAGCCAGCATAGAGGGAACGCTCAGCTGTGCTATCAGGCTGAGCTGTTCCCTCCGTGTCAGAATCCTGCCTTCGCGGATGTAGGCCAGCAAGTCTTTCTTTTCCTTCTTCTCGTGGCTCATCGGTTGTTATTCAGCCTCCAGCAACAGGACGCGGCTCGACCAGTCGCTGCGGAGGTTCCATTCAGGACTGTTGCGGTAGGGCACGTCCAGTCCGTGGTTCATCAGGTAGGCTCCGCTGAACTGCTTGCCCTCGATGTCGAGCGGCTTCTCGTCGATGCGGTTGAGTTCCTTGACGCGGTACATCTTGGCGGCATCGAGTCCGGCCATGTGGACGCGCGGCAGGTGTTCGTTTTGGAACGACTCCGTCTTCCACCAGTAGAACACGGCCTTGTCCTTGGCTTCGTCCACATACATCATCGAGGCCAGTCCCTTCCTGTCGTAGGGCGACACCAGACGGTAGATGTCACCGAACTGCACGATGGGGCGTATCTGCTTGTATTCGGCGATGGCCTTGCGACAGAGTTCCTTCTCGCTGTCGGTCATGTTCTTAGGCTGGATTTCCATACCCAGGCGTCCGCTCATGGCCACGTCGATGCGGTATTTCATGGCGGTCGTGCGGAACACGGTGTGGTTGGGTGTGGCCGAGATGTGGCAACCCATGGCGATGGCTGGGAAGAAGTAGCTCGTGCCCCACTGCATGTAGATGCGCTGCAAGGCATCGGTGTTGTCGGACACCCAGAACTCGTCGAAGTAAGGCAACACGCCCCAGTTGGCGCGTCCGCCACCGGAGGCGCAGGCCTGGATGGTCACGTCGGGATATTTGTCGCGGATGCGCTTGCACACGGCTTCGAAGCCGCGATGGTAGGCGATGTAGAGATGGCTCTGATCCGCCATGTTCAAGTATTGCGAACCGTGGTTCATGATGGCCATGTTCGCGTCCCACTTGATGTAGTCGATGTCAGGGTATTTGCCCAACAGGTTGTCCACGACGCTGAAGACGAAGTCCTGCACTTTGGGGTTGGACAGGTCGAGCACCAGCTGCGTGCCGCCGCGACCCTGCACGGCCTCGCGCTTCGGGGCCTTGATGATCCAGTCGGGATGTTTCTCATAGAGTTCGCTGGTGGTGTTGGTCATCTCGGGTTCAATCCAGATGCCGAACTTCACACCGTGCTTCTTCGCGTCGCGCAGCAGACCCTCGATGCCTTCGGGCAACTTGTTGCGGTCCACGGTCCAGTCGCCCAGCGACGAGTTGTCGGACTTGCGCGGATATTTCGCACCAAACCACCCGTCGTCCATGACAAACAGCTCGCCGCCCATGGAGGCGATGTCGGCCATCATCTGGTCCATGCCCTGCTGGTTGATGTCGAAGTAGACGCCTTCCCAGGAGTTGAGCAGGATCTTTCGTGCGGTGTTCCCGTGCATGAGCTTGTGGTTGCGCCCCCACTTGTGGAAGTTGCGGCTGGCTCCCGACAGTCCCTCGCTGCTGAAGGTCAGTGCCAGAGCCGGGGTCACGAAGGTCTCGCCCTTCTTCAAGTGGTATTCCGAGTTGTCCTCGTTGATGCCGGCGAAGAAATAGTGGTATTCCGTATCGTCGGTGTCGATTTTCAGTCGGTAGTTGCCGCTGTAGCAGAGTGCCGCACCGATGACCTGTCCGCAGTTCTCGCGAGCCTTGCCGTCGAGTGAGAACATCACCTCGGCGTGGGCGGTGTGTGCGTTGCGTGTGCCGTCCTTGTTCACGATGACGCGCTGCCCCGTGGTCAGCGGCTCCTCCACCAGTTGGCACTCGCTGCCCCACGATCCGCAGAGGCGGCTCAGCCATACGTCGCCGCGCCGGATGGGCAGCATGGCCGAGGCGAAGGTGGTCAGCGTGACGGTCTGTTTCTCGCCGTTGGTCACTTCGCTCCACGTCTCAATCATGTCCACGTCGCGGTACGCCTTGTATTTCAGGTCTACGGTGAGGGGATAGACGGGGTCTTTCAGCCGCACGGTGGTCACTTCGCCCTCGCGGCTCACGCTCTCTGCCAACAACTCCGTCGAGAGGTTGCCGTCCGCGTGGCGCATGGCGAAGGCTGCTTCTGCCGGGGTGTTCAGCCCGTGGGCGGGATAGAGGTCCATGCGTCCGTTGGAGGGCTTCTGGAGGTGCGTCAGATCCTGCGCGCCCAGCTTCGCTCCGAAATACACATACTGCGGGCGTTTCCCCTGCTCCACGTCAAGCACCAAGGTCATGTTCCGGGTCTCCACGACCACCTGTTCGCCCCAGGCCACGGCAGACACGAGGCAGCCGACAACGGCCAAAATCACGTTTTTCTTCATACTGGAATGGTTTTTGCGTTATTGTTATTGCACCTGCAAAGTTACGTTTTTTTTCTCATACTGTCAAGTTCCGTGGCGTATTTTGCAAACAATTGGGCAGAATAGTATCATTGTTTTTCCTTTTCCAGCAGACTTTTCATCTCTTCGCAGAGGTAGGGCATGATGTCGGCGTAGGGGACGGTGAAGGAGACCAGTCCCACGGCGTAGCTGGCGATCTCGTATTGCTGGTAGACGAACGCCATGCCGTCCTTGGTGGGGCATGGGGCGTTGACGGGCAGGGGGAAGTGGCCGTCGTCGGGGAGGAACAGATAGTCCTTATAGTCCGTCTCGGCCTTCTCTATGCCGCAGTCCGTCAGATAGCTGACGATGCCCTTGCGCAGCAGCGGCTGCATCTGCATCACCTTGGTCGTGTCGACGGTCTGTGCCAGCGGACGGCAGGTGCGCTTGCTGATGGCGGTCTCTGTATAGTAATAGGAGCCGTGTGCACCGCCGAGATACACCTCGTGTCCCATGCTGTAGGTGATGTATGTCGGAGTCTCCTCCCGTTTCTTCAGCTTCACGTGGCTCAGGAAGTGGGGAATCCAGTCGTTGCCGAGACCCTCCGCCATAATGTCCCGCTGCAGTGCCGCAAAGTATCGCTTCGTGCCCTCCGCATAGTGCCTCACGAGGCTGTCGCACTGTTGCACGTCGCCCTGAAACAGGGGGTAGTCCTTTCGCGCCTCGTCCTCGTTGGCGTGGGGCAGGTAGGTGGCGGCCAACTTGTCGGCGATAAACTGCTTCACACCAGTGGCCAGACGACCGGACTGCCGCGGATAGTCCACCTCGTAGAAGCACTCGATGGTGGAGTCCTGCAGGGTGATGTAGGTGAATGCCGGAGCGGTGACGAGTGTGTCGGCTTCCATCTGTACGGCAGGAGCGTTCTCGCTGGCAGCGGCCTTTTCCGTGCTCTTGCAGCCCGTGTTGCAGAGCAGCATTGCCGCCAGCAGTGTCCCGCAGGTCAAGTAAACAGTTCTTTTCATTGCTTCGTATATTTTTGTGGCCGTGGTCACGCCAGCGACTGGATTTCCTCTGCCGTCAGACCGGACAGGTCGGCGAAGATCTTCTCCTTCAGGTCGGCTTTGGGGGCGAGGTATTTCATGCACGCAGTATTGTTTGTTTCTGCTGACAAAGGTACACATTTTTTTTCTTTCCTGCAAGAGTTTGTAATCAGTAGCTGCGCTGTTTCTTCGGAAACGGCTGAAAGGTAGGCTGTTGCAAGCGACTTCGCGCGAAGGTTAAGCACGAACCCGGTCAAAGTGGTCATTAGGTTAAAAGTGTCATTTTGGTCAAAGTGTCATTTTCAAAATGAAAAATGCAAAGAACAGTATACATTATTAATAAATATTTATATATAAGGTACGTGAGAGAAATTTGTT
>CAVBXH010000058.1:0-16695 GCA_963599475.1 Acutalibacteraceae bacterium | reverse complement strand
TCACTTTTGAATGGACGTCTTGATCGCAGTCAAAGGGTCCATTCACTTTTGAATGAAGGCATTGATCGCAGTCAACGGTCACTTCCCGTTTTTTTCAATCGGCAAGTTCCCTCACGCGCGCACATTATAATAAAGGTGTAGCCTGTTGCATGAAAACTCCTGTAGGCTGAGTGAACTAATCGGAACATGTAAAGAAGGGGCAGTCTGTACATAGCCCAGTGCAACGCCCTGGACTATGAAGTTGTTGGGCTTGGCTTTCCCTTTGGCCGCCGATTTTCAATTCAGCCCAATGAATGCCCAGGCTAAGAGATTCGCTGAATATTCACTGCATCTCGGTCTAAAAAAAGGAAGAGTGGTGGGGGCTTATCCCACCACTCTTCTATTCCTCCCCAGAAAGTTACTGCAGTTGCTTGCGGAAATTGAGGGCGGCACCGATGGCGGTGCAGAACTCCGCGTATTTGGGAATGTGGAAGCGCACGTTGTAGAGTTTCTCCATCATGGGGAAGATTTCCTTGCACTGCGGGTAGAGCGTGAGGTTGCCGATGAGCACGAAGTCGCGGATGCCCGTGTTGAGGGCGGAGAGGATGCTGGCCGACCCGATGCTCTGCAACACCATGGTGATGATGCCCAGCGCGATGTCTTCGCGCGGAGCATCATACTGTGCCTTGCTGAACAGCGAGGCGGTGGCGTTCATGGGCAGTCCCGGCAGGGGATGCAGGGAGATGTCGCCGATGAGCAGGTTGATGTTGCGGATGTCGCCGCGCAACGCCAGACTGGAGATCTGCTTCGGGTCGCTGGTGTTGAGCATGACGCGCGAAAGACCCTGCACCGTGCCGCCGCCGACACCCATGCCACCGATGTGGCGGATGTCGTCGCCGTCACACTGCACGAAGCTCGTTCCCGTACCCATTGACACCACGATGGCTTTCGACAGGCCGCTCTCGAAGCGCGCTCCAAGGCCGTCGGCCACAAACTCGTCGGTCTTTCCCGTAGGCAGACCGTAGATGGGGCCGTCAATGTAGGCCGATCCAACCCCAGTCACCATGACCTGTTCCACGTCAGCGAGACAGATATTGTTGTCGTGGAGATACTTGCCGAAGGCACCGTAGAGCGAAGTGACGGGGTCTACCGCCGTGATGCGGATGGGCGACACCACTTGCTTGTCGCGCAGTCCCACTATCTTGGTGGTCGAAATGCCTACGTCAATGCCGATAATGATTCCCATAGTGTGTGCGTTCCTTTCGTTGCTTATTCGTTCACGACCACCAAACCGCCGTTGCAGGGGATGGTGATGTCCAGCGTCTGCTTCTTCGACTGCTTCACCGTCTTCACCTGTCCTGCCAGCGTCTTGTTGTCGGTGTAGACCTTGAGGGCAGTGCCTGCGTCGAACATCGGCAGGGAGATCTTCATCTTCAGCGGCTCCTGCTGGGCATTGATGCCGCAGACGAACCACTGGTTGCCGTGGCGGCGCGCCATGACGAGGTACTTGCCGGGGTAACCGTCCAGGAACTTGACGTCGTCCCAGGTCGTGGGCACGGTCTTCATGAAGTCAACCGCCCAGGCTGGTGCGTCGGTCATATTGTTGGGTGCGAGGGCAAAGTGCTGCACGGAGCTTTGGAAGAGCACCGCCGTGGCCAAGGCGAAGACATCAGACGTGCGGCGCTGTGAGCCGTGTTTGTTGTCCTTGCCGTAGAACTTGTTGAGGGTACTGCCACCGAAGTCCATTGAGCCGACCGTGTTACGGATGATGGGATGGAGCGTGGCATTGCTGGCCTCCATGTCGCACATTTTCTGCGAGAAGTGGAGGTTTTCGCTGGCCAGCACGGCCTCAGCAGCCACGAAGTTGGGGAACATGCGCTCCCAGCCGCGCGGCAGCGTGCAGCCGTGGAAGATGCACTCGATGCCGAAGTCGTTGGCATCGGTCAGGATGTCCTCATAGAGTTGCATCATCTCCTGCTTGTCGCCACCAAAGAAGTCGACCTTGATGCCCCGGATGCCAATCTTCTGCATCCAGGCCATCTCCTTGCAGCGCACGCCCGACTGGTGCAGTCTGTTGCGCGGGCCTTGCGGCGCGTCGTTCCAGTAGCCGTTGGAGTTGTACCACAGGAAGAGGTCTACGCCCTTCGACTTGCCGTAGCGTGCCAACTCTTCCACCTTCTCGTAGCCTATCTGCGCATCCCAGAGCGCGTCGACGAGCACGGTCTGCCAACCCATGGCGGCCGAGAAGTCGATGTATTCCTTCTGTTCGTCGAAGTTGCAGGAACTGTCCATGCGGATAATCCACGACCACGATCCCTTGCTGGCCTCGTAGGTCTTGGAAGCCGCGTATTTCTCCTCCACCACGTCGAAGGGAATGGTGGTCTCGGCAATAGGCGCCAGCGTGCTGCCCAGCGTGATGGTGCGCCAAGGCGTCTTGCCCGGCAGGTTGACACCGGCAAAGGCCGATCCGAGACCGTTCATCTCGCCCTCCTGCGGGAAACCAATCTGATAAGATCCGTCGGCCTTGCCCAACAAGCGGCAAGCGCAGTAGTCGCCGTCCGTTCCCGTCTCGGAAATCAACAGCCAGCCGTCGTTGCCGTTGCGGAACAGGCAGGGGAAGGTGTAGCCCGTATCGCTGATCTGAGTGCCCACGGGCACGTCGAGCGCATAGTTCGTCTCATAGCTGGGCGCGGTGCGCATCCAACCGCCCATCGCAGCCATCTGCGGACAGAGGAACGATGTGGCATCCTGCGGCAGGGCGAAGGAAGTGGATTCCTGTCGGATGACGCAGCAGCGCGTGTCGCCCCGTCCCTGCAACAGGTAGCGGAAGGCCACATCGTTGTTGGCCACATGGAACTCCACGTCGTAGGCTGCCTTGCCGTCCTTCGCGAAGGAGAAGGTCTGGCGACGAGCGTTGACCTCCACCTTGCTCTTCTTGATGCGGGTCAGCGCGTAGCTCTCGTTGACGGCCGTCACGTCGGAAGCCTTGGTCATCGTCATGCCCTGGGTGAAGTCGCCGACATTGGTGTTCAGACCGAGTGCCGACGGTTGTAGGAACACCTTGCCGTCATACTGAATCTGATACGTCGGCAGTCCCTTGCTGTCAGACACGGTAACGACCAGTCGTCCGTCGGGACTGGTCAACTGTTTCTCCTCCGCCTGTGCGGTGAGGGTCAGCAGTGCGAGGGCCATCGCCCCCCATAGTTTTCTCTTCATTATTTTATTGTTTTATCGTTAATGCACTGAAAAGTGGCACAAAGGTAGTGCAAACCGAGAGAAATACAAAATAAAACACTGTTTTATTTCAGAGGTGCAGCCTACCTTTGTGCCACTTGTACAGTATTCTTCATTCGTCTCCGCTCTTTCTGACGTATTCAAAGCTGTCCACGTCCACATAGCCGCCGGCGGCCTTCGTCGCATAGTTATAGATGGCGAAGCGCGTGCCCATGAAGAGGCGGCGGTAATCGTACACCATCTTAAAGTCCTGGACGACGGGGATCCACGTCTTTCCGTCCGTGCTGTACGACAAGGTGGCGAGGTCTTGGTGGAGGCGGAAGTCGCAAGCCATCTTCAAGTACACGACAGACTTCTTCAGTGGCTGGCGGAACACCTGCTCGCGCTTCACCTCCGTCACGGCCTTTTCCTTGTCGGTCAGCGCGACGCTCTCCTTGCTGCCCACGATGTAGGTCTTCTTGCCCTCCTTCACGACGGACAACAGTGCGGCGTCGCCCTGGAAAGCGGACAGGCCGGCCACGTCGCCGTCCTTCATCCGACTCACGTCCATCTTGACCACGGCCTCACAGATCGGGCCTTCCGTGCGCGTGCTCACCGTGTTCGGCGCCAGGAAAATGTTGGGGACGACGCGCGAGGTCTTGAGGCGGAGCCACCCCTTGCGATCGGTCAGCGACCAAGCCTCGTCCACGGGGTTGTGGTTCCACTGCCACTGCAGGTCGAGCTGTTCCTTGTCGAACGCGTCGCTGTAGACCAGTCCTTTGCCGTCGTAGCCCAGCACCGGCTTCTGCATCTGCTGCGGAATGTCGCCGTTGCTGTCGCCCAACATCGGCCAACCGTCCTTCCAGGTGCACGGTTCGAGGGTGAGCACGCGGCCCACGCCGCCCCGGTCCTGGAAGATGATGCCGTACCAGTTACCATCCGGTGCGTCCACAATCGTGCCCTGCCCCACGCCGTTGAAGCCTGCGAACTCCGTTTCCAAAATCACCTTCTTCTCCCAAGGGCCTTGGATGCTGTCGGCACGGTAGCACACCTCGCGGCGCGGGTGTCCCTGTGTCCAGGAAATCATCAGGAGGTAATACTTGCCGTCGCGCTTGATGACGCGCGATCCTTCCAGCAATCCCTTCTCCTCGGCATCGCGCTCGAAGATCTGGCGGTGGCTGCCCGGCACGACGTCCGTCAGGTCGGCGTTGAGCTGCACCATCTCGCCCGTGCCGTAGAACACATACGCCTTGTCGTCCTCATCGAAGAAGAGGGCGGCATCGTGGAAATGGCGCATTCTGCTATGTATGCTCCACTTGCCCTCAATGTCATCGGCTGTGCAGATGTAGGTCTCTCCACCCGGGTTGTCGTTGGGCGCAAAGAGCGCATAGAACTTGCCACAGTGATACTGCAGGGACGTGGCCCATTGGCCGCGTCCGTAAGCCGTTCCCTCCTGCATGTCGTACTTGGGCGAGTCGGTGAGCTTGGGGAAGATGTAGTTCACGGTTTCCCAGTTCACGAGGTCCTTCGACTTCATAATCGGTGCGCCGGGCATCAGGTGCATCGTCGTGCTCACCATGTAGAAGCTGTCGCCCACGCGAATGACATCCACATCGGGCACGTCAGCCCACACCACGGGGTTGGCAAAGTCCCGTTCAAACTTCCACCAGTCGAAGGAGAAGAGCTTATGGCCCTTCAGTCCCTTGAACACGAAATAGACATCGTGTTTGCCGGTCACCAGCTTCTGCAGCTGGGCCGAGAAGGTTCTGAACTTTTCCCAGCCACCGGTCTTGCCCACCTGCACGCTGGCCACCAGTTCTCCCTTTATGCTGTCGAGGTGCACCTCCAGTGTTCCGCCCTGCAGGGCACTGGCCGCAGAGACGGCAAAGGTCTGGGGCGCATCCTCACCAAACTCCACCTCGCGCACCTTGATGTAGTCGTCGTTGTGGATTTCGGAGATATAGACACCCGTCTCGTCCGTCCATTCCGCCTTCACGCCCTGGGAGAAGGCGATGGTCTCCGCTTCGTTGCGCCGATAAGGATCGAGTGTTCCGACAGGTGCAATACCCTCCTGCGTGTGGTGGATGATGGGGAAGGTGCCGTCGGCATTGTACTGGAACTCCTCGATAGCCACGCTGCGCCCGAAGCCGCCGCCGAGCTTGCCGGTGTGGTACACAAAATAAGAGTGTCCCTTATAGTCCACCACGCCACAATGGTTGGTGAACGAGCCCGTGTCTTCCAGAGGCATGATGGCGCCCTTGTATTCCCAAGGACCGAGGGGACTCTTGCCCATGGAGTAGGCAATGTGTTCCGGCACGCCACCTGCGGCATACAGCATGTAATAGTTCTTGCCGCGCTTCATCAGCCAAGGCCCTTCCGTGTAGAAGTCCTTGTACTTCGCGCCCTTGATGCGCTTCTCCATGTCTGGCGCGCCAAAGCCCTTTTCCGTCAGCACAGTGCGGCCCACCGTCCGGCTCGCGTCAATGGCTTCCTTCTCATCCACGCCGTCCTTGAAGCTCACCATGTCGTCGTTGAGTCTGGCATAGTAGAGATGCGGATTGCCCCAATAGAGATAGGCCTGTCCGTCATCGTCCAGCCAGACCGTGGGGTCGATGTTGTCCCAACTGCCGTTGTCAAAGAGCGGCTTGCCCAGCGCGTCCTTGAAAGGCCCGGTAGGACTGTCTGCCACGGCCACGCCGATGGCCATGCCGCCACTCAGCTTGGAATGGGCGCAGACATACCAGTAGAACTTGCCGTTGCGCTCGATGGCCTGCGACGCCCACGCCCGATCGTCTGCCCAAACGAAGGAGCTGAGATCGAGGGGCGATCCGTGGTCGGTCCAGTTCACCATATCGGTGGTGGAATACACGCGCCATTCGTTCATCCAGAAGAAGTCGGCCTTGTCTTCATCGTGGCCGGTATAGACATAGAACCTGTCGCCCACCACCAGCGGAGCCGGGTCACTGGTCAACTGGGTCTGCACAATGGGGTTCTGGGCAGAAGCTACGCTCTGCGCGGCCAACAGAAGGCCGAGAAGGATAGTTTTCTTTTCTTTCATCTGTATCGTTCTTGTGTTTTATTGCTCATCTAATACAGCACGGAGTGACTGCCGTCACTGCTGTCTGAAGTTCCATTTTGAATTGTCACTGCCGAAGTCAAAGGGTGCCAAGCCCGGCGTGCAGTCGCCAAGCGACACCAAGGCCAGCTTCTCGTTCGTGCCGGGCACCGCCTTCGGCATGATGCGGTAAGTGCCGTCGGTCAACTGGTCGATGCGCCACAGCTGGGCATCCTCCCCCGTGTATTCCGTTTTTGCCACCACGTCGCCTCCGGCCGTGGCCGTCAGACAGCGGGTAGTGCCTTCGACACATATCTTATAATAGGGTGTGCCCAAACAGCCGCCCTTTCCTTCGGCGATGCTGACCGTCCATTTCTGGTGGGGGCGGAACATATAGTCGTTCATGCGCACGGAGACTTCCGCATCCGGCCATCCGGCCTCAACCTCGTCCAGCGACTGTGGCGCAATATTCTTCAGGGGTTTGGAAGGCTTCGTCCAGAACGGCACGATGTCACGCTGCATCCTCACGAAGTCTACGGCCAGTTCCAGAGCGTAGCCTCTGCGCTCCGACTCAATCTCGTAAGTGCCTTCATGGAACTCGTCGCCGGCCACGGGCCAGTCGTTTCGCCACACCAACGGGCGGATGGCCAAAACGCTCCGACCTCCCTGTCTGAAATCCGACTCATAGTGGAACGACATCTTCTCGACCCCCTCTTCCAGTACGAAGCGTCCGAAATGGCCGGGACCGGTTTTGAGGTTGTTGGCGGCAATCACCATCTTACCGCCGCCCTGCAGCATGTCTCGGCCGACGTTGTCAATGTATGGTCCGGCAACACTCCGCGAACGCCCCACCACGATGTTGTAGGTGGAGTTGGGACCGTCGCAGCACGTGCCGTGGGTGCCCAAGAGATAATACCAACCGTTGCGGTAAATCAAATCGGTAGCTTCGCAGTCGATGGCGATGTTGACGGGTTCGTTGCCCTCCATGCGCTTGCCCGTCTGCGGGTCAAGCTCCACCAAACGAATGAAGCCGAAATAGGTGCCGTAGCTGAGCCATAGCCGTCCCGTTGTCGGGTCGAGCAGCAGTCCAGCGTCAATGGCATCGCAGTCCTCATCGTCGAGCGACGAAGCCACCACCACGGGGTCGGTGTATTTGAAGTCGGGCGACTGTGGGTCGAGCGTCTTGTTCCACATGGTCAGCACGTCGCCGCGGTGACTACCGCCCAGTCCGCCGCCCGTGGCACTGTAAGCCACCAGATAGCGGTCGCCTATCTTCAACACATCGGGGGCGGCACCACGGTGCGGGCGCACTGCCCCACCCTGCCAGACCCAGCCGTCGGCAGACCATAGTCCGCCTTCTCCAGTCCCGAAGGTGTAGTATTTCCCGTCACACTCGGCAATGGTCGACGGGTCGTGGATAAAGGGTTCTCCCACTTGGGCTTTCACCTCACTTGCCGAGGCGGACAACAGCGCGCAAAGCGCACTGATATATACGGTTTTCTTCATGGCGTTACTTTACATTAATGGATATGTTGCGGACAGGATGGCCTTGCCCGTCGATGAACCTGACACAGAAGTCACTCATGCCTGGACCGTTGATGACGGCACCGCGAAGAATGTTCCGACCTTTCTTCAAGGTCAGCCGCTTCGACACCACATCATCGCGAACCATGCGACGGTCGCCTTCGAGCATCACGGCCTCCTCGCCGTTGAGCCACCACATGGAGGCACTGTTCGAACCGACCGCCAGACGAACCTGCTGCATCTCCTCTGGGCAGTCGATGACGGTCACCGCCCAGAACAACACGCCATACTTGGTCTTGTCGAAGGAGGTGGCGAAACGGAAGAGCTTCACGTTGTACAGCTTGCTGTCCAAAGCATGCCACTTCAGTTTCTCCTTGCCCACCTTCACGGAAGCCCCGTCCTTGGGCAGCATCTCCAACTGCTTCGGGAAATACTGCGCGCCGAACGTCTGCTTCAGCCAGGAGTCCGTAAAGATCGTATTCCCTTTGACAGGCATGGCAATCGGTTCCAGGAGCAGCCACCGCCGGATAAAGCCTTCCGCATCAGGACTTGCAGGCTGTTCGCCGACCGGGGCAAAGTAAGGATTGGCCGCTTCGGGCAGTCTACCGTTTTGCGCAGCCACCGGGAGCTGGGCGCAAAGGAGTCCACACAAGCACAACAAGCCTACCGTGGCGTTACGAAATGGGGCCTTCATCTGTTTCATGGTTCTACTTGCTATGGATTCGCAATACCGTTACGGAATTGGCCGGGAACCTGTGGGTGATCTTTCCACCTTTCACGGCCACCTGCTCCTGCTTCGGCACCACCTTGTCGGGATGGTTCAGACTATTCTCGTCCAGCGCGCTGGCCGAAGTCAGCACCGTGGCATCGGCCTGGGCTGCCAGTGCGGTTGCACCCTTCAGGTCGAGCGTGGTGCGCACGGCCTTGTAGCCGGCGTTCACCACCTTCACGATGATGTCGCCGCTCTTGCTGTCGCGGGCAGCACTGGCGCAGAGGGTCTGCGTGTTCTTGTCCGCCAACGACACCTGCTGCACGAGTTTCCCGTCGATGTAGCCTTTCACCGTGAGCGGCGACACCTCCAGCCGGATGTCGTACCACCGGCCTTCCTCGATGGAGTAGTCCATGCTCTTGGAGTCCGTACCGGTCTGCAACTCGTTGATGGAGTTGTTGTAGCCGCCGATGTCCCAGCGCAGGCGGTTGTTCACGCCCTTCTTGTGATGGAAGAAAATCTGGAAGCCGTTCTCGCCCGACAACTTGCGGGCTTTGAGGGTGATGACATACTCCTTCCAGTTGCTGTCGCCGGTGAAGGCCGTGACACCCGTGGAGAAGGAAGACTGGCGCAGCACACCATCGCTGACACTCCATGCCCCATCGCCCAGTTTCTCCCAGTCGTCGATGTTTTGGGCAAAGTCGTTCTGGTAGAGCACCTTGCCTTTGGGCGTCGTCACCTTCAAATCCTTGAACTCGGCACTGTTCTTCCAGGTGCCCAGTCCGATGCCGCCCGAAGCAGACGGGAGGGTGACGGTCGGA
Source organism: Acutalibacteraceae bacterium (assembly GCA_963599475.1). GTDB lineage: Bacteria > Bacteroidota > Bacteroidia > Bacteroidales > Bacteroidaceae > Prevotella. Next base: position 7,394 of record CAVBXH010000058.1, on the reverse strand, counting down.
CTTCCCTTCACCGTCACGGGCAGGTTCTCCGTGCCCTGGTTCTCGGCAAACATCTTCTGCACATAGTAGCTGGGCAGTCCGTACCAGCGGTGGTTGTCGTAGTTGATGAGGTTGATGGGCCAGCGCTGGTGGTTCACGTTGCAGAACAGCGGAGCATAGGCGGCCATGGCCACGAGGTCGGAGTTGCGCTCCAGTCCCGTCATGAAGGCAGCCTCGCCGACAGCACCTCTCAGGTTACCCTTGCCAGTTTGGCTGGTCACAGCATATTCGCCGATAAACACCTTGGGGGCTTGCCTGTTGCGCTTGTCATACTTGTTGGCGTTCAGCACGAACCAGTCCGGTGTGTTGTAGTAGTGTTCGTCTATCAAGGCTGGTGCAGGTTCGGTGGGATGCGAACCGCTCCAGTCGTTGGCGATGATGTTCATCTCCGGATAACGGGCACGGATGGCCTTGGAGATCAGTTCAAAGTTCTTGAAGTAGCCACTACCGAAGTTCTCGTTGCCCACCTCGATGTATTTCATGTTGAAGGGAGCCGGATGGCCGTTGCGCGCACGGGCAGCACCCCACACGCTGGTCACGGGACCGTTGGCATACTCAATGGCATCGAGTGCATCTTGAATGTACTGGTCCAACTGGTTGGCGGGAATGGTTTCTTTGTGCGACACGCCGGCATTGATGCAGAACAGCGGCTCAGCGCCAAGGTCTTCGGCCAGTTGCAGGTATTCATGGTAGCCGATACCGTGGGTGGCCTGATAGCCCCAAATGTTCCAAAGCGGGATGCGGCTGTCTACGGGGCCGACGGTATGTTTCCACTGATAACGCTGGGCGATTTCCTCGCCCTCCACCCAGCAACCGCCGGGGAAGCGGAAGAAGGTCGGGTGCAGCCCGTCCAGCGCCTGTCCGAGGTCTGGGCGCACGCCACTCTTTCCCCATTTCTTCTGAGGAATGAGGCTCACCATGTCCATGCACAGGTCGCCCTGTCCTTCGCCGGAGAGCACCAGCCGCGCCCTGCTGCAAGTGCCGGAGGGCGTCAGCACCAGTCGGCTGTACGTCCACACATTGGTGGCAGTGGGCAATGCAGCCTCCGCCAACACCTTATTGTGATCGTCTACCAGTGCCACCTTCAAGCTGCCTTTATACGTGCGACTGTCGGGCGTGCGCAGCGCGACGGAGAAATCATAGCGTTCGCCCTGCTCCAGACGCACGCCCCAGTATCCATTGTTGCAGACTTCAAACGTTCCGTCTGCCGACACCTTCAGGAACTGCCTGTTGACGGGGTTCAGCGGGGTCACGGGATTTCTCCGATTGTTGAGGTTGGCCTTCGTCACCTCGGCCTTTCCCTTTTCCGACGAGAAGGTCCAAAAACTCAGGGTGTCGGCATCCTCAAACGATCGGTTTCTCACCTGTTCGGGATAGAGTCCGCCGTCGGCCGAAAGGTTGATGTCTTCCAAAAAGATGCCGAAGAGTGTCGGCGAGATGGCGTGTGTGGGATGCTGTACATCCACCGTAATGGTGGCTTTCTGCGCCAGCGCTGCACTGGGCAACAGTGCCGTCAGCCACGAGGCCAACAATGTCGTTTTGTTCATAGTCATTATGGTTTTTATTGGTTTTGTTAATCGTTGTTGTTTACTGCCGGTTTCCCTGCCACGTTCTGGGGTTCGATAATCCGGTAGTTGCCGCTCAAGTGCATGAAGGCGAAGAGGCGGAGCAGGCCGTCATAGTAGGCATCGAAGAAGCCATCGGCATAGGGTTTGTTCTCCAGCTTCCACAGGCGGTCTACAAATTCGCGACTTTTCTCGTGGGTGCAGACTAGCGAGACGGCAGCTGCCGTGGCCACCAGTCCAGTGGAGTGGCGCAAGGCCTTGTGTTCGGTGCCGGCCTGCAGGGTGTCTGCCACGGTCGTGCCGTCAACGTTGTACTGGTCGACGTAGCGGTCAATGCCCTGCGCATAGAGGAAGTTCTGGAAGCGGTTGCCGTACTGCTGCTGCCACTGACGGTCCTTGCAGCTCCAGCTGTAGTCCAGCGCGATGTTCATCGGCACGCGCCAGGAATCGAAACGGAAGGCATCACCGATGATGCCGCGCCCGCCCATCAGTGTACCGTCATAATTGCAATAGTCGGACGTGAGTCCCGTCACGGGGTGTACGGCCTTGTGGAGGAATGCGCGGCTCTTCTCTGCACACGCATTCCAGAACTGCGCGCGCCCGTCGTGCGCCCACCGTGCCCACACCTCGTAGAATGCCGGCAGATGATAGGAGGGATCGGTAAAGCGTCCACCCCAGTTGTCGGGCGTGAACGTGATGAGCTGGTGCTCCAGGTTGATGAGCGGCGCACACTGTTCCATGCCGGACTTCTGCATGGAGCAGTCGAGGATGTGCTGCGCTTCCTTCAGGTAGTCGATGCCCGTCGCGTTGCCCCAGCGGTTGGCTGCGAAGATGAGCGAGGTGACGTAGTACAGCTCGCCGTCGGAGGCTGACCCTTGGGAATTGCGCGTGCCGTCGGTGCGGCAGCTCCAGGCAAAGTAGCCCTTGTGCGGTCCGTCGTGGTGCTGCATGTATTTCCGGCTCCAGCGCCAAAGACGGTCGAAGATGTCCTTCTTGTCCAGCTGCACAGCAATCATCATGCCGTACGACATGCCTTCCGTCCGCACGTCGCGGTTCTTGATGTCGCTGATATAGGCCAGCGTGTCGCCCACCTCGAAATAGACTTTATTGGGACCTTCAAACACGTCGTGGAAGATGCTGTTCAGCTTCCGGTCTATCTCGCGCTGCGGATAGCCCAGCTCGGCAAAGAGGTTGCGGTAGCGGTGGGACTGGAATGCACCCTGGCTCCAGGGCAGGGCATCGAAGCCTATCCAGTCCACCTCCACCGTGCCGGTGGTCTGTACGGAGAGGTGCAGGTCGTGGAGACCTTGCGGTGCGCGGACTACGGGCGCAGAGACTTGCGTCCAGCCGTTGCCCTTGTCCATCTTCAACCGCGCCACGACCGTCCCTTCTGCTCCGTCTGTCCGGACGGTCAGCGTGCCGCCCTTGGGCGACCGCACGCGGGCAGTGAGACGCGCCACGGGCTCTTGTCCGAAGTCCACCTTATTATATATAAGGGCGTTCCGTTTCCCGGAGAAGACGACCTTCCAACCCTGGAAATAGTCGGTGGTGTCGAGATATTCCACGCGCACGCCACCGCTGATGGCCGAGTAGCGGTCGATGTCAAGGCGGTTGCGGGCATTGGCAATGCCCACGCCGCGCAGCGTCGGAATGACCTTCCGTATCGTGCCGTCGGCGTTGAAACTGAGGGTGTCGATGCGCGTAGAGCGGTTTTTGTCAAAACGTGGGGAATAGTCGTTATGGTGGTAGAACAAGTACCATTGGTCTTTGTATTCCACGATGCTGTGGTGGTTAGTCCAGCAGCCCGTCGGCGACTCGTCCATGATGATGCCCTTGAACGTGAAGGGACCCATGGGGTTGTCGGCCATGGCGTATGCCAAAGTCTCCGTGCCGTTTTTCTCCCTCACCCACGGAAAGGTCAGATAGTACTTGCCGTTGCGCTCGAAGGCGAAGGGGCCTTCCTTAAAGCCCTCCGGCAGTCCGCCTATCTGCACGGGGTCGGAGTCCAGTTCCATCATGTTGTCCTTGAGCCGCGCCACGCGCAGTCCCATGCCCGACCAGTAGATATAGGACTGGCCGTCCTTGTCGACCAGCACGCAGGGGTCAATGCCCTGTACGCCCTTGATGGGTCGCCATATGGGGCGGAACGGCCCTTCGGGACGCTCGGCCACGGCCACACCAACACCGAATCCCTTTTCACCCTTGGGCGCGGCCGGAAAGTAGAAGTAATAGCGGCCATCCTTCTCCACGCAGTCGGGTGCCCACATGCTGTAGCTGCCGTTCTCCACCCAAGGCACCCGGTCTTGCGACACGATGACGCCATGGTCCTCCCATTCCGTCAGGTCGGAGGAGGAGAACACGTGGTAGTCGGCCATGCAGAACCACTCCTTCAGCCGTTCTATCGGACTGGGAATGTCGTGGGACGGGTAGAGGTACATCTTTCCGTTGAAGACACGGGCGGTGGGGTCTGCCGTAAACTGTCCGCTGATGATGGGGTTCTGTGCCGGCAGCACGGTAGCGGTGGCCAATGCTGCGGAGAACAGTAGGTTTCTGTAGTTCATAGTCTTGTTGGTTGTTATTCCATGTCACTTGGTTTGCCGAAATAGCAGTAGCGGCTGTTGTCAGGGTTGATGATGATGCGCTCCAGCACGATTTCCGGACTGATCATCCACACCTTGAGATGGTTCACACGGTCTGCCCCAACGGGCAACTTCACGTCGAGCCAGCGCAGGTTGTCGAATACCTCGTTGCGCATGGCCCTGCCCGCACCGTTCAGATAGAGCGAGCGGTTGGGAGTTGGCAGCGGCGTGAGCACCATGGAGCGCGCCAGGTTCTCCGGGGTGTACTCCATGAAGGTGTCCACGAAGCCCTTCCGGGCATCCACCTCGACGATGGCATCGTCGTTGACCGACACGCCGATCTTTAGTCCCTGCTCGGGATGGATGTCCTGAGTCGGCAGGATGCCGAGGCACACCACGGCAGAGTCCTTGTCGCCCGTATAGAAGTCATAGACGAGGTACGCCGCCTTGCGGGCATCCAGCGTGCACCCGGCATATTCCTTTTTCTCCTTGTCCGTCAGTGCTCGCCGCTGGTAGCGATCTGCCCCCATGCACCCTGCGCCTCTGCCCAAATCCGGCAGGAAGGTCCACTGCGGATAGGAGTCTCTTCCCACATTCTGCGTGCAGGCGTGGGCTGGAATGGAGATTTCTCCCGTGGTCGAGATGTAGGTCAGCCTGTTCTGGTTCTTTGCCATAATGCCCAGCACATCGGTATTCACGGCCTTCACCCGGACGGTGAACGTCTGTCCATTGCCTTTCACCCTGACCGTTCCCTCGTGTGTTCCGAACGGTAGCCGCGACCAGTCGGCATGGACGTAGTGCCGCTCGGCGTTTCCGGGGTCTTCCGACACCGTAATCCACGGTGCAGAAGTAGAAATCTTGTATTTGGCCAGCTGTTCGCCACGGTTGCAGACATCCAAGTACAAGCCCTCGGCGGAGGTGGACTCCTCTTGTAACACCGGCAGGGCGCCCTCGGCGCGTTTTCCCTCCAGCAGCGTTTCCCGGCCTTCCAGTGCGACGGCCAAGTCCCGTCCGGCCTTGGGCACTACCGTGTCCATGGGAGGCAGGATGTTCTCGTCCGGCATAAACCATTCCTTGTAGCCGATGTGCTTGTCGAGCATCATGCCCTTCCATTTCCCGTTGCTCATGACATTGTTATAGTAGTCGGTCAACTGTCTATCCTTCTCAAAGAGCCGGCGCGCCTTCTCCGCACAGTCGTTGGCCACGACTCTGCCCTGCTTGGCGTAGAACCTGTTCATGCCGGCATAGAGGTAGATCTGGGCCACGCCGACCGAGGCCACCACGGGGTAGTACACCAGTTGATAGAAGGCATCCTGAGCCTCGGCAGGTATTTTGGCCTTCAACGCCTCGGCACGGTCGGCGAGGGTTTGCCAGCGTTGCAGTAGCCGATCAGCTTCGTGGTAGTTCACGATGCTGAAATAGTCGGTGGTCTCCACCTCGGGCTTGCGCCACAGGTTATACTTGGTGAATTTCGCCATCAGGTCAGCCGCCTCGGCGGCATGTTCCTTGCCGAAAGCCTGGGCGGTGAAGTGGCGGAGATAGTCCATCTCCTGTCCGGCCTTGATGCTGTCGGGGTTCCAGGCGTAGCGCATGATGAAGTCGATGGCGGACTCGCGGGGCTTCAGGTCGCCCACGTTGATAATCCAGATGCGGTCGATGCCCGTTTGGTAAGCCAGGTTCAGCTGCTCGCGCATCTTGGGGATGGTGGTGGTGTTCACCCATCGGTCGTTCCACGGCCCGCCGTTCATGTCGATATGGTAATAGAGACCCAGACCGCCCTTCCTGTCGCGCTCCTTCTGCGGACCAACGCGGCGGAGGTAACCCCAGTTGTTGTCGCAGAAGAGCAGGGTCACGTCGTCGGGAGCGGTCAGCCCGGCATCATAGTACCGCTGCACTTCCGTATAGACCGCCCAGAGCTGCGGAATGACGGAGGGGTCTTTGCCGTACACCTTCCGGAGGATGTCGCGCTGACCAGCCATCACCTCCTTCAGCGTTTGGATATTCTCGGCATCGTTGCCCTTGCCCATCGCCACGTCGCCGTCGCCGCGCATGCCAATGGTAACAAGGTTTTCGTAGTTTTTGTTGCGCTCCATGCCCTCAAGGAAGAAGCTGTCGATGCGCGCGCGGTTCGTCACATAATCCCAAGGCCCCACCTTGTCGCGGCGCTTGCGGTACTCGTTGTGCGAGCGCATCATCGGCTCATGGTGGGAGGTGCCCATCACGATGCCGTACTCATCGGCCAGATAGGGGTTCATCGGGTCGTCCTCGTTGAAGTTGCTGCTCCACATCGCCGGCCACAGGTAGTTGGCCTTCAGACGCAGCAGCAGTTCAAACAGATGGGTGTACATCTTGGAGTTGTTGCCCCCGAAGTGGGTTCTCGCCCAGGTGCAGAACGACGGCTCCTCGTTGTTGATGAAGATGCCACGATATTTCACCTTCGGCGAAGGCTGCACGTAGCGGCCGTTCTTGACGTACAGAGCCATGGCCTTCCGAACGGGCACGTCAGCCCACCAGTACCAAGGCGACACGCCTATCTTTTTCGACAGGTCGTAGAGGCCGTAGATGGTGCCGCGCTTGTCGCTGCCGACCACGTACAGGTTGTCGCCGTCGCTCTGGATGACGTAGGACTCCCACTGCCCCCGGATGTCGTCCACCTTGACCGTGCCTTTCTTCATCACAGCGTCAATCAGCGTGCTCTTGCCGAGCGTACCGACGACCACCGACTGTGGGATGGGCGAAGCGGCCTGCACCACCTGCGCTTCCGCCCCCGTCACCCGCTGGATGTCGGCGGCCAAGTCGCCGGCTGCGCGCACGACGCCCTTCCAGTCGTCCTCTGCCACCACGATCCGTGCCGTCCTGCCGTCTGCCGACAGCGCGAAGGCATCCTGCGTCCGCCGGGTGGTCACATATTCCGTCTCCTCTGCCTGCACCGTTATCGGAACGCAGAGCAGGGACGTTGTCAATATTGTCAATAGCCTCTTGATTGCTTTCATGTTGTTGTTTTAAGTTTTTCCGCTTGCAAAGGTAGAAATTTCCCATGGACTTTACCTTTTCTATTGTTTCAATCTTTTTGCGCGCAGTATCATTTTCCCGGACAAGTTGCTTTACCCACTGCTCAAAGGTGGTGACCGGATACAACTATGAAGGCTTTTTATTAATCGAGTAGGAGGTAAATACTAATAGTAGGTGTTTGCCTCCTACTTTCGTATTT
>CAVBXH010000057.1:0-17407 GCA_963599475.1 Acutalibacteraceae bacterium | reverse complement strand
ATGTATATTGCATTTTCGTATTTTCATTTTCTTAATGACAGATGACAGATGACAGATGACAGATTCGCTCTGTCCTTCGTCCGAAAGCGCACAACGGTCTGTATTCAAGCTGTTTACAAAGATATAGGATACATGCTGAGGACAAACTCTTGCAGGAAAGAAAAAAAAGGCGTACCTTTGCCGCGACTTAACACACACAACACAAAGATGGACAAGGAACATTCACAGCTGGTCATGCGCGATGCGCGACAGGAGGACATGCCGGTGCTGACGCGCATCTACAACAAGTACGTGACAGAGACCACAGTTAGCTTCGAGACGGAACCGCTGACCGTGGAGGAGATGGATAATCGCCGCCAGGCTATCGTCCGGCAACACTATCCTTATTTCGTGGTTGAGCAGGATGGAGAAGTCGTGGGCTACGCCTGCGCGCATCCGTGGAAGGAGCGTGCCGCCTACTGCCACACGCTGGAGACTACGGTCTATGTGGCCGACAGCCACCGCCATCAGGGCATCGGCCCCATGCTGGTGGAGCGGCTCATCGCGGAGTGCCGACAGACGGATGCCCGTGCGCTGATAGCCTGCATCACGGCGGAGAACGAGGATAGCCTTCACCTGCACGAGCGGATGGGCTTCCGCCGCGTGTCGCTCTTCCGCGAGGTGGGACGCAAGTTCGGACGCTGGCTCGACGTGATAGACATGGAACTGCTGCTCTCCGAGGAATAAAAACCGTTGACCGTCATGAGCTTCACCTCCACTATCCTGCAGTGGTACCGGGAAAACGGCAGACCGTTGCCCTGGCGACAGACGCGCGACCCGTATGCCGTCTGGCTCTCGGAAATCATCCTGCAACAGACCCGTGTGGAGCAGGGCTTGCCCTACTGGCAACGCTTCATGGAGCGCTGGCCCACCGTCGAAGCGCTGGCCCGCGCCACGGAAGACGAGGTGCTCCGCCAGTGGCAAGGGCTTGGCTACTATAGTCGGGCGCGTCATCTGCATCAGGCCGCCCGACAGATCGTGGAGCGGGGCGGTTTTCCGCAGGATATGGAAGGGCTGCACCGTCTGAAGGGCGTAGGCGACTATACGGCGGCGGCCATCGGCAGCATTGCCTTCGGACTGCCCGTGGCGGTGGTTGACGGCAATGTCTACCGGGTGCTGGCGCGCCATTTCGGCATCAGTACACCGGTCAATACCACCACCGGAAAACGGGAGTTTACGGCACTGGCGCAGCAGCTCCTGCCCGAGCGTCAGGCTGCCGACTTCAACCAAGCGATGATGGACTTCGGGGCGGTGCAGTGTCTGCCCAAGGGGGCGCAGTGCGCGTCGTGTCCGTTGCAGGAGACGTGTGTGGCCTTTCGGGAGGGGTGCGTGGAGACACTCCCCGTCAAGCGGAAAACGGGCAAGGTCAGCGAACGCCGGATGACCTACGTATACATAAGGTGTAACGGCGAGACTGCCATCCGTCGCCGTCCCGAGGGCGACATCTGGCAGGGACTGTGGGAGCCGCCGTTGCTGTCGCCCGAACGCCTTCCTGCTGTCGGTGGACAACTGACGCTGCTGTGCAGCGGCCTGCGCCATGTGCTGACGCACCGTGTGATACTGGCCGACTGCTGGCTGTGGGAGGTTCAGAGCCGCCCACCCCTGCCAGAGGAGTATGTCTGGGTGAAGGAGACAGACCTCAACCGTTTTGCCGTCTCACGCCTGGTAGAACTGCTACTCGCCTCATTGCCCAACAAGGTACTACCTCGTTGACACTTGAGATACTACTTCGTCGGCATTTGTGCCATGGCCGTGCTACACCAAGCGGATGCCGTCGTCGGCGACGGTAATCAGACGGTTGCGGAACAGCGTGCCGACGGCTTTCTTGTAGACCTTCTTGCTGACTTTGAAGCGGTCTTGAATCAGCTCTGCCGGACTCTTGTCGCCCAGATCGCAGTGGCCGCCGTTTTCCTGCAGGTAGCGCAGCAGCACGTCGGCAAACTCCTCAGTCTGCCGCTGTCCCGTGGGCTGTAGCGTCAAGTCTATCTTGTTGTCCTGCCGCACGTGGTCGATGTAGGCCTTGAGGTGGTCGCCCGAATGGATGGGCTGGAAGATCTGTCCGTCGTAGAGCTGACCCTGATAGCGGTTGTCGACGATGACCTTGAAGCCGAGGTCGGTCTTCTGCCACACGATGATGTCCACCGCGTCGCCGTGCTTGTAGACCCGGTAGGGCGGTTGCTGGATGGCATCGTTGGTGGGGAACAGGTAGCGGTCCACCTTGGCGGTGGCCATCAGTCGGTAGCTCTCCTCGTCCACGGTGACGTAGACCAAGTAGCTTTGTCCCTTCTGCATCCGCATCTTCTGTTCGCGGAAGGGGCAGAACAGGTCTTTCATCAGTCCCCAGTGGAGGAAAGCCCCATATTCGTTGACCCACGCCACTTCGAGCCAGGCGAAGTCGCCCACCTTGGCCAGCGGTTGCTGGGTGGTGGCCACGGGGCGCTCGTCTTGGTCGAGATAGATGAACACGCGCAGCTCGTCGCCCACCTTGACGCCTTCTGGCACATAGCGGGCTGGCAGCAACACTTCGCCCTCGTCGCCGCCGTCCAGATAGAGGCCGAAGTCGACGGCCTTGACGACGGTCAGCACATTATAGTCACCGAGTTGTATTCTCATGCTTCTTCTTCGTTTTTCAGTGGTTCTTCGTCGGGTGTTTCGGCCAGTGTCTCCGGCTGTTCTTCATCGGGCGTTTCGGGTTGCTCCAGCACACCGTCGCGCATGTGGATGGTGCGGTCGGTGATGGAGGCCAGTTGCTCGTCGTGGGTGACGATGACAAAGGTCTGTCCAAAGCGGTCGCGCAGGTCGAAGAACAGTTGGTGAAGCTCCGCCTTGTTTTTCGAGTCGAGCGAGCCGCTGGGTTCGTCGGCCAGGATGACGGCGGGGTGGTTGACGAGGGCGCGGGCCACCGCCACCCGTTGCTTCTCGCCGCCACTCAGTTCGTTGGGCTTGTGGTGTGCTCGGTCGGCCAGTCCCATGAACTGCAGCAGTTCCGTGGCGCGCCGCCGTGCCTCGCTGCCCGACAAGCCGGCGATATAGGCCGGTATCATGACATTCTCCAGGGCGGTGAACTCCGGCAATAGTTGGTGGAACTGAAACACGAAACCGATGTGGCGGTTGCGGAAGTCGGCCAACTTGCGGTCCGACAGGCCCGTCACGTCGATGCCGTCAATCTCCACCGTTCCCGTGTCGGGGCGGTCCAGTGTGCCGATAATCTGTAGCAGGGTGGTCTTTCCGGCTCCGCTGGGGCCGACGATGCTGACCACCTCCGCCTTGCCGATGGCGAGGTCAATGCCTTTGAGCACTTGTAGCTTGCCAAAGCTCTTCGTGATGTTGTGGATGGCTATCATTTCTTCAGGAATTTCTTGGTTCTGTGTCTGTCTATCCAGCGACGGATGGCATCGTAGATGCTGCTCTCCTCGTGGTGTTGTGCCTCGGTGAAGGTCATGTTCTCCTCCTTGGCGTCACCGTACTGGTCGGGGAAGATGATCATGAGGTTCTTACCTTGGAAGTGCTGCATCAGCTCGTTGGGCAGGCGTTCCAGTGCCGACTTGTAGGAGATGGTGCCCTTGCGCGCCGTGACGACCACGAACATGTGGTCCTGGTGGATATTCTCCGCCAGTCGGGGCAGCTCGTTCCAGTGCGCCATGTAGGTGTATTCGCTCCTCACGCTGGGATGCCAGTTGGTGATGTATTCGCGGATGAGCGCCAGCGACTCCTGCCGCCCGTGGAACTCAATGCGGCAGTCGAGGTTGCCGGCCATCCTGCTCAGCCGTTCGAGCCATCGGTGGAAACCCGGTTCGAACTCGGCCCTTGAGGGCACGGCCACCTGTATGCGGCGCAGCGTGTTCAGCGGTTCGATGAAGCGCGTCAGCACGATCTGACGGTTCAGTCCGTTGTAGAGGCTCTGTATGAAGTCGCCCCAGAACTTGGGGTTGATGTCGGTGTGGACGTGCATGCCCATAATAATCTCGGAGGCAGAAAACTCGCGGAAGGCGTGCTTGATGCCGTTGGCGATGTTAGTGGCCAGACGTACCTGCGTCTGCAATTTTACGTCGTAGCCGCTGGCGCGCTGCTCCAGCTGTTCCAACAGTTGCAGGCCGCGCTCCCGGTTGCCGGTCGCCTGCTCGTCGTCGTACACCACGTTGAGTGCCACCAGCTCGCGGTTCAGCGTCCTGTTGCGCATCATAATGGCCAGCTCCAGTAGCTGTGGGGCAATCTCGGGATACTTCACGCAGAGGAAGATGCGCTCGTCGTCGCGCTGCTGCCGCACGGTGGACAGGTGCGCCTTGTCGCGCAGCACAATCTGCCGGGCGGCCTGCTCGGTGGTCATTGTGCTGACGAGGCAGGTGACGAGAATCATGATGACCACCCCGTTCAGCATCTCGTTGCTGACCAGATAGACACCGGGACTGACCTCCAGTCTCATTCCCACCAGCACCATGGCAATGGCACCAGCGGCATGCGCACTGGTCAGTCCGAACATCATGTGTCCCGAGGTCTTCGGCAGGCGGAACAGCACACTCGACAGGTAGGCGGCCACAGCCTTGCCGAACGTGCCGAAGAAGGCGATCATCGCCACCACAAACAGCATGTGTGAACTGCCGAACAGACAGCTCACATCGATGAGCATGCCCACGCCTATCAGGAAATAGGGGATGAAGAGTGCGTTGCCGATAAACTCGATGCGGTTCATCAGTGGCGACACGTGGGGGATGTAGCGGTTGAGAATCAGTCCGGAGAAGAAGGCACCCACGATGCCCTCCACGCCCACTGCCTCGGAAGCCACAGCACTGATAAACAGCACTGCCAGCACGAAGATGAACTGCATGACGGCATCGCTGTAGCGGCGCAGGAAGTAGCGGGTGAGCTTGGGAATGAGGTAGATGCTGAGTCCGCAGTAGCAGGCGAACTTCACGAGGAAGAGCAACCAGAAGCCCACCCCCACGTCCTCGCCGTAGGAGGCGGCCAGAGCGGCCAGCATCAGCAGTGAGAGAAACAGCGAAATCATCGACGATCCTACCGAGAGCATCACGCTCGGCTCGCGCTGCAGACCATAGCGCCCGATGATGGGGTAGGCGATGAGGGTGTTCGAAGCCATGATGCAACCCAACAGGAAGGCGGCCTGTGGCGAGTAGCCCAAGATCCATTCCGCCATCAGCCATGTCAGTGCCAACGGAATCAGACACGTCAGCAGGCCGAACACGAGGATGCGGCGGCTGTTGCGCTTCACGCTCTCCATGTCCATCTCCAGTCCGGCCAGAAACATGATGTAGAGCAGTCCCACCTTGCCGAAGAGTTCAAACGAGTCGTCGCGTTCCAGGATGTTGAAGCCGTACTTGCCCACCAGCATGCCCGCCAGCACCATTCCGATGATATGGGGAATGCGCAGCTTGCTCATGATGATAGGGGCAAACAGCACTATCAGCAACACCACGCAGAAAATCATCGTGGGGTCGGTGATGGGAAAGTAGGACAACAGCATTCGCATTGTTTCAATTTTTATGCCTACAAAGGTACGATTAAGCGAGGGAAATACAAAGAGAAACGCAGTTTTTCTTTTATTTCCGAGCGAAAGTACCTTCGGCCGCAGGCCAAAGGAAATGATTAAGCGAGAGAAATACAAAATTTATTTGGCATTTCTCCCAGTTATTCGTACCTTTGCACACAGACAACCCATACAGAAACTAAAGAAAGACAGATTATGAAAGTAGCAATCGTTGGCGCCAGCGGTGCCGTAGGACAGGAATTTCTTCGTATACTCGACCAGCGTAACTTCCCCATGGACGAGCTCGTGTTGTTCGGATCGGCACGCAGTGCCGGCACGGTGTACCATTTCCGTGGCAAACCGCTGACCGTCAAGTTGCTCCAGCATAATGACGACTTCAAGGATGTGGATATTGTCTTCACCTCGGCCGGCGGCGGAACCTCCGAGGAGTTTGCCGACACCATCACCAAGTATGGTGCTGTGATGATTGACAACTCCAGTGCCTTCCGCATGTGCGACGATGTGCCCCTCGTGGTGCCGGAGGTCAATGCCGAGGATGCCTTGAACCGTCCGCGCAACATCATTGCCAATCCCAACTGCACGACCATTATGATGGTTGTGGTGCTGAAACCTATTGACAACCTCAGCCACATCCGGAAAATCCATATATCCTCCTACCAGAGTGCTTCGGGCGCAGGTGCTGCTGCCATGGCGGAGTTGGAGCAACAATACAAGGATATTCTCGAGACTGGACAGACCACTCATATCGACAAGTTCCCTCACCAGTTGGCCTACAATGTCATTCCGCAGATTGACAAGATGATGCCCAACGACTATACCAAAGAGGAGATGAAGATGTACAACGAGACGCGAAAAATTATGCACTCCGACGTGCGTACCAGTGCCACCTGCGTCCGTGTCTCCTCGCTCCGTTCCCACTCCGAGAGTGTTTGGTTCGAGACCGAACAGCCCCTCAGCGTGGAGGCTATCCGCAAGGCTTTGGAGGCTGCTCCCGGTGTTACCGTGAAGGACGATGCTCAAAACTATGTCTACCCCATGCCCTTGGAGAGTGCCGGCAAGGACGATGTCTATGTGGGGCGCATCCGCAAGGACTTGGCCGACGATAACGGCAACACGCTCTGGCTCACGGGCGACCAAATCCGCAAGGGTGCGGCACTCAATGCCGTACAGATTGCCGAATACCTGCTGCAGGTGGGCAGTGTCAAGTAAGGTGCTGTAAGGAGTGGTACCCCGACCGAGAATCGAACTCGGAACTAAGCTTTAGGAGAGCCTTGTTATATCCATTTAACTATCAGGGCAACCGAAATACGGTGCAAAGGTACGAAATATAATTGTAATTCGATTATTTTTGTGTACCTTTGTGTCCTGTTTCAAACATAAAAAAGAGAAAATGGGAAAATTAGTCATTAACTCGTACGACGAGTTTGCCGCCCATCTGGGCGAGGAACTGGGCGCTTCCGACTGGTTGCAGGTGGACCAGGAACGCATCAACCTGTTTGCCGATGCCACGCTCGACCACCAGTGGATTCATGTGGATGTGGAGCGTGCCAAGGAGGAAAGCCCCTACAAGAGCACCATAGCCCACGGGTATCTGACCCTGAGCCTGCTGCCCTACCTGTGGGACCAGATTATTGAGGTCAACAACATTACGATGCTGGTGAACTACGGCATGAACGATATGCGCTTCGGACAGCCCGTCATCACGGGCAGCCGCGTGCGTCTGGTCACGAAGCTCCATGCCATCCAAAACCTGCGCGGCATCTGTAAGGCCGAGATCAAGTTCAAGATCGAGATTGAGGGACAGCGCAAGCCCGCGCTTGAGGGCATTGCCGCCTTCCTGTACTACTTCAAGTAAACGCTTTGGCGTTTCCTTTCGGGGACTCATAAACAGTGCGCCCGCTCCTTCTTCAGGGAGCGGGCGCATCGTATGTCAAGGGGTTGGGCGGTTATGCCTGTACTGCTTCCGTCTGTTCCTCATGGATATTTCTACCCAGTACGAGGAAGGCCGTGGGGGCTGCGATGAAGATGGACGAGAGCGTTCCGAACACCACACCAAGAATCATGGCGAAGGAGAACGAACGGATGCTGTCGCCACCGAGGATGAAGATACACAGCAACACAATCAGCGTGGTCAACGAGGTGTTGACGGTACGAGACAGGGTCTGGTTGATAGAACCGTTGAACAGTGACTGTAGGTCGCGCTTCGGATAGAGGTTGTGGTTCTCACGGATACGGTCGAACACCACCACCTTATCGTTGATGGAGTAACCAATCACGGTCAGGATGGCACCGATGAAGGTTTGGTCAATCTCCAGCGACATGGGGAGAATGCCCCAAAATACGGAGTACATGCCGACCACAATCAGTGTGTCGAGTGCCAGTGCTACGGTAGCACCCACCGAGTAGGCGAGGTTGTGGAAGCGCAGCAGGATGTAGAGGAAGATGGCTATCAAGGCGATGACCACCGAGATGACAGCACCGTGGGTGATGTCCTTAGCCACGGAAGGTCCTACCTTCGACGAACTGATGATGGAGCCTCCCTGACGGATGTCGGGGTTCTTGAAGGCTTCCACACTCTCTTGGCTGACCAGTCCGGCCTTACGCAGGGCGTTGTAGAGGATGGTCTCGGCTTTGTCGTCCACCTGCGGGTTGTTGGACTCGATGTCCCAGTTGGTGGAGACGCGGACGGTCTTGCCATCGGTGCCGAGGGCGATGACGCTGGTGTTGGCTTCCTTGCCTGCATTCTCACCGATGGTATTGACGAAGGCACCGGTCAGTGCAGTGCGCACCTGTTCAACAGGCACGGCCTTGTCGAGGGTCAGCACATAGTTGCGGCCACCCGTGAAGTCGATGCTCTTGCTCAGTCCGCGCACGGCGAAGCTGACGCAGAACAATACGGCGATAACGCCCCAGATGGTGAACGTGCGCTTATAGATGCTCATGAAGTTGAACTTGGTGTTCTGCATCATGTTGCGCGAGTAGGCGGTAGTGAAGGTGAGGTTCTGCCACTTGTTCTTCTTGACCTTGGCATCGTAGATCAAACGTGTCATGTAGACAGCGGTGAAGAACGATACGCAGATACCGATGATCAGGGTCGTGGCGAAACCGCGGATGGGACCTGTACCGAACACATAGAGGATGATACCAGTAATCAGCGACGTGAAGTTGGAGTCGAAGATGGCCGAGAAGGCGTTGGAATAGCCTAAGCCGATGGCTTCCTTCACGGTGTGTCCCTTGCGCAGCTCTTCCTTGGTGCGCTCGTAAATCAGCACGTTGGCATCCACGGCAGTACCTAAGGTGAGCACGATACCGGCGATACCGGGCATGGTCAGTGCGGCCTGGAAGGATGTCAGGATGCCGAGAGTGAAGAACAGGTTGAAGAGCAGTGCGATATTGGCGAGCATACCCGGAATGAATCCGTAGAGCATCACCATATAAATCATCAGTAGCACGAAGGCCACCACGAACGAGATGGCACCCTGCATGATGGACTGTGCACCGAGCGACGGACCTACCACTTCTTCCTGTACGATGCGAGTCGGTGCGGGCATCTTACCGGAGTTGAGCGTGTTGGCCAAGTCCTTGGTGTCTTCGATGGTGAAGTTACCCGTGATGGACGAGTTACCGCCGTCAATCTGTGTGAGGATGCGCGGTGCACTATATACAGCGTCGTCAAGTACGATGGCCACGGCACGTCCGATGTTCTGTTTGGTAATCTGCGACCAGCGGCGGGCACCGTCGGAGTTCATCTGCATGGACACGCAGGGGTGACCCATTTGGTCGAACTCGTCCTTGGAACCGGTGATCACGTCGCCCTCCAGCGGTGCACGACCGCTGGCCTCGGTGACCTTCAGTGCATAGAGTGCGAAGATTTCGCCACGGGTCTGTCCGCCGAAGTCTTCGGCTTTAGCACCCCAGCGGAGCTTGCACTCAGCGGGCAACACCTGGTCGGCGATGTCCGAGTAGATGATCTTATTCACTTCTGCTGTGTCGCGTGCGTTGGCATAGCCCACGATGGCCAGTCCGTCGCCCTGCATGGGCTGGAGCACGGAGAACAGCGGGTTCTGCTTCTTGGCGGCAGCGAGGGCCTTGGCATCAGCCTTGCTGTCCTTGGCCTTGCTGGCGTTCAACTTGGCAGCAAGGTCGTTGGCAGCCGTCTGTGTGGCGGTGGTGTCAACGACGGTAGTGTCGGCTGCATCGGTATTGGAGGCGGCTGCGGCATATTTCTGATCCAGCTGGCTCAGCAGCGGCACAATCTCCTTGGTGTTGTAGGTCTCCCAGAACTCCAGGTTGGCACTGCCTTGCAGCAACTTGCGCACGCGCTCGGGCTCCTTGATGCCAGGCATCTCCACCATGATACGTCCGCTCTGTCCCTCCAGTTTCTGGATGTTGGGCTGTACCACACCGAACTTGTCGATACGGTTGCGCACCACGTTGAACGAGTTGTCTACGGCCGACTGTACCTCAGCGCGCAGGGCACGTTCCACCTCAGCATCACTGCTGCTGGTGCTGACCTTGCCCTTCATCTGCTGGGTGGCAAAGATGGCGGCCAGCGGGCGTCCGCTGTTGTCCTTCTTCCAGTGCTTGATGAAGAGGGAGATGAAGTCTTCCTGGCTGGTCTCCTCGTCTTTCTTGGCTTCTTCCATGGCCTTTCGGTAGGCTGCATCGGTCTTGTGGTCTGCCAGCACGTCGACAACGTCGGGCACCGACACCTCAAGAATCACGTTCATACCGCCCTTCAGGTCCAGTCCGAGGCCGATTTCCATTTCGCGGCACTGCTTGAATGAATAGATTCCGCAGTACACTTTCTCGTTCATGATGGAGTCGAGGTACTCCTGTCCCTGCTCTTCCGTCATGGCCGCTGCCTTGTTCTCGTGGTAGCGTGTCACGAAGGAGAAGGAGAGGTAGAAGATACACACGAGCATCAGAACCAGTGCGACGAATTTTACGATTCCTTTGTTTTGCATTTTTTTATTGTTTTATTGTATATTTCCGAAAAGAGTGTGCAAATATACTTATTTTTCTTCACTTACCGAAATTTCTTGCGGAAAAACGTGTATTTTTCAAGGTTTTCCCCCGATTTTAAGGTGGCAGATGACGGGATAATGGTCGCTGGCGGTTATTTTGTTGTCTACCTTGCAATTGTACGGGTGTACGTCATCGGAGCAGAAAACATGGTCGATGCGGAAGTAGAATCCCTTCTTGTTGTAGGACCATCCGAGGCCGTTTCCCGTCGCCGTGAAGCAGTCCTGGAGGACGGTGCTCACCTTGTAGTGGGAGTAGGAGATGGGGTTGTCGTTGAAGTCGCCGCAGAGGATGGTGGGGTACTGGCGGTGGGCTTCCACATAGCGGCATACTGCATCAATCTGTGGAGCGCGCCGGGCTGATGCTTCTGCCAGTGTGACGAGTAGCTTTTTCGACTCGTGTTTGGCTGCTTGCCCATTGATGCGGCCTTCGATCATACCTTGGTAGTTGTCGCGGTCTTCCACGGAGAGGTGTGTCCCCTCGAAATGGTTGTTGATGACCAGCAGCGTGTCGTTGCCGACCTTCAGATACCAGGCCACACTGCCGTTGAACTCGGATCGGTAGGGGATGTGCTCCTTCCGGATGATGGGGAAACGGGTGTGGATGCCGATGCTCGGGACTCCAGCAGGGCAATGGGCGGTGTCGTTGTAGGCAAACAACTTCCTGTATGCGTCGATGAACAGTTTCCGTCCGGCGCCCCCGTCTTCCTGCAGGCAGGCGATGTTCGGTTGCTCATCGCGGAGATACTGGCAGATGGCGGTGAGACCGTCCGCGTACCTGTCGTTGCCATTATAGCCAAACACGTTGTAGGAGATGAGTTTGATGGTTTCTCCCTCGGGTTCGGACAGGTTGACGTTGAGTGGCAGATAGGTGCGGATGGGGACATAGGCCGCGAGGTATCCCATCACGGGAATCCATGTCATCCGCCACTTGAAGGTGATCCAGAAGAACAGGAAAAACAGGTTGAGCAGCAGCAGGACGGGGAAGGTCATGCCCACGCAGGAGAGAATGGGATGGTCGGCAGGGTTGAGCCTGTCGGAGTATCCCACGGCCACCATGACGAGAACCAGTGCCATATTGGCTCCGGCTATCATCTGGACGGTGAACTGTTTGAGTTGTCGAATCAATGGCTGTTGCTTTGGTCAAACAGTTTTTTCTTCTCCTCCTGTGTCAGACTGTCGTAGCCGCTCAGTCTGATTTTGTCGAGGATGGCATCAATCTCGGCCTGCCGTAGACTGTCACGCTGCCGTTCCTCCTCGGTGGGCTGAGGGTCTACGGGAGCCTGGTAATGGAAGGTGGTGGTGCGGCGGCGGTTGTTGTAGCGCGTCTTCATCTGGTGGAAGAAGCTCTGCCCACTGTCGTACATCTGGCTGTTGCCGGGGTGCTTCCGCCAATAGCGGATGAGAAGGAAACCGAAGAGCATGCCGCCCAGATGGGCCATGTGTGCCACGCCGTCGCCGGGACTGCCCAGTGCTGAGAGCACTTCGATGACGATGTATCCGCCGATAATCCACTTCGCCTTGATGGGGAAGGGGAACGGGATGATGAACATCCGCTCGTCGGGGAAGGTCATGCCGAAGGCCAGCAGGATGGCGTAGACGGCTCCCGAAGCGCCCACCGTGGTCCAGAGGTTGAGGTAGGCCTCTGTGGACAGCCGACCACTCGGTGTCATGACGAAGTCGTAGGCGGAGAGGTTCTCACTGAGGTAGCTGATGTACTGCACGCCCTCCTGAATGAGTCCCGCGCCGATGCCGCACACGAGGTAGTAGAAGAGAAATCGTTTCGGTCCCCAAACGCGCTCCATGACGGTGCCGAACATCCACACGGCGAACATATTGAAGAACAGGTGGGTGAACGAGGCGTGCATGAACAGGTAGGTGACGAGCTGGTAGAGACCGAAGTCGTCGGCCATGAAGAAATGCAGGCCGAACGTGGCGGCCAAGTCGAGTCCTTGCTTTTCGAAGATCCATGTGGCGATGAATGCCAGCACATTGATCAGGAGCAGGTTCTTGGTGATGCGTGGTATGTTGCTCATTGTGTTATTTCAAATGGGTTAAAAAATGCTGTTGTCGTTGTTGTTTCTTTTCGGCCACAAAATTACTAAAAATCCTGCTGTTTCAGCATGAAAAAGGGCGTTGAGACGTTTTTTTTTAGTAAAAAACTCACTTTTTTGTTTTTTTTGTTTGTTTTTTGAATACTTTCCCCTATATTTGCCGAGAAATTGCGTAAGAACCAACGTAAACTTATTAATAATTCAAAAAAACAGTATTATGAACAAGACAGAATTGATTGAAAAGATTGCAGCTGAGGCAGGTCTGACAAAGTCAGATGCCAAGAAGGCTCTTGAGGCTACTCTTTCCACCGTGAAGGACGCTCTCGCCGCTGGCGACAAGGTACAGCTCGTAGGTTTCGGCACGTTCGCCGTAGCTGAGAAGCCTGCTCGTGAGGGCATCAACCCCCGTTCTGGCCAGAAGATCACCATCGCTGCCAAGAAGGTGGCCAAGTTCAAGGCTGGTGCCGAGTTCTCTGAGGCAATCAACAAGTAATCAGCGGCATTCCGCATGATAAAGGAAAGAGGGGTTCCAAGCGGAATCCCTCTCTTTCGTTTCTATATAGCAGAGCCTGTGGTCAGGGCTGCTTGCCGATGTAGGCCAGGATGCCTCCGTCCACGTAGAGGATGTGGCCGTTGACGGCATTCGAGGCATCGGAGGCCAGGAAGATGGCCGGTCCCATGAGTTCTTCGGGTTCGAGCCAGCGTCCGGCCGGGGTTTTGGCGCAGATGAAGCTGTCGAAGGGATGGCGGCTACCGTCGCTCTGCCGTTCCCGGAGCGGGGCGGTCTGCGGGGTGGCGATGTAGCCTGGGCCGAGACCGTTGCACTGGATATTGTATGCGCCAAACTCCGAGCAGATGTTGCGGGTGAGCATCTTCAGTCCACCCTTGGCGGCAGCGTAGGCCGACACGGTCTCGCGTCCGAGTTCGGACATCATGGAGCAGATATTGATAATCTTGCCGTGTCCCTTCTTGATCATGCCTGGGAGTACGGCCTTCGAGACGATGAACGGTGCGTTGAGGTCAATGTCAATGACTTGGCGGAAATCCTCTACCGACATCTCCGTCATGGGGATGCGCTTGATGATGCCGGCGTTGTTCACCAGAATGTCTATCGTGCCCAACTGCTGTTCAATGTCCTGTACCATGGCCTTCACCTGCGTTTCGTCCGTCACGTCGCAGAGGTATCCGTGGGCTTCGATGCCCTTGGCGCGATAGTCAGCCAGTGCCTTGTCCAGATGTTCCTGCTTGCGGCAGTTGAAGGCAATCTTTGCACCGGCCTTGGCGTATGCCTCAGCGATGGCGAAGCCGATGCCGTAGGCGGCACCGGTGACGAGGGCTACCTTGCCCTCCAGTGAGAAGAGATTGTTCATAGTCGTATGGTGTTTATTTCAGGTCGGTGATGAGTGAGAAGTCTTGGTCGCCGTAGTCGAGGTTCTCACCGCCCATGCCCCAGATGAACGTGTAGTTGTGGGTGGCGGCGGCGGAGTGGATGCTCCATTCGGGAGAGAGCACGGCTTGGTCGCCCTTCATCCAGAGGTGGCGTGTCTCCTCCACCTCGCCCATGAAGTGGCAGACGGCCTGGTCTTCGGGAATTTCGAAATAGAAGTAGGCCTCCATGCGGCGGGAGTGTACGTGTGCCGGCATGGTGTTCCACACGGAGCCCGGCGCAAGCTCGGTCATTCCCATCTGCAACTGGCAGGTGGGCAGCACCTGGTTGACGATCATCTTGTTGATGTCGCGCTCGTTGGAGGTCTCCAGCGCACCCAGATGAGCCACGACGGCGTCCTTCTTCGTCACCTTCTTGCAGGGATATTCCTTGTGGGCGGTGGTGGAGTTGAAATAGAACTTGGCGGGGTGCTTGGTGTCCTTGGAGGCGAATACCACGTCGCGGTCTCCGCGCCCGATGTAGAGGGCTTCCTTGTAGTCCAGCTCGAAGGTCTCGTTGCCCACCGTTACGGTGCCTGCCCCTCCCACATTGTAGATGCCCACCTCGCGGCGCGTGGTGAAGAAGGGAGCTTTCAGTGGATCGATGGCCTCCAGCTTGAGGGATTCGTTGACGGGCATGGCACCGCCCACCACCATGCGGTCGTACATGGAGTAAACCATGTTCACCTCGTCGGTGGCAAACACTTTCTCAATAAGGAAGTCGCGTCTGATGCGTTGTGTGTCGTAGTGCTTTGCATCTTCCGGATGCGCAGCGTAACGGATTTCATAATTTGTTTTCATGTGTCTGATAAATTTTATTTTTGGTTTGTTTTATGGTCATTTCTTTACATAGAGTTTCATACCCTTGACGCTCCCCGGTGCTCCCTGTTCGGCGCGCGGCAGGTACTCAAAGGCGGTGACGGTCACCGTCTTGCCCATATCCACGATGGCCAGATGGGGGAGCGAAGCACCCTTCTCGGTTTGCCAGTAGGTACTCTCCTGCAGGTCGAACATCTTGTCGAGCGTGGCGTTGCCCTTCTCGCTGTCGGCATAATAGGCTACCCAGTTGTTGCGGTCGATGCGGTTGCCGTTGGCATCTTGCAGGTACACCTCGGCGATGGCAGTCTGGGTGTCGCCGCTCTGGCTACTCTCTATCTGAATGGCGAAGTAGCGACCCGTGGCGGGCTTGTCGAGCTTGACGGTCTGCCAGCCGTTGCCACCCTGTAGCTCACCCTGCCATACGGGCGTGGCGGAGTTGAGGTCCATGCGGTGTCCGGGGTCGTTGTGTTTGTTGCTCTTCTCGAGGTTGAGCTTGTCCAGCTCCGGATGGTCTTGGCAGAAGGCTGTGGCCTCGCCCTTGGGGCCTACCACGTCGAGCACCACCACTTCGTTCTTCCCCTTCTTCAGCCAGCATCCTGGCAGATAGAGGGTCTGCTGGGGACCGATGCTCCAGAAACGTCCCAGCGCGTGGCCGTTCACGTAGACCTGTCCCTTGCCGAACGCCTCCATATTAATAAAGGTGTCGCCCACCTTGTTCACCGTAAAGCATCCACGATAGTAGCCAGCCTTGCTCTCCATGTTGCGCATCTTGTCGGTGGGCATTCCAAGGGCTTTGACCGCCGTCCCATAGTCGTCGGCAATGGTGCTGTTGCTCCAGCGGGTAGGGGTGAGGGTGATGTCGCAGTCGTCCTGCTGCGAAGAGAGGGTCACAGCGCCGATGATGCCCTTATAGTCCTTGATGGCGCGGCCGAAGTTGATGCGTCCCATGCCTTCCACCACGATGGTGAGGTTGGCACCCTGTGGCAGGGCAGGTAGTTCGAGCGTTTTCTCGTTCTTTACGCGGTCAATCTTCCCCACGTATTTTCCGTTGACGTAGACTTGCGCGAAGTCGTGAAACTCACCAGTCAGCGTGGACGGATTCTTGATGGTGGGCAAAACGGTCTCGTAGACCATAGAGCCCCAACCCATGTCCATATCCTCGAAGCACAGCGGCACATTGCTGTCCTTCGATGCTCCGATACCATAGCGCAGCGGCCTGTATTCCGTCAGTTTGAACGCTGGAACGCTGATGAGACTCATTGGTGCCTTGGGCACTGCGGGCAGTTTCTTGCCGTCCGTGTATTTCGCCATCATCTGCCGCAACTCATAGTATTTAGGTGTGGCGTGACCATATTCGTTGATGGGGGCATCGTAGTCGTAGGAGGTTACGTCAGGTTGGAAGCCGGGGGAGTTGGCGCCAGCCCAGTGGCCGAAGCTCGTGCCGCCGTGGGTCATGTAGAGGGAGAAGCTGATGCCCTTGGAGAGCATCTCGTCCATCCCTTCCACCATGTCTTTGGCCGGGCGTGTCTCATGGCGCGCGCCCCATTTGTCAAACCAGCCGCTCCAGAACTCGGAACACATCTTCGGGGCGTTGGGGCGCACCTCACCGAGCCGTTTGAACTGCTGGTCGATGTTGGCTCCCGTACCGAAGTTCATCGTCCATGTCAGGTCGTCCAGACCGTTGTTGAGGAAGTTGCTGGACCAGTCGCACTGGAAGAGGCTTACCTGGTCGAAGCCGCTCGCCTTCACAATGTCGCGGATGGCACTCACGTAAGGTTTGTCTGTGCCGTATGAACCGTATTCGTTTTCCACCTGCACCATGATGATAGGCCCGCCACGTTGGATGGTGAGGGGAGCGAGTTGCTCGCCCACCTTCCTTTCGAAGATTTCCACGCGCTCCATAAAGTAGGGGTCTTGCTCGCGCAGGCGGATGTCCTTCTTCTTCAGGAGCCACCAAGGCAGACCGCCCATCTCCCATTCGGCGCACACGTATGGACCGGGTCTCACGATGACGTACATACCATGCTTCTGGCAGAGGCGACAGAAGGCCGCCACGTCGTTGTTGCCTGTGAAGTCGAACACGCCCTCCCGTTGTTCGTGGATGTTCCAGAACACGTAGAGGCAGACGGTGTTCATACCGAGAGCCTTGCACATCTTGATGCGGTGTTCCCAGTAGGGACGGGGGATGCGCGGATAGTGCAGCTCCGCTGCCTTCACCACGAAGGGCTTGCCGTTCAGCAGGAAGGTCTTGTCGCCGGCAGTGAACGTGCCGCCTTTTGTGGCTGCCTTGGTCTCGCTGGACGAGAAGGTCAGCAGTGTGGCCAGTGCAACGGACAGGAAGGTTTTCGTAAACGTCATATTTTCAATATTGATGATTTTCCTGCAAAGTTAGCAAAAAATCCCGTACTTGCGGCATACAAAACGTTAATCTTCATGGTTTCACCGTTTTTTTTTGGTATGCTCGGCATGAGCATTGTCTAACGGGTGGAAGTCCCGAGTAAGCCCTAATAGCGGGAATTACATAGCCAAGAGCAAGGGTGTTC